>JAVBOE010000118.1:0-4761 GCA_031550925.1 Bacteroidales bacterium | reverse complement strand
AACATCTGATTATATGTCTAACTACAATACACCCAAAGAAATTGCCTACGAGTTCTGTCAATCGGGGATAAATAAGGCAAAGATGCCAACAGCTAAGTTTATCTTGATTGCCATACTTGGCGGTGTATATATTGCTTTTGGCGGACTGCTTTACCTTATGGTGGCAGGAGGTTCGCCAACAATGATGGCCGAAAATCCCGGCATAGTAAAATTCTTGGGTGGAGCCATGTTCCCTATCGGGCTTATTATGGTTACCGTTGCCGGAGCCGACCTCTTTACCAGCGACTGCGCGGCAATGGTGCTACCCGTAATGCAAAAGCAGCTGAAGGCTACATCGCTGCTGCGTATCTGGGGACTTTCGTACCTGTTCAACTTTGTAGGGGCAATAGTTGTGGCTTACTTCTTTGCCTATAAAACGGGCTTTGTAACCGCCTCGCCTTGGCAGGAGTTTTTACACAATAGCGTTTACGTTAAGACGCATTCATCATTCTTTACTATTTTTCTGAAGGGTATAGGAGCCAACTGGCTGGTATGCCTCGGCGCATGGATGGGCTTTGCTGGTAAAGACATTATCAGCAAAAGCGTTGGTATATGGATTCCGGTAATGCTTTTTGTCGCGATGGGTTTTGAGCACTCCATTGCCAACATGTTCTTTATCCCTGCCGGAATTTTTTCGGGTGCCGATGCCACTTGGACAGAGTTTGGCGTAAACAACCTGATTCCCGCAACCTTGGGTAATATTATAGGAGGTGCCGTGTTTGTAGGCTGCGCGTATTGGTATATTTATTTGCAAAAAGAAGCCCCCCAACCCCCAAAGGGGGAGTAACCAGCAGCTAGATATACTACATATAGCAGGTCTCACATCGTATGTTTATTACAGTTGTCAAAAAGCCCCCTTTGGGGGTTGGGGGCTTCTCTTTTTTCACTATATTTGTTAGATTAACCTTTAACAACCAAAAACCTACCAATTATGGATGCCTGGTGGACTTCTTTCGATCTTTTTCAGAAGGTAATGTGGTGCATAGCCATACCTGCGAGTATTATTTTTATAGTACAAATGATAATGACGTTTGTCGGAATGGATTCTGATGGGGGTCTGGATGGTGATGTGGGAGGTGCTGATGTTGAAGCGGGAGAAACCCCTTTTCAGCTCTTTACATTCCGCAACCTGATAAACTTTTTCTTAGGGTTCTCGTGGACGGGTATCTCGTTCTATAACACTATCGAAAATAAATTTTGGCTGGTAATTTTGGCCACCTTCTTAGGTGTGTTGCTGGTAGCCATTGTTATGCTTATGTTCTATCTACTTAGTAGAACTACACAAAGCGGCAATATCGACATTAAAGATACTGTTGGACTTACCGCAACCGTTTACTTTCCGATACCTGCTGCCAGAGAACGGGCAGGCAAGATACAGGTTAGCGTAAGAGGAGCCATAAGAGAATACGATGCAATGACAGGGGGCAATGCTCTTAAAACCGGAGAGCTGGTAAGAATCGTAAGCGTTATAGAAGGAAATATTTTGCTGGTAGAAAAAGTAGCATAAAAGATGAAGCAAATACTAATAGGTTTATTAGTAGTAGGAATGTTGGCAAGCTGTAACATGCTGGATAGAAAAAGAGACGGATATCGTCCGGACGAATACTTTTACAATGAAGAGTTGCCCATAGCAGAGGCTATTTACAACGGCAAGCAAAAGGAATTGAAAGCATTGATTGACGGGGGAGCCGAGATTAACCATGTCGGAAAAGAAGGCTTTACCTATCTAATGTATGCTATAATGATTGAGGATTATAAAATAACAGAGTGCTTGCTGGAAAACGGAGCCGATCCTAACCAGCTATCCCCTTTGATGAAGACTAAGCGCAATAAAGTTCGGGAAGAAAGCGAAAAGATGCCCCTTAATATGCTTCCGCTCGAAACATGTTGCGGATCCAGCTACCCGATGAAATATCTAGAGTTACTGGTTAAACATGGCGCGGATTTAAATGATACCAGAGCAGAGCTTCCTGTGTATGCGGCTATTATGTCGGATGATATGAAAAAGATAGAATTTCTGCTGAAAAACGGTGCCGATATTAATCAGCAAGATCGTAGGGGCGGTACTTTCCTAATGTCTGCGGCTAATACTATGAATTGGCATGTGGTTGACTATTTGCTGGATTGTGGTGCGGATGTTTTTTTGGTAGATAGAAACGGCTATACGCTTGGACTAAAATTACAAGAATATATCAATCGTGATGTATGGACCCCAGAGGGGCAAGCAAGGTTACAAGGTTTGATAGACAGGTTGAAGGCTAAAGGAGTTGTATTTCCTGTTCGTAAGCAAACCCCGCCAACAGCCAATTAGATTTGCTTTAAAGATATGAGGATACGCTTTTATTATATAGACCCCAAGATTTAAAGACAATAAGATTTAAAGACAATAAGACTTAAAGACTTTTATTGAAGATCAAAATATTATCTCATTTATAAATATAATTGTTTATTGGACTTTATATAATCACTAATAATTAAAAACTAATAACTATACATAGCTATGTTTGAAATGAATGAAATTACCATCATTATTGTCTTTGCGGTAGTAATATTTGTCAGCTTTGCTGCCATACTATCGCGCTACAAACGTTGTCCGTCCGACCGTATTTTGGTTGTTTACGGTAAAACCGGAAAAAACAAAGAAGGAGGAACCAACTCCGCAAAATGTATTCATGGGGGTGCAGCCTTTATTTGGCCCGTATTCCAGAGCTATGCGTTTCTCGATCTTACCCCTATTCCCATAGAGTGTAACCTAACCAACGCGCTTAGCAAGCAGAACATCCGTGTTGACGTGCCTTGCCGCTTTACCGTAGGTATCTCGACCGAGCCGGATAATATGACTAACGCTGCCGAACGTCTTTTGGGTCTTAGCTTAGATAATATTCAGGATTTAGCAAGAGATATCCTTTTTGGTCAGCTGCGTTTGGTTATCGCGACTATGGATATTGAAGAAATCAACTCCGACCGTGATAAGTTCCTTATCAACGTTAGTCAGAACGTGGAGCTCGAGTTGCGTAAAATAGGTCTTAAATTGATCAACGTAAACGTTACCGACATTAAGGACGAGTCGGGCTATATTGAAGCTCTTGGTAAAGAAGCGGCAGCAAAGGCTATCAACGAGGCTAAGAAGAGCGTTGCCGAACAGAACCGTTTTGGTGAAATTGGTAAGGCAGAAGCCGACAGAGATAAAGACATCCGTATTGCCGAAACACAAAGAGATACCCGTGTACGTACTGCCGATGCTAACGCTACCGCGGTTGAGGGAGAAAATACAGCGAAGATAACCATCGCCAACTCAGACGCTGTGCGCCGTGAGCGTGAAGCAGAGGCACAACGCCGCGCTATCGCTGCCGAAAAGGTACAAAGTGCAAAAGCATTAGAAGAAGCTTACGCCGCAGAACGCGAGGCGGAATTGGTGCGCGCAGACCGTGAGCGTGCTTCGCAGAAAGCCAACATCGTTGTTCCTGCTGAGATTGATAAGGAGAAAGTTATTATCGAAGCAGAAGCTGAAGCAGAAACCTTCCGCCGTAAGGCAAGGGGAGAGGCTGATGCTATTTTTGCCAAGATGGAAGCTCAGGCAAAGGGTATCAACGAGATTCTTACCAAGCAGGCAGATGGTTTCGCCGAAATCGTAAAAGCTGCAAACAACGATGCTCAAAAAGCGGTATTGCTTATGATCTCTGATAAGCTGCCGGAGCTGGTTAAAACTCAGGTTGAGGCTATTAAGAACATCAAGATTGATAAGATTACTGTTTGGGACGGACAAGGTGGCAGCAATACCAACGGAAAAACATCTACAGCTAACTTTATTTCGGGTTTAATGCAATCGGTACCGCCGTTAAACGATTTGTTCAATATGGCAGGTATGCAGCTTCCTAACTATCTTGGTAACGAAAAAGATAAAAATAACGATACCGAAGATGCGGAGGTTGTAGAAACACCCAAAAAGTAACCAATACTATTTAACAATACAAGCTAAGCAAAACGTGCTATAAGCTGTTTATGTATAGTAAGATGTACTTTGGCACATAAATTGTATATCTTTGCATATCATAAACAAGCTAATTAAAAATACACATATGAAAAAGTTACTATTAATTGTTTCTGTTCTTTGCCTCTCTGCTACCCTAGGATTTAGCCAGGGTATTAAGTTTGAAGAAGGAACGTGGTCTGAAGTTGTTGCGAAAGCAAAGGCAGAAAAGAAGCCTATATTTATTGACCTTTATGCCACATGGTGTGGTCCGTGTAAGGTAATGGCAAAAGATGTATTTACCGATAAGGGTGTTGGCGATAAATACAACGCGTCGTTTGTAAACTATAAAGTTGACGCGGAGAAAGGAGAGGGTGTAACTCTTGCTAAAAAATACGGCCTTAAGGGATATCCTACCTTTATATTTATAGATCCTGCTAACGAAAAAGAGATTTATCGGGTTATGGGCTCAATGCCTCCGGCAGAATTTATCGCAGAAGCCGATAAAGCGTTAGCAAAGGTAAAGTAGTAGAGGTTTATTCTTAATATAAAAAGCAGATGAGTTTACTCATCTGCTTTTTTATTGGTTTTAGGAGTTTTGTTTTTACTATTCAGACTCTTTTAAAATGTCTTTTGCCATGTTAAGTATGGTGGGATCATCAAAAGCAACGATGCCCCCATCCGGACCTTGTTCGAAATGAACACCCGGAACCGATCCGTTCATAAAATTAGTCGCGCCGAAATAGTTTCTA
>JAVBOE010000037.1:0-11097 GCA_031550925.1 Bacteroidales bacterium | reverse complement strand
CCCTTTCGGGTATTTTGGGTTAAATGTTCAAATGTCCTTTACATTTTTTTTGTTCTTTCTTCACCAACATTATGCTATTTTTTTCACTTAACGCTTTACGAATACCTCAAAGCCCCCTTTGGGGGTTGGGGGCTTTATTTATAAGCCTTAAACTCTTCGGGGCTTACAAAGCGGATTTCTTTAAAATCGGTATAATCATAGTATGCAATGGCAAAGCTGATGATGGAACCTTCTTCGTTAAACAGCTCTCCGCCTTTTACGCCTTTGTTTTTAATAAAGTTTGTCTGCATTGTATATCCCGAAACCTGACCTCTATAAAACGGATCGATTGTACCCTTATCAATGTATTTGGTCTCATCGTTAGTCATGTTTATGTAGCATAAAGTAGGTAGCGCAATAAAATCCTCAATATCTTGTTTTGCCCTAATCTTCATGGTCATGATAATTGTAGCATCGCTTCCGCCGCCAATACCTCTGGGAGAAACTTTATCTACCGTAATAGATTCTATGTAATAGTAAGGGTCGTCATAAGTCATCGAAAAAGGAATGTCTTTACCTTCCAGCTTCTCCATATCTTTTTTTACCGCACTTATGGTATTATCTACGCATTTTTCCACTTTCTTTTTATATTTCTCGCGGGATTCTTCCTTGCTCTGCAGCTGGATTATTTCTTTTTTCATTTCGATAAAAGCAGACGGAACTTTTCCCAGCACTGCATTTTCGGTATAGTTGGCTCCCCCACATGAGATGAGAATGAAGGTAAATGTAAGGATTAACAACGTGTTTAGTAGCTTCATATATAAATTCTTTAGTGTTAATAAGTGAGGCAAAGTTAAAAATAGGGTATTAGATAGCAAGTCAAAAATGGTAGTAAATAGAAAAATAGCTATTTTTACAGATTAAAGGCTTCGCAGCGTAATATCAAATACGTTTATAATGAAATATATAAAGGCTATTGCATTCGCTTTGTTTTCGCTATCGGTTCTTGCTTCATGCAGTACGGCATCTAAGCAGCTGAAAAAAGCAAATACCATATACGAATCGGGAGGGTACTATCAGGCATCAAGATTGTACCAAAAGTTGTCACCAAAGCTTACTAGCGTAAACGATAGAATTATGGTAAACTTCCGCTTAGGGGAGTGCTATCGTATTCTTAATAACAGTACGCAGGCAGAAAGAGCCTATGGTCGTGTGATAAGCAATCGCTATAATAATATTCCCGAAGCATATCTTCGTTACGGAGAGGCATTGCTGATGAATAAAGAGTTTGATAAAGCGCTTGCTGCTTTTACTGAGTATAAAAATCAAGTTCCTGATGATTACCGAGGGGATGTAGGCATCGCTTCGTGCGAGATGGCTAAACAACAAGTTGGCAAAAACGCCGATTACATCATCGAGAACTTTAAAGAAGTAAACACTCCTTTTAACGATTATGCGCCTGCTTATGGTACGGCAGACTACGAAATGATTCTTTTTACATCTTCTCGCCGAGCAGGAAATAAGTCGAAAAAAGTGCAGGCAGGTACAGGTCAGCTACCCAGCTCAATTTTTTATACCCAACGAGGACGTAGTGGATGGGATGCACCTAAAATATTAGGTCCCGAAGTTAACGGTAAGTTCGACGAAGATGGTGCGTGCAGCTTTAACGAAAGCTATACGGATCTGTACTATAGTAAAAGCATTCCCGGGGCATATAACCTCGAAGGCTGTAGTATATACGTTGCCAAGCGTGATAACAGCTATAGCTGGATGGATTCTGAAGCGCTGGGCATTAACGATAGTGTAGTAATGGCGCATCCCAGCATATCGAAAGATGGGCTTACGCTTTACTTTGTGTCGAATATGCCGGGCGGCTTTGGCGGCAACGATATTTGGAAAATGACACGTAAAACTGCCAATGGTTCTTGGGGTGCACCTATAAATTTGGGCAATAAAATCAATACGAGAGATGACGAGTGTTTCCCGTTTATTCGTGCCAATGGCGAGCTGTATTTTGCTTCTAACGGTCGCCCGGGTTATGGCGGCTTAGATATATATAAGGCAAAGCCAACGTCCGATGGTTGGGAGGTCGAAAATATGGGGCCAAACTTCAACTCGGAGCTGGATGACTTTGCGTTGATATTTGAAGATGATAATGATCAAGGGTATTTCTCTTCGCGCCGTAAAGGCGGAAGAGGCGGAGATGATATCTATCGTTTCTACAAAAATATTCCTGTGATAGAATACTTTGTTACCGGAGTTGCTTTAAGCGAAGAAACTAGACGCCCGATTTCCGGTGTACAGGTTAAACTTACCGGAAGCAATGGCGCGGTACTTATTAAGAATACTGGTGCTAACGGAGTTTATGAGTTTAAGCTGAATTCTAATACAGATTATATTGCTGTAGCGACAGCTCAGGGCTACTTAAACCAAAAATCGTTGTTTACAACCGTTGGATTGACAGATAGCTACACACACCGAGATACCATGCTGATGGTTTCTACGGCTAAGCCTATCGAAATACCTAACATATTCTACGAATATGGTAGCGCGGCATTGAATCCGGAGTCGAGAGCGGCACTTAGCGAGCTGGTAGAAATTATGGTTGATAACCCCGATATCGTTGTAGAGCTAATTGCCCACACCGATAATCGTGGCACGGAAGAATCGAACCTAGATTTATCTCAACGCCGTGCGCAGGCCGTTGTTGATTATCTGATACACGAAGGTATTGACGAAATACGTATGTATGCCGTTGGCTATGGCGAGTCTGAACCTAAGGTTGTAGATAGAGCGATGGCCGATAAGTACAGCTTCTTGCGAGTAGGAGCGAAGTTAACCGAAGCATACATCAACGCATTGAAAACAGAGGAACAGAAAGAAATAGCACATCAGCTGAATCGTAGAACAGAGCTTGAGGTGTTGAATAAATAGTAAAAACGGATTATAAGTCGAATGACATCAAGATACGATAAACGCGGGGTTTCCGCATCAAAAGAAGACGTACACAACGCTATAAAAAATCTGGACAAGGGGCTTTTTCCAAAAGCATTCTGTAAGATAGTTCCCGACACACTGACCGATGATGAGCGTTATTGTCTCGCCATGCATGCAGACGGTGCAGGAACTAAATCTTCTCTAGCCTACATGTACTGGAAAGAAACAGGCGATATGTCAGTTTGGAAAGGCATTGCGCAAGATGCTGTTGTAATGAACCTCGACGATTTATTGTGCGTTGGTATTACCGATAACATTCTACTTTCGTCAACAATAGGGCGCAACAAGCAGCTGATTCCTGGTGAGGTAATTTCGGCTATTATCAACGGAACGGAAGAGTTGATAAGCGAGCTGCGCGAGTTAGGTGTAAACATTGTGCTTACAGGCGGAGAAACAGCCGATGTTGGCGATTTAGTGCGCACAATAATTGTTGACAGCACAGTTACAGCACGAGCCCTACGCTCTAAGATTGTTGATAATGCTAACATACAGGCAGGAGATGTAATTGTCGGCTTAGCGTCATACGGACAGGCAACGTACGAACACGAATATAACGGAGGTATGGGGAGTAACGGTCTTACCTCAGCCCGTCACGATGTGTTTGCGCATTATCTTGCGGAAAAATATCCCGAAAGTTTCGATGCTTCTATTCCCAACGATTTGGTTTATTCTGGCACTCGCAAACTGATCGATATAGATCGTGAAACAGGTATGACTTACGGAAAGCTTGTGCTGTCGCCAACCCGAACCTATGCGCCTGTTGTACGTGAAATTCTTTCGGCGCTGCAGCTGCAAGTTCATGGTATGGTACATTGCTCGGGTGGAGCGCAAACCAAGGTACTGCACTTTGTTGATGATGTTCATGTAATAAAAGATAACCTGTTTCCAACACCCCCGCTCTTCCGCATTATTCAAGAAGAATCTAAGACTTCGTGGCAAGAGATGTATAAGGTTTACAACATGGGGCATCGTTTCGAAGTATATCTTAAGCCTGAGTATGCGCAACAAGTTATAGACATCTCAAAGAAATACAATATAGATGCGCAACTTGTCGGGCGAGTAGAAAAATCAGATAAGACGCATCTAACCATTCGTAGTAGCTACGGGGAATTCAGCTACACAAAATAAAACTTATTTACTATCTAAGCTGTTTATAACACATATATTGTGCTAAATATTTGCGATTATGATGGATATAAATAAACCTTTCAATAAATATATAGAAGAAAGCATTAAAACAAACTGGGAGCAGCTTGCGTTATCGGACTACAATGGTCCTAGTTTTCACTATAAAGATGTTGCACGGCGCATAGAGAAGCTTCATATTATTTTTGAAGAATGCGGTTTAAATAAAGGCGATAAAGTTGCAATATGTGGACGTAATAGCGCCAACTGGGGTATTGTTTTTTTAGCAACCTTAACTTATGGAGCTGTTGCCGTTCCTATTTTACACGAGTTTAAGGCAGATAGTGTTCACCATATCGTAAACCACTGCGATGCCCGAATTCTTTTCGTAGGCGATGTTGTGTGGGAAAGTCTTAACGAGGCAGCCATGCCCCATCTTGAAGCAATCATTCTGATTCCCGATTTATCTCTTCTGTATGCAAAAAGAGAGAAAATTAAGGTTGCTCGTGAAACGCTCAACGAAATGTACGGGAAAAAATATCCTAAATATTTTCGTCCGGAGCATGTAAACTATCACGAGGATAAACCGGAAGAGTTGGCAATTATCAACTACACGTCAGGAACAACCGGCTTTTCAAAAGGTGTTATGGTTCCATACAGAAGTCTTCGTTCAAATCTTTTGTTTGCAAAAGAAGTCTTTTCTGAGATGAAAGCAGGCGATGCTATTGTTGCCATGTTACCAATGGCTCACATGTATGGACTGGCATTCGAGTTTATTTTTGAAATGGCAGTGGGCGCTCACGTTCATTTCTTAACACGACTTCCAAGCCCTAAAGTTATACTTGACGCTTTTGCTAAAGTAAAACCAAGTCTGATAATAACAGTTCCGCTTATCGTAGAAAAAATATATAAGAATAAGCTCATCCCTATACTCGAGAAACCGTTGATAAAGCTGGCGTTGAAACTGCCAATTCTTGATCAGCGTGTCAAGAAAAAAATGTTTACATCGCTTGAAAGTGCTTTTGGCGGTAATTTTTATGAAATAGTTGTCGGCGGAGCTGCATTTAATCGAGATGCAGAGAAATTCTTCAAAGATATTGGTTTTCGTTACGCTGTAGGGTATGGTATGACTGAATGTGGCCCGATAATTTCTTATGCAGACTGGAAAGAAACGCGTTTATACTCTTGCGGAAAAATAGTTTCGCGTATGGTGGCAAGAATAGACTCTCCAGACCCTGCAAATGTTGAGGGAGAAATTCTTGTAAAAGGCGACAACGTTATGCTTGGCTACTACAAAAACGAAGAGGCTACCAAAGAGGTATTAGATGCAGACGGTTGGCTGCATACAGGCGATGTTGGAGTGATGGATAAAGATGGATATCTGTTTATTCGCGGAAGAAGTAAAAATATGATTCTTGGTCCTTCGGGGCAAAACATCTATCCCGAAGAGATAGAAGATAAAGTTAATGCAGCAATGTATGTTGCGGAATCGTTAGTTATTGAGCACGATGGCAAGCTGGTGGCGCTTATCTATCCTGATTATGCTCAAACAGACGCGGCAGGCTTATCAAAAGAGGAAATAGAAAAAACGTTTGAAAAAATTCGGGTTGAGCTGAATAAAGAGCTGCCTATCTATAGCCAGCTATCAGCAATTCGCGTATATCCCGAGGAGTTTGAAAAAACAGCAAAGAGAAGTATTAAGCGATATTTATATCAAACCCACGCTAAGTAAACGCTTACTTGTATGAAGTAGGGCGTGCCTTGAAGTACTTATAGCATGTATTGCAGTAGTATCGTTTTTTATTGTAAAACGGGAAAGAGCTGAGAAAAAGCATCCACACTGCAACAAAAACGTTGGAATGGCCAAGCGCTACAATGGTGTCTTTTGAGCCACAATAGGGGCATGTAACGCCTTCATCAGCTGTAGTTACTTCTTCTATCGGAGATTCGTGTTCGTTTGTTGTTATTGCTAAAATTCCTTTTGCAGCGGCTACATCCTCTTCACGTACTTGAAGCTTAATAACTCCGGAAACTTGGCTTATATTTATAATATTTACAAGGTTTTCTGACATCAAGACGCTATCAATACCTGCCGCCTCCAGCTTTGCTTTCATAATATTAGCCAGTACAGAGTTGCCATAAGTACCTACCGTAATCAGCTTGATTTTATCTTCGTTTTTCATAGCATCATTGTTTGTTTTGTAAAAATACTAAACTTACGCTATAAAAAAGAAAGGCTGCAAGTATTTTCTTACAACCTCTTCTTTATTTATAATTCAGCGAGAAACCTACCAAAGTTTAGCAGGGTATTCTCCTTTTTTTATCAGGTTATTTATGCTTAAAATGGCCGAATTTCTATCGTCTTGGTAGGTTACGCCAAACCATTTAGCGGTGGTCTGCAATACCTCAACTTCGGCAATATTTTTCTTGATAAGATCGTTTACAGCAAAAGGAATATAGAACTCTGAAGTCAGGTTCTGTCCGTTTTCTTTTAGGAATTCTTTAAACAGCTGCTCTAAATGAGTATAGAAATCGACAGTAAAACCCCAGCAGTTCATCGATACCAGCTCGTTTTCAGAGATATCGATTTTTGTTGTTCCGTCTTTGTAGAAAATAATACCACCCGAACGTTCTATTTGTGTTCTTTCTACAACTGTTTCAAGAATGCTGTTTTCATTTACCGAGCAAACACCTCTCGAAACGGGTCCCGATTCAGACAGCGTATTACCCAAACGATAGCCAACCATAGCATAATGGTTGGTATTTTTTTGATTCTTCAAAAGAAAATCAGCTAATACTTTAAAAGCATCAGCACCGTAGAAATCGTCGGCATTAATAACGGCAAAGGGTTCTTTAATAGCAGAAGCGCCCATAAGTACGGCATGTCCCGTTCCCCATGGTTTGGTGCGTTCTGTGTTGTATGTTAGCCCTTCGGGTACATCTTCAATCTCTTGATATACAAATTCTACATCTATATTTCCTTTAAAGCGATCTGTAAAAGCCATTTTAAAGTCTTTCTCAAAAGATTTACGAATTACAAAAACAACTTTTCCAAATCCTGCACGTGCGGCGTCAAAAATAGAGTAGTCCATAATGGTTTCTCCACTAGGACCTAGACCGTCCATTTGCTTAAGACCACCATATCTGCTACCCATTCCGGCTGCAAGTACTAATAATGTAGGTTTCATTTAATCCCTTAAAATTTATGTAATGCGTAGTATTCTATCAATCAATGTATAAGTGTAACAAACTTTAAATGAGCATTGTTCAATGTAAGTATTTTGTTACGTATTCTCAAAACGTGTGGCAAAATTAATACAAAAGTCGATACTAATTACTTTATCTTGTAAAGTGTTTAAAAATAAAGGCTAAGTGGGTATTGGCTAGCGCATTTCAATTTTACGGCTAAATATATTATCTTCGCAGTTTATCTATACGATAACAGATTGTTAGTTTTTGTACAGCTAATTATGCACTTAAAAGTTGCTAAGTGCATTCTTATGAGTTGAACCTATTTATTTTTGCCTAAAACCAGAAAAACCGGTATGTTTAAAATTGTAGAGAAACGATTGTTAGCTCCTAATATCTACCTGATGGATATTGAGGCTCCTCGTGTTGCGCGTTCTGCTTTGCCAGGACAGTTTGTAATTCTAAGAGTACATGACAAAGGCGAGCGTATTCCGCTTACCATTTGCGATTATGACGCGGATAGAGGCACCGTTACCATTGTAACACAAGTTGTAGGCGCCTCTAGTAGGTTGATTTGTGCGAAAGAAGAGGGCGATACCATGCTTGACTTTGTTGGTCCGCTTGGTCATCCGTCAGAGTTTGTGCATGAACCTATCGACGAACTTAAGAAAAAGAAGATTCTGTTTATTGCGGGCGGAGTAGGTACTGCGCCTGTATATCCGCAGTTAAAATGGCTACATCAGCATGGCGTTGAAGCCGATTTAATTGTTGGCGCTAAAACAAAAGATATGCTCATTCTTCAGGATGAGGTTAAGGCTGTGGCTGGTAACGTGTACGTTGCCACAGACGACGGCACTGAAGGATTTAAGGGATTGGTTACCGATAGACTTCGCAAGCTGATAGACGAAGAAGGTAAGCATTATGACGAAGTTATTGCCATCGGTCCTATGATAATGATGAAGTTTGTTGCTTTGGTAACAAAAGAATACAATCTTAAAACTATTGTAAGCCTTAATACGCTTATGGTTGATGGTACCGGAATGTGCGGGGCCTGTCGCGTAAGTGTTGGCGGGAAAATAAAATTTACCTGTGTTGATGGGCCCGAATTTGACGGTCATTTGGTAAACTTCGACGAGGCTATGCGCCGTCAGGCAATGTATAAAGACCTTGAAAAAGAAGCCGACTGTAAATGCCTTGCAGACCTTGGTAATCCTAGCTAAAGAGCGATAGAAGAGTTTAGGAAATTTAAAAGGTTTAAAGTTTCAAAACATAAGCAATCCAAGTTTTTCTTTGAATCTTTTTCGCTTAACGCTTCTCTATTAACGCTTAACCTATTAACCTAAATTTTATTTGAACTTAGAATGGCTAATAATATACCCCGAGTACCTGTAAGAGAACAGGACCCTAAAGTAAGAGCAACCAACTTTGAAGAGGTTTGCTACGGATATAATGCGGAAGAAGCAATGTTGGAAGCTACGCGCTGCCTTATGTGTAAGAAACCACGCTGTGTTGATGCTTGTCCGGTAAGTATTAAAATACCACAATTTATTGCTGCTGTGCGCGAAGGAAAACATGCCGAAGCAGCACGAATTATTGCTGAAGATAGCAGCCTACCTGCTGTATGCGGGCGTGTTTGTCCGCAAGAATCGCAGTGCGAAGGCGATTGCATCTTAGGGATAAAGAAAGAACCGGTTGCTATTGGTCAGCTGGAGCGCTTTGTTGCCGACTGGTCTAAAGAAAACAACGTTGACTTGTCAGCACGTCAGCCGGCCAATGGATACAAAATTGCGGTTATTGGTAGCGGTCCTGCCGGACTATCATGTGCTAACGATCTTGCCCGTTGGGGATACGATGTTACAATTTTTGAAGCATTGCATAAGGCAGGAGGAGTGTTGGAATATGGGATCCCTGAGTTTCGTTTGCCTAAAGAAAAGGTGGTAAAGCACGAGGTTGACAACCTTCGTAAGCTAGGCGTAAAAATAGAAACCGATGTTGTTGTGGGAAGAACCGTTACTGTTGATGATTTGATGAACATAGAGGGCTACGCTGCCGTGTTTATCGGTTCCGGAGCAGGTCTTCCAAAGTTTATGAATATACCCGGTGAGAACCTTAACGGTGTGGTATCTGCCAATGAGTTTCTAACCCGCACCAACCTGATGAAAGCTTACGATAGCAGCTACGATACGCCTATATATGTTGGCAAACGTGTTGCTGTTGTGGGGGGCGGTAACGTTGCTATGGATGCTGCCCGTACCGCTTTGCGTTTAGGGGCAGAGGTTACGGTGGTTTATCGCCGTACTGAAAAAGAGCTTCCGGCGCGTGTAGAAGAGGTGCACCACGCTAAAGAAGAGGGCATAGTATTTAATATGCTTACAAACCCAACAGCAATACTTGGAAATGAAAAAGGCTGGGTTAAAGGAATGACCTGTGTTAGAATGGAGTTAGGCGAACCCGACGAATCGGGCCGTAGAAGCCCTATTCTTATTCCAAACTCAGAGTTTACTATAGATACAGATGTAGTAATTATGTCGCTTGGTACATCTCCTAATCCGCTGATATCATCTACTACTCCGGGCTTAGACATTAATAAGTGGATGTGTCTTGTTGCCGATGATGATGGAAGAACAACGCGCGAAGGTGTGTTTGCCGGTGGTGATGCAGTTACCGGCGCAGCAACCGTAATTCTAGCAATGGGCGCTGGACGTAAGGCTGCCGCGGCAATAGATAAATACGTAAAAGAGAAGAAAGGCTAACAAATATGTCTGGAGAAAGCGATCTACAGAAGCTGCTAAAATCAATTGACCCTCTGCTACACGAGGGTCAATTTGTATTTTGTACAGTGGAAAATCTAACCATTGTTGATTTGTCTGAGATTGTTTGCTCGTTTAAAGAGAGCGAAGGCTATACGCTTATTATATCAAAAGAAGTTGCCGATAGATTAATGCTACCATATATTTTTATTGCAGCATGGATAACGCTGAAAGTGCATTCATCTTTGTCGGCTGTGGGTTTAACCGCCGCTTTTTCATCGGCATTGTCAAAAGAAAGCATCAGCTGCAATGTTGTTGCCGCTTACTACCACGATCATATCTTTGTGCCTTATGATGAGAGAGAAAAAGCGATGAAAATTCTGGAATCGCTTAAAAACGCTTAGTTACCTACTATAGTTAAGCGGCATCTGCAATGCCGCTTCGAGCACATCCGAATTTGGAATTCGGAATTTCAGCTATACGTTTTCCATTTCAAATCAACTGGAATAATATCTAGGCAGCTATCTTTTCCTGCATAGTTTCGCGCGCTTGAGTATATATACTCTTCCGGACATTCTACTACTCCAAAACGTACAGGATTGTTGTGTATATATTCTACTTTTTGTGAAATAAATTCTGGAGAGTACACCTCTACCGCGTGGTGCTCGTGTGTCCATAGTTGATACTTGCCTTGCTTGTTCTGTCGTTTAGCGGCATGTGCAAATAGTCGTAGCATCCATTCCTTGCGACTTTCTTCTTGTCCGGTTTCTATCGATTCAATAGACCTCTTCGGAAAATCATTTATAGTTCAGATTAAGGTTATAGATAGCAGCGATCAGATTACATCTGAGGGCAAACCGTTTTCTCCTGTTGCGGTATTTTTCGGCAATAATCCTGACTATTTTTACTTCCCTGGTGATATTTTCAATGGTTATTCTTACAGATGATATCCGTTGATTTTGCTTTTTATCCTCTTTTGTTAAGGGTTTCTTTTTTGTCTTTTTCTTAGGGTGTTCGCTATTGCCATGAAGTTTTTGTATCCCTTGATAACCTGTAT
>JAVBOE010000047.1:0-26764 GCA_031550925.1 Bacteroidales bacterium | reverse complement strand
TGTATCGGGCGCGATCTCTAATGCGTCAGCAATTTTTTGCATACTTCCATGCGGCAGTGAGTCTTTAATCCTTCTAAGTTCATTGAAGGTTATTGTAATCGTCTCCATGGCTTTAAAGCGTATTAATAAGTTTGTATTTAATAAGTTAACGTTAATTCTTTACTACAATATTCCCTCTTTTAAGAGAATACTGCAAGTTAGGAAAAAAAAGAATAAGAAGTCCTAATTTTAAAATCTTTCTTACAATTTATAGCTGCTTAATTATTTATAGCTGCTTTGAGAGATTTAGCAGCAACTAATTAACTTAAATTGCTAGCTCCCACTAAAAGAGGGTGTATCAAAAGTCGCTTAGCCCTAAATCCCCTAAAGGGGACTTTAAGCCAGCGACCTTTGGAAAGTCCCCTTTAGGGGCTAGTGCACTGTTGCCTAATTCAACGTATTGCTACTTTTCAGGAGATGTCTCACTATGTTCGACATGACCTATGTTTTTTCGCAATACTCATATCGCAATACGCTGTACCGTTTCTTTCGTAATACTAGCTAAAGCCTAATCTACCAGCTCATAACCCCAATCAATTCCCTTTTCGGTTGCTGGAACGCCATATTTCATCCATTTTGGCATTTTTTCGCCTTTTAGGTAATGGTCAAAAAATTGTTGCAGACGGATGCTTAGGTCTTTTGTATTCCTGCGCTCAATTAAGTTGTGGTCTTCCTTATTATACTGAAGCATCCATACGGTCTTACCCAAGCGACGAAGCGCTGTAAAATACTCTATGCCTTGATACCAAGGAACGGCTCCGTCGTTATCGTTGTGCATGATAAGCAGCGGGGTTTCTACCTTATCAGCAAAGAATAGCGGCGAGTTTTCTATGTATAAGTCAAAGCCATCCCATAAGGTTTTTCCAATGCGGCTTTGCGTATGTTCATACTGGAACTGGCGAATCATACCCGATCCCCAACGAACGCCACCATAAGCGCTCGTCATGTTTGATACGGGAGCACCAGCACCGGCTGCTTTAAACATGTTGGTTTTAGTAATAAGGTAGGCAACTTGGTAACCACCCCAGCTTTGTCCCTGTATGGCCATATTATCCTTATCAACCCATGAGTTTCTGCTCAGCTCCTCCGCAACAGCTACAACAGAGTTGTAAGCACTCTGACCCGGATGCCCGTCGGTATAGTAGATATCCGGAACAAGCACAATGTAACCTCTGCTCGCGTAGAACGCTATATTGATGGTAGAGCGGCTGGGAGCAGGGGCAATGTGATTGTATAAGCCGTCTGTATGCTTTTCGTAGAAATATATCATTACCGGATACTTCTTGTTGGGGTCGAAGTTTTCGGGCTTATATACCAATGCTTGAGCATCAATTCCGTCAAAAGTCTTATAGTCTATCAGCTCCACGGTTCCCCATAAGTAATCTTTCATTTGCGGATTGATGTGGCTTAGCTGACTACTGGTCTTCCACCAGTCGGCTGTTGTGTGTAAGTCGGGAGTGGTAGCAAAATTTGCTTTCGTAAACAAGAACGCGTTGCTGTTCTTTGCTTTTACAGGCATAGAGAAGGTAAAGCCACCCATAACCCTCTTTTGTGGCAGCTCTTTTGCCTTGGCAAGCTGTTTTGTGTAAAATCCGTTTTCTTTGGTTGTATTGTTGAATGTTTTGAGTAGAAGCATATCTTTTTCTCCAATAAACTGCTGTTCGGGGTCTGTTTTTATATAGCGGAAGGTCAGCTCTCCGTTTCTTCCAATACCATTGGTAACGTTTACTGCTGCTGCGTTTCCTGTTGGGTCAATTTGCCAGATATCGTAAGCATCGTAGATCAAAACAGCCTTGTCGTTTTCTAGCCAACCTGCCATTCCGTATGGGCGAGGATCATCAGGAACATCGTTCTTTTCATCCCAAATATTTACACCTAGCTTATCAGTTAAGCACACGGTTGTTCCGTTGGCAATATCATAAGAGTAGTATTGACGATCTTTTCTATCGTACCAGCTTATATATTTACCGCATGGCGATAACGCTTGATATCCCGATAACGCTTCTTTTATCAGCTTCTTTTGTCCGTTTTGAAGGTTTACCGTATAAATATCTTTTTTGATATCGCCCAGCCATTGTTGTTCGATACGGTATTGTTTATCCGCTATTCCCATTGCGTAACCAATGCTTTTCGTACCTTCAAGTTCTTCATTAATGGTAACGGTGTAAACCTTTTCATCTTCCAGCGGTATAAGCTTGCTTTTATCTGCTAAATATATAACAGCCGCATAGCTACGCTTCTTTTCTCTTTCCAGATTCTTTAGCTGCATAGGTTGGTTAAAATCATCGGCATAGTGCCAGATATCCAGTGTAGCAACTTCGAAATCGTATATGGTAGTATCTTTTGGGGCCGGAATGGCAACTGTTCCAAAGAAAAGGCTACCGCCATTTTCTGCAAAAACAGGTTTTTTATGTTCGCTAACCATATAGCTAGTCGGCATTCCTGGGGTTGTAGGCTCTGCCAAAATGCTGGCAGAGTCCATACTATTGGTATAGTAGTATAAGCGATTGATTTTAGGATCGGCTTGTGCGCTATCTCTTTCGGCTACGTATGCCAGCTGATTTCCTGCTTTATCAAACGACAGCTGCTTGTAGCTACCTTTTCCGTTACTAAGCATTTTACGCTCACCTGTTGCGGTGTTGTATAGTAAAACACCGGCGTTGGCAAGGCTATCCTTAGAGTTAGGAGCTATTGACGCGGCAAGGAAGCTACCATTTTCGCTAAATTCATAGCTGCTCACATATTTAATAGTATCTTGTGCTTTTGTTGCCATGCGGCGGATTACAAGCGGATTTCCTTCGTCTTTTTCTTTCTTCAGCTTATCTTTTCCCTTAGTGGTATCAGCAGGCAGGTTTAGCTCGTATGCAAGAAATGCAGCCGATTCTTTTGGCAGCTTAAACGATTTTACGTAAGCAATTTTTTCGACTTTGCCATCTGTTAAAGTGATAATTGCCAACGAGTCTTTTGGCATTTCTTCCGGTTTTTTCTTCTTTATCTTTGCCTCTCTTGTCTGTTCAAACAGCGGTTTGATAAGCGATACAACAAATTGTGAGTTGCTGCCTATCTCGTATCCCGAACCTCTGTTTACTTCAACCGTTGTTCCCTTTTTTATGTCAACAATCATCAGCGTACCATCGCCCTCTTGCGGGTTTACGGCATATACAGCATACTTGCCATCGTCTGATATTTTAGGGTTAGCAACGCTTTGCCATCCATCGTAAACGGAGTGGTCTAAAGGTTTTTTCTGCGCGTAAAGACTTGCGGAAACGAGTAAGACTCCGAAAAGGAGCACGATTATTTTTTTCATGGTATGGTTGTATTTGATTAATGGTGTAAGCAAATATAAGTATTATATAGATTCTAAGATTTAAGGATTTAAAGACTTTTATAATAATGTGTAGTTTTAATAAATAGCTCACATTTGGTTTGTATAATGTCCTTATTGTTAAAAATCTTGACGTCTTTGTGTCATTAAGTCCCATAGTCTATTAGATGATTTGACTAATAACAATAGATTAGGTTTAAATACGCAACGCTATTTTTAAACAGTAAAATGAAGCGCATGGTCACCCACCCCGGCCCTCCCCAAGGGAGGGAGATTCCCTCACCCTTTGGGGGAGGGTTAGGGAGGGGGTGTAGCGTCGGGCGGCCTTGATCTTTTGCCTACTTTTATTCATAATCCTTTTTTATTTTTAGAAGGAATTCATGAGGGCTTCGCCGTTGTATCAAGACAAAAGTAGGGAGAGAAAACGCTTATCAACAGCTACTACTAACGTAAAGCACTGTTGTAAATGTAACGTTTAGAGAATTTAAACAGCTTCTTACTATTGTACTGTGGTTAAACTACGGAACAGGATCATAGCCGCTACCACCCCATGGATGGCAACGCAGAATACGTCTTACCGCAAGCCATAACCCTTTAATCGGGCCGTGTTTTTTTAGCGCTTCAATCGCGTACTGAGAGCAGGTAGGCTCAAAGCGGCAGCTGGGAGGTTTAAGTGGAGAAATGCAAATCTGATAGAACTTAACTAGTAGTATCAACGGGAATGCCAGCACTTTCTTCAAGCCTCTTAGAAAGGCGCTGGAGGAGTGAGACGAGCTTTCGTTCGATTTCGTTGTATGATGAGATTTCTGTTGACACATATATCAACAGCAAATTTACACCAATGTTTTTAGTTTTAAGCTGTTCGTATAGCCAAGATTTGTTAATACGGTATGCTTCTCTTATTCGTCGCTTTAAAAGGTTACGCTTTACCGCCCGCTTAAAGTTACGCTTAGGAACGGCTATCGCCAGCTGGACCGGACTTGGAGCTTCTTCTCTATCTTTAATTTCGAGGTATTGCAGTCGGAAAGGGTAGTGGTTAATTGTTTTTCCTTCGCGGATAAGCTCGCCAATAGCAATTTGCGAACATAAGCGTTCATGCTTACGAAATGTAAACCGTGTGTTGGTAGTAGCCGAAAGTTGAGCACCGGGAGCTGAAGGTTTTTGTGTCATTTCGCTACATATTGCGCATCTATCGTATTACGATGCAAGTATTATATCACGAAGAGATTAAGGCTGTTTTCTTAGCTTTGACTCTTTAAGTAGTTCTCGAGGGCCATTTTTATAGATGGCGCTTCGGGTGTAGGGGCTTGTATCTCGGCTTTCATTTTTGCTGTTGTAACGGCCTTTGCTGTAGCCGGACCAAAGGTGGCTATTATTGTGCCGTTTTGCTCAAACTTTGGAAAGTTCTCTTTCAGAGATTTTATTTCTGCCGGACTGTAAAAAACCAGCATATCGTAATCTTTAATTGAGAGGTCTTTTACATCGCTGAAAACGGTTTTGTAGAAAATAGCTTCGGTATGATCTAGCTTAGCTTTTGCAAATGCTTTTGGTATATCGTTTTTATGAACATCAGACAGAGCGATAAGAAACTTTTCGTTTTTGTGCTTCGCGCCAATACAGCTAATCAGCCCATCAATCTTTCCGTCGCTGTAAAAAATTTTGCGCTTACGATAAACAATATATTTCTGAAGATATAACGCGATAGCTTCGGTCATACAGAAATACTTCATCGATTCGGGGATGGTAATGCGAGTCTCTTCGCAAATACGGAAGAAATGATCTATCGCAGTACGTGCGGTAAATACAATTGCGGTATGCACCAAAATGTCCACCCGCTGCTTGCGAAACTCCTTTACGTCCACTCCTTCAACTTTAATAAAAGGTCTAAAATCTATTTTGACTTTATATCTTTCAACTAAATCTGCGTAGGGAGATTTTTCAGTGGCTGGGGCTGGCTGGGATATCAGAATCTTTTTAATCTTCATCTAAACGGGAACAAATAATCAAAAACCAATATCATTGGCAATAATTCGAGGGTGCAAAGGTACAAAATCCAAAAGAAAATAGAAACTTTTTCTGCAAGAAATAGCTGAAAACCACGAATTAAATACAAGATATACAGTAAAATAGATATCGAAATTATGATGTAGAATATAGTAAGCTTATTGGGCTCATCGTTACTTACAGCAAGCAGTATCACAAAAGGAAGGATAATAATACCCCACGAACCCAAAAAAATCCGGCTATTATAGCGCAATTCTTGTATCAACTTTTCTTCGCATGTAAGAGCTCCGGCAATTGAAAGTATAAAGCCTTTAAGAACGGTGAATCCTAGAAAGAGGCCGCCAACAATAAGGTAAAGCTCATAATTTACACCAATATCAATAGTAAGCTGGTTGGGGAAAGTATGAAGTATGTATGTTATCAGTATAGCCGCCGGAACAATGGAAAACAGCGCAAGAGCCAGTAGCGTGCGATTAAAAATCTGAAGGTTACTCTTATATTGCTTATGCGCTCTTTTATAGCTTATCAGTAGTAAAAGCAGCTGGCTTAAATAGCCTCGGGTATATCGTAAGAGCAATAGCGCGAGTAAAAGCACTCCGATGACGGGTAGGAATGCCAACGAATTTCCTAATGGATGTTTGCGAGCTATGCCTTCACCTGTTGTGTATGCAGCGGTGGGTTTTGCCAGCAGGGTTGACTTTACACCGTAAATCTCTTGTGCAGTAACGGGTTTACCACTATATGCGGTACTATCTATCTGTATATCAATTAATTGTTCGACTGTGAGGCTATCTGTAAACGAATTTTCGAGCTGCGTGTTAACAGCCGTGCTATCGTAAGTAGGAATACTATCGTTTACTGCCGGCATAGCGTACTAACCTCCCGATTGTTTTGCTTTATAACCTGCCTTTAGCAACAGCTCTAGCACTTTGCTACGAAAATCGCCCTGAATGACTATCTCGCCATCTTTAGCAGAGCCACCCGCTCCGCATTTCGATTTTAGCATTTTACCCAACTCTTTGAGGTCTTCGTCCGTACCGACAAATCCTGTAATCAGCGTAACTTGCTTGCCGCCCCGTTGCTTCTTATCGAGCGTTACCCGTAAGCTTTGCTGCCCGGGAGGTAGCGTAGCCGCTTCTCCCTCCGATTGTTGTTCGTAGTTAAAATCGGGGTTAGTAGAGAATACCACGTTGAGCCGCTTCTTCCAATCGTTGTTAGACATAGTAAGCTATTGATGACAATTGATGTGCAAAGATAGCTTGTTTGAACGGAAGTGTGTTATAATTAATGAAAATAGCTGGTTTTGTGAAAAGAGTATCACGATATGAGTCGCAAGTATCACGAAAAGGAAGGCATGACCTATGTTTTTTGCTATACCAAAGCCTAAGAAGGGCTATTTTCTAACTTTTTGATTAGAGAATAGCCCTGAAGGGGATAGTTAAATATCTGGTATTATTTTTCTATAAGTTCAATACTGCACTTACAAATTTTGGAAATGCTAGATAGTGCTTCATTTTAGCCTTTTGTTTTATTGTGTGGCTAGAGTTAGAATTTGAGAGCAATACCAACTGTAAATACAGCAATATCGTAGCCCACTTCTGCCATAGCAGCAAACTGGTCTGTGAAGTAGTATCTTGCTCCTATGTACGCGCCTGCGAAGAGCGTGCTGCCATCTGCTGAATAATGATAAGTGCTGCCGTTAGATTTTGCGCTTGAAGAAACAATGTCGTACGCAAGAACTATTCCGGCATAAGTATCCAGCTTATCTACAAATTGATAGTGGAATGAACCTCTGGCACCAAGTAAAAAGTCAGAATACTTTGACTCAAAGTTCCCATCTTTATATTTTTGAGCGGAGTATCCGACAACGCCACCAACTCCGATAGAGCTGTTGGCATCAAACAGGTTATCTATCATACAATACTCTAAAGAGGCAGAAAGTGGAGGGAATGTTGTGCTCATATTACTTCCTGTATGTAAAGTGCTTCCAATCCCAATACCTGCGTTTAATACAAAATCTCCTTTGCTAAAAACATTTTGAGCCGAAGCAAGCTGAATTCCAAAAAATATACACGCTACAATTAAAAATAGTTTTTTCATAAATTCTAAATTTGGTTAATAGTTGTTTTTAGTTAATTAAAGGGCCAAAAGTAAATACATATTTCGGTATTTTAATGCTTGCTTATAATTTATGTGTGCTTTATCTAGCTTTTTATGTAAAACCTATTGCTCTTAAAACAGAAAATCAACTTGTTAATCGAATTATTTTTTAGCTAAGGATAGAGCTTAATAAAGGATAAAAAAGCGGCAGACTTTGAGTACTTAAAGTCTGCCGCTTTTGTTGCACTAACATACTTATTTCTCTATCAGTTCAATACTGCGCTTTACAAACCTATTAAGAGCCTCTCCTTTCAGTCGGTTGTTGGCTAGGAGGGCTAGGTCTATCAGCTGCTGTGCCAGCTTGTTTTCTTTGCCAAAGTTTATCAGCAACTCTTCTTGCTGTTTCTTAGCCTCATCAAGCTGCTTGCTTACTTCAGCCTCTTCGTCTTTCAGGCTTTGAGGTATTTCTTCTTCTTTTTTATCTTTTTTCTGGCTCTGTACTTCATCGTACTTTGCTTCTTGCTCTGCGATTTTAGCGTTTGTTTCAGCTAGCTGCTGGCTTAATACCTCGTCTTTTTCTTTATTTATCTCTTGAATCAACGGGTGGTTGGCATTTATAACCAGATTCAGCATATCGCCCATATTGCCGTAGATGCCCATTGCGCCGCCACCGCCCATAGCCGACATATCTTTCATACGGCGCATGAACTCGTTTTGAGTGATAAGCACAGGAGCATCATTCTCGCTAAGCGCTTCGAAGTTTACAAGGTAGTGTTCTTTTTCATCTTTAGGAGTGTTAGCCTCAAATATCGGGCGCAGCTCATTTTGTTGTTTTGTATTGAGCTTCGACTCGTATTTTTCGTCCTTTTCTATCAGCTTGCTAACAATGTCAGAGTCAACACGGGTAAAGCGTGTCTCTTTCAGCTTCTCTTCCAGCTTATTTATAAAGTGGGCATCCAGCTGACCGTCGAGAATAAGTACATCGTAGCCTTTTTCTTTTGCACCGCTAATGGCAGCATATTGTTCATCCCTATCAGACGCGTATAGATACACTACAGCCTTATTCTTATCGGTTTGGTTGGGCTCTATCAGCTTACGATACTCTTCGAAAGTAAAGTATTTATTATCGGTATTTTTGAGCAAGCAGAAGCTTTCTGCACGTTCGTAGAACTTCTCTTCCGTAATCATTCCGTACTCAATAAACAGCTTTAGGTCATCCCACTTTTTCTCCAGCTGAGGTCTGTCGTTCTTGAAAATATCCTGTAACCTATCGGCCACCTTCTTTGTAATGTGCGATGATATTTTTTTAACGTTAGAATCGCTTTGCAGATAGCTGCGCGATACGTTTAGCGGAATGTCGGGAGAGTCTATTACACCATGCAGCAGCGTTAAGAAATCGGGGACAATGCCTTCTACCGAATCGGTAACAAAAACCTGATTGCTGTATAGCTGTATTTTATTTTTTTGAAAATCTATGTTACTACGAATCTTCGGAAAGTAAAGAACACCGGTTAACGTAAACGGATAGTCAACGTTTAGATGAATGTAAAACAACGGAGCTTCGCTACCCGGGTACAGCTGCTGGTAAAACTCCATGTAGTCCTCATCTTTCAGCTCCGACGGCGTTTTTGTCCATAGCGGGTTGGTATCGTTTACAACGTTATCCTCATCGGTATCTACATACTTGCCGTCCTTCCATTCTTGTTTTTTGCCAAAAATGATAGAAACAGGTAGAAACTTACAGTACTTGTTTAGCAATGTGTTGATACGATCTTTTTCTAAAAACTCGCTATTTTCTTCCGATATGTGCAGCACAATATCAGTACCTCTTTTAGTGCGGGTGTTGGTTTCTTCCATCGTATATTCGGGGCTACCGTCGCACTCCCAATGCATAGCTGGAGCGTCTTTATACGATTTGGTGAATATCTCAACCTTATCGGCAACCATAAACGATGAATAGAAGCCCAAGCCAAAATGACCGATTATGTTGGTTTTATCTTTATACTTTTCTAAGAACTCTTCGGCTCCCGAAAAAGCAATCTGGTTGATATACTTTTTAATTTCTTCGTCAGTCATACCTATTCCGCTGTCAGAAATGGTAAGCGTTTTCTTATCCTTATCAATAGAAATGTGGATGGACGTGTCGCCTAACTCTTCCTTCAGCTCTCCCGAAATAGAAAGTGCCTTAAGCTTCTGGGTAGCATCTACCGCGTTAGAAACCAGCTCTCGCAGGAATATCTCATGGTCAGAGTACAAAAACTTTTTAATGATAGGGAAGATGTTCTCGGTTGTTACACCAATTTTTCCATTCATGGCTTATATATTTTAAATGTGTTAGTATGCTAATGTGTAAATGTAATAATGTAAGGCTTCGCTAGCTAAATCCTTTCTGCGCCAGCCCCTAAATCCCCTAAAGGGGACTTTATTTGCACTACCAAAAAGTCCCCTTTAGGGGATTTAGGGGCAGTACAAAAAGATAAATCCTAAAACCACTCTTCACTTTCAGCATTCAATATTCAACTATTGTGCCGATTGGCGCAATATGTCATTTTGGCAATTAGGGAGTGGTTGGTTATGTCAGATTTGCTGCGAATGGCTATTTTGGTGCCATTCTGTATAGGTATAGGGCGATTAAGGCAAAAAGGATATTAGGCATCCATACGGAAAGCATAACACCTAGCGAGTCGACAAGTACAGTACTGAACTGCATAAAGAAAATGTATGCAAAGCTCAATCCGATACCGATACCAATTTGTAGGCCTATCCCGCCACGCACTTTACGAGAAGAAAGCGATACCCCTATCAACGTTAGGATAAAGGTAGAAAACGGCATTGATACGCGGGTATATTTTTCTATATACGCGGTTTGAATAGCCTTAGATCCCCGTATTTTTTGTCGGTCAATGTGTTCGTTCAGCTCAAAATGGTTCATCGACTGAACTACGTTATCGCGCGAAGAAAGATCGAAATCTGATAGAAGTATTGTGGTGTCTATTACTTCTCCTTTTGTAAATGTTTCGCCATCCTCGTGTATATCACGAATAAAATAGTTGAACACCCTCCACTTATTAGTCGCAGAATCCCATATAGCCCTATCGGATGTTAGCTTTGATACAAGCTTATTTCCCTCGAATCGCTCTAGAGAGAAATGGTCGGCAGCTTTGCTAAACGTGTTATAATGCCTGATATATACAAACTCGTTAGGTTGTAGCTGAAGGTGTATGTTTTCTGCTGTGTTATAGTATGGTCGTCTGATATAAACATTCTCAAATGCTTGCCTATCCTTGTTGGCAGGCGGGATGATGAATAGGTTGAGCGTTAAGCTCAGCATTGCGATAAAGAGAGCCGAAACGAAATAGGGATACATCATTCGCTTGAAGCTGATACCGCTTGCCAATATTGCGACAATCTCGGTATTATACGCCATTCGAGAGGTAAAGAAAATAACCGTAATGAAGACAAATAGCGGGCTGAACTGGTTGATGAAGAAAGGGATAAAATTCAGATAATAGTCGAAAACAATGGCCGATAACGGTGCATTGTTCTCTGTAAATTTCCCAATCTTTTCGCTAACATCGAATACGACTATAATACAGACAAAAAGTACAAGGATAAAGAAATACGACCCGATGAATTTTCGGATAATGTAGCGGTCTATTATTTTAGGTCGTATATCGAAGGATTTCATTGCAAATATTTCAGCTGCAAAGATAAGCTTTAGCGGGCACAAACAAAAGCGCCACCATATTTCTTTGCTTAGCAGCCGTTAAAGAGTCTAAAAGGGCTTTTTCTTTGAAGTGGTAACAACGAAATCTTTAAGGTAAAAAGGCTCGAAGTAGGCAGTGTCAACAAAATTTTTTTTAGCAAATTTATCTGCTGCCAACGATATCATTCCTTTAGCAGAGTGCTTAATATCAATAAATACAGCATTCGGCGATTGTATCAAAGGCTTACACTTCTCCGCCCCGTTACCGAAAAAAGCGACTCGTTTTTCTTTTAACAGCTCGGCATAGCTGCTTTCATCTATAATCTGAGCGCTTACATCGTTAGCAAAGCTGCCGTTTAAATCGAACAATGCCGTATATACTTCCATTCGTCGAGCATCAATCATAGGACAGAGCAAATCTACTTTTTGGTTTTGTTCTGCTGCGATCATAGCAAGCGATTGAAGGCTGTTTATGGCAATAAGCGGCTTATTTGCTCCGTAGCAAATACCTTTTGCCGTCGCTACCCCAATGCGTAAACCGGTGTACGATCCGGGTCCTTCGCTTACTGCAATGGCATCAAGCTCGTTAGGAGTAATTTTTTGTTCGTTTAAAACTTTTTCAATAAACGGAGAAAGAAGGCGACCATGTTCCATCCCGTCGCTACTCTCGACTAAGGCGAGCAGCTGCTTGTCTTTAGCCAAAGCAACCGAGCAAACTTCTGTTCCCGTTTCTATATTAAGTATAAGTGGCATTGTGCTAATTTGCTAATGTGTAAATGTGACAATATGTAAATGTAATGATGAAAGATATAAAGCGTGATTCGTAAAGTGTTAAGCAAAAGAAAATTCGTCATTTCGACCGCAGGGAGAAATCTCCTCAATAGTTGCAATTCATTGATTGTCACACTCTGAAAAAGTCCCCTTTAGGGGATTTAGGGGTAAATGCATTGCTGCCTAATTCAACGTACTGCTAATTCTCAGGAAATTTCTCCCTACGGTCGAAATGACGTGCAATTTAAATATTCTCACATTTACACATTAGCAAATTATCTATTTACTATCGCTAAATAGCTTATCTATAGGGGTTATTTTTACTAAGCTGCCATTTTTCAGCATTTTAGATATAGCGTTATATGGAGCGGTAACAACATTTACAGTATCGCTGATACCAATAACCTCTATGTAGCTGTTGTCTTGGAGTCCTGTGCTTACCTTTATTGTTTTAACTTTATTCTCTCCCTGAACAACAAAAACCATAGAGCTGATATTGTTATTTGAGTTTTCGGTAGAATCGGCGGTTTGCAAGTCTGTTCGGGTAGTAATTGCCTGTATAGGTAAGCTAAGCACATCGTTTACAACTCTTGTCTGTATTGATACGGAGGCCGACATGCCCGGAAGAAATTTAGGAGTTTCCAGCCCTTGAGGCTCTTCGTCAGTAGGTAGTAGCAGCACTTTTACCTCAAAGTTTGTAACCTGATCTGTTGTAGTAGCCGTAAGGTTTTTAGCCGAGTTTGCAATTTGCGTTACTACGCCTTTAAATTTGCGATCGGGATACGCATCAATTTCTACTACGGCTGTGTCGTTCATTTTTACCCTAATAATATCGTTCTCATTTACGTCAACCAACACTTCCATTGCGTTGAGATTGGCTATTCGTAGCATTTCTGTTCCGGCCATTTGTACGGTACCTAACACACGTTCACCTTGCTCTACGCTAAGCAGCGATACTGTTCCGCTCATTGGGGCAAATACAGTAGTTTTCGATAAATCTTCTTCTGCTTTTTGTAGTGAAGCTTTGGCATTATTTACGTTAAAGATAGACGCCTCTACTTCTTTAACAGCGACATCGTACTCAGATTGTATATTTTCAAACTCTGCCTGTGTAATCGCAAGCTGATCGAAAAGAATTTTATTGCGCTTATAGGTAAGCTCTACTTGTGTTAACCTTGCTTCTGCTTGTGCAAGCCTTGCCTTATTGGTATTTAGAGATGCAACGGCCTGATCGCGTAACGACACATATACATCAGGTTTTATTTTAAGCAACAGCTGTCCTCGTTCTACCTTGTCTCCCTCTTTTACGTTCAGCTCTACAATCTCGCCCGATACATCGGGGCTGATCTTTACTTCCGTTACCGGTTGTATTTTTCCGTTGGCGGGAATCATCTCTACAATGGTTCGTTTTGTGGGTTTTTCAACAGCAACTTTTATTCCTTCATCTTTCGTAAACCAGCCGGAACATGTACCGATAAGGAGTATCAGCAAAACGGTTATAACAGCGAGAATTATATGTTTTCTTTTCATACGAGAAAGGTTGACAGTGTATTACTATAGTGATAACGGAATGCCTTGATAGAACTCCAGGATTTTTGATTGAAATATGTATTGGTATTTTGCTTGAACTAACTCTGATTGCGACCGGGCAAGATTTTTCTTAGCAACATTATAATCGGTAGTGTTAACCATGCCTACGTTGAACTTCTGCTCTACGTATCGGAAAGATTCTTGCAATGCCGTAACATTTTTTTGTGACGCATGATAGCGTTGCAGCGCCGCCTCGGCATCTACCTCGGCCTGCTGTATTTCTTTGTATAGCGTGTTTTTTGCTTGCTGTAGCTGCAACTCATAGTTTCGTACATTCAACTTAGAATTTCGCACGTTTGTGCGCGTTTGCCAACCGTTGAATATAGGAACGGATAGGCGCAACGACATGCTGTAGTAGTAGTTATTCTTAAACTGATCGCTAAATGAGTTGGGATATGCTTCGGAGTACTGTGTGCTAAGTCCGCCACTTATTGATAGAGTGGGGTAGTCGGCACCCTTGGCGATAGTCAGCTGTTTTTTTGCTCCTTCCAGCCGATATTCAGCTCTTTTTATTTCCGGTCTTAAAGTAGAGTTCTGTTCAAAAATTTGGTTAATATTCTCAGCTCTACGTATTGTAGGAAGCTCGCCAATCATAGGGTTTTCTACTTTAAAAGAATCATCGGTTTGTAGATCGAGCAGCTGCTTTAGATTTAAGTACGATATGGCAATGCTGTTTTTCGCGACCACTACTTCAACCTCTTCGGTTGCCTGTTGCGCTTGTAAATCGAGGTATGCGCTCATAGTTACGCTTCCTGCATCGACTAATATTTTGGTTTTTGCAAGCTGCTCTGTTGTTGTTTTCAGCTGTTCTTGTGCGATGAGCAGCCTTTCTTCGTCAAGTAATATTTGCAGATAAGCGGCTGCGATATTTAACGAGATATCATTCTTCAGCTTTTCTACATCTTGTATGGCTGCCTCATAGGTTAACGATCCAAGCTTAATGTTGTTTTGCTTTTGCAGTCCGGCAAAAAGTATTGCTGATGCGGTACCCGATACATTTGCCGATTGATTACGGCTGTCGATATATTGATTGGAGGTAACATCGAGCGAACGCCCCCAGTTTATGCTATAGCTGCCACTACCGGAAATGGTAGGCAGCAAGCTAAGCTTAGACTGAAGCAGGTTGTTCTTTTCTTGTGTAGCATTCAGCTCTTGTTGCTTTATTTGTATATTATTGGCTATTGCGTGGCTGATACATTCTTCGAGGCTCCAGCTGTTTTGAGCGTTTATTTGCACCGAGTAAAAGATAACAAGAAGTGCAAGGGTAATCTTTTTTTTCATAAGCAGGAGGTTGTTCTAATGCGTCGATGTATTTTTTACAAATATATGATTTTGAAACAATAAAGACAATGTGTTAATGTACTAATATATAAATATCCTGATGTGTAAATGTAATACTTCGCTTAATTACCCCTAAATGCCTTCGGCGAGCTCGCAAGCTCGGTTCCCCTAAAGTGGACTTTTCAAAGGCGCTGGCTTAAATCCCCCTTTGGGGGTTTGGGGGCTTCCTCTTCTTCTTCGCCAAAAGTAAGATAAGGGAATATGAAATTACCAACTTTTTTTAGCGGAGTGTAGGTAATAGATTTTTCTATAGTCTCTTTTGATAAAATGTTTATGCCTGTGTTTAGGTTCTCAAAAACAATGAGCAATATGCTAAGAACAAGAGTTGTCTTTAAAAAAGCAAATGCTGCACCTAGTATTCGGTTAACCAGTCCCAACATAACAACTTGCACTATCTGATGTACTATTTTCCCCAACATATACACAAGTATCCATACACCAACAAATGTGATAGTGAAGGCGATAATATCTGTAAAAGTAGGGTCGGTACTTAATGAATCTGCGATGAATCCTGCGACAAAGTGAGAGAGCTTATAGGCGATGAAAACTCCAAGAACCAATGCCGCCAGAGAAAATACTTGCACAATGAATCCTTTCGAGAATCCACTTATGGCACTCCAAGCTAGGGCAACTATTACTATTAGGTCGAGAATATTCATCTACAGAATTTGAATTACAAAGAAACAAGAATAGTTTGAAACGAACAAAACAACATAAAAGAGATATGTTACAAAAGCACTTTTATTTTAAATCCTGCTTCGCTCCCTCTCTGATATTCTTTCTGATCTGCTTTATTTCTTTCTTATAATCTATGGAGATAGGACTAAATTGGCCTGTAGAATCTATTATGTTTTGCTTTATGATAGAGTCCACTCTCTGTAAGTTTTGCACCTCGTAAATGCTTCTATTACCAAAAGAGTCCACCTGAGAGCCCATAATTTGTATAGCTCGCTTTTCCCAGCTGAAGTTTTCTTTAAACCAGATATCTTGTTTTGTGGGCTTCCATTCTACCGGTACTACCAGCCCAACCCCTATTTGAATTAAATTGGGGTTAACAGAATGAAGTGGCAAGTGCGTATAGGGATACGGGTCTTCTAACGGAGATTCGGTAGTACCTCTTTTTCTTGGTATATACTTTGTCCTTGCAATGTATTTTCCGTTCTTCATTACAAAGTCTTGAATATCGAAATTCACGCCATAGGTATCTTTTTCCCATTTTAAGAAATCGTTGTAGTAGAACTTTATAAAATTTTCTACAGATAGGTTTGGTGCTATTCCTACCGTATCTTTAGGGGTAGAAGATAAGTATTCAAATCCGTCAATGGGCAGCATGTTAGGCATTAGCGAGCGGTTGGATGGCATGGGTTGATCCGGAATAATTGGCTCTGGCTTAATGAATGGATATTTCAGCTTAAGGGTATCCTCCTGTTGAGCCTTACACAGTTGACATCCATATAATAGAAGTATAAGAGTTATTAGTAACAGCCTGTGGTTTTTCAACTGTTCAGAGTTAAGTTAGCAGATGCAAGCTTAGCTTAATGTTTATCGCTAGCCAAACCGATTTACTTATTTTAGCTCACGCTAAAGTATTTTTGATTTATGCAGCAGCAGTGCTACGATACAAGTATCACGCATCACTAAAAAGTCTTTAAATTGAGGATGTGTCAAAAGTCGCTTAGCACCTAAATGCCTTTGGTGAGCTTGTAAACTCGGTTCCCCTAAAGGGTAGGGCTGCTATGTTCTTCTGCGTTCACAATGCGGGCAAATGTGAATAACCGCGGGTGAAACCCGTGGAAGCCGAAGGATGCACTCTGTTACGTCCCTGAAAGGGGCGAATGTGTGAATGGGTTGCAGTTCAACCCACTTCGGGGTTGTCTGGGATTTGGATATCCTTCTACCACGGGTTTCACCCGCGGTTATTCACATTTAATCCCTTCGGGATGTACAAGAACGCGATTCTCATTGCGTTCGAAATGACCTCTTCTTCGTGATACGTGATACTTGTGTCGTGCTACTAGTATCTACACAAAAAGGTATAGGCTAAACGCCATAACAGCCATGCCCGCAACAACTCCCGCAATAGATATATGGTGTTCGCCATACTTCTCGGCGCTGGGCAACAGCTCATCTAGCGAAATAAAGACCATGATACCCGACACGGCGGCCAGCACAATTCCGTTAATCAGCGGCGACCAGAATGGAAGTAAGAACAGAAAAGCAACCAACGCACCAAGCGGTTCAGCCAGTCCTGATAGGAACGAAAACCAGAATGCTTTTTTCTTGTTCCCAGTGGCATGGTATATGGGTACCGCAACCGCAATACCCTCGGGTATATTGTGTATAGCAATGGCAATGGTTATGGGAATAGCAACATCAAGCCCTTCCAGTGCCGAAGTAAATGTGGCAATACCTTCCGGAAAGTTATGTATAGCAATAGAAAGCGCAACAACAATCCCTACCCGATGAAGCCCTTTCTTATCGTTCATCTCTTCTACACCATGTATTTCGTGGGGGTTATTTGCTTTCGGAATTAGAAAGTCTATTGCTGTAACGAAAACCATTCCGCCAAAAAAGGCAAGAATCAGATATAGCAATCCCAGCTTATCACCTGCAACGGTAGCCAATTCTTCGCGAGCGGTAGGCATCATCTCCATAAACGAAACGTAAAGCATTACACCTGCGGAAAAACCTAACGAAGCACATAAGAATTTTGTGTTAGTACGTTTGGCTATCAGCGATATAAGGCTGCCAATCCCGGTAGAGAGTCCGGCGATAAGAGTGAGTATAAACGCAAGTATAATGGTTTGAGTATCCATTTATTGTGGGTTCTCTTTTGTTAGCTACTACTACAAATATATAAATTATTTAGTCGGGCTACATCACTATTAGCAGAGATAGCTGTTTGTAGCTGAGATGTTGTGGCTAGAGTTAACAAATAACAAACCTAATTTGTATTGTGTTCGGCTAAAAATTATATCTTTGCTACTGTATTTCAGCTAAGGGAATCTCGTGAAAATCGGGAGCAGTACCCGCTGCTGTAAACCTTTATCCGTATATCGGTTGTTTTCCGCAAGCCACTGTCGTAAGATGGGAAGGCGAAAAACGTAAAAGGTAAGCCAGAAGACCTGCTGTAAGTACACACAACATATTATCTAGCTTTCGGGAGAAAAAGTTTTGATGAATTACGTTATTCTTTTCATGGCTGATGCCTTGCTAGTTAGCGTCTTAATTTTTCCTAGAAGTAAGAAGGTTGGTCCCATACAAGGTTAGCATTGCTAATGCCATAGTAGAATTGCTAGCTTTGGAGGGAGAAATGAGTCGCTTAGAAAAGACGTTATCTAAGCGACTTACTTTTTACAGATTGATGTGGAAAGTATCACGACACAAGCATCAAGCATCACAATATAAGATATGCAACAAAAACATAGTGTTATGTCGAACGAAGTGAGACATCTCCTCAACAGTCGCAAATCGCTGGCTAACGCACGCAGCAAAAGTCCCCTTTAGGGGATTTAGGGGTAAATGCGAAGTCTTACATTATTACATTTACACATTAGCAAATTTACACATCGTCTTTTTCGTGATACTTGATACTTGTGTCGTGCTACTTTTTACCTTTAATATCAATATATACAGGCAAGTGATCGCTTACACCTCCTATATAGCGTGGCCCTGCTAACGTTCGCTTTGGCTTTACGCCTCCGTATGTTTTGTCTGCATTTAGCAGAAAGTCGGCTTTAAAAATGGTAAAGCCATGCATGCTACAATTCAGACTATTATTGCTATCCAGCATATTAGTAGAGCAAAATATCATGTCCACCAGCTGCCAGCTACCTTTATACTTAGACGAGCCTTCGCCTTTATTTGCTGCTAAAGCAGCAAGGTTGAAAAGATTATTCTGTTTAGATGATTTAGCTGTACTACTTACTTTTAATCCCTCTTTAATAGGTTTGCTATTGAGTAAATCGTTGAAATCGCCCATTGCAATAATGTTGGCATACGGGTTGATTTGTAAAATGGAGTCTATCTTACTGCGTAATGTTATTGCTGCCGCCATGCGATATGGCTCAGTTTCTTCTTCACCGTTAATTTTCGAAGGCCAATGATTTACAAAAATGTGTAGCGTATCTATATTACCTAGTATGCCTTTGGCATAAAGAATTTCGCGAGTACTTTTTTTGTTATTGTTTTTGAAAAACGTGGAATCAACTAGCCGAAAATGTTGAGGTATGTATAGTAAAGCAACATCAATACCTCTGGAGTCGGGAGAATCTTTATGGAGTGTGGCGTAGCTATGTTTCTTAAGCGAGGTATGTTGTGTTAGCTGCTCTAACACGTAACGATTCTCTACTTCGCATAATCCAACAATAGCAGGTACGCCAATGCTATCAATGACTTTTGCTATATCATCTCGCTTTTTCTCGAACTTTTTCTGTGTCCAATGGTAAAAGCCAACGGGTAGAAATTCGTCATCGTTGGTTTCATAGTCATTCTCTGTATCAAAGAAGTTTTCTACGTTGTAGAACATTATTCGCCATGATTGCTGTTCTTGTTCACTTTGCGCAAATAGCTCTTTTGAGAAAAGAGCAAGCAACAGCAATAGAAAAATGCGATACATAGGTTGCTTTATTTAGAAGGTATTTTTACGTTAAATTAGAATGAATTGTTATCTATAAATCCGCTTCAAGCTGTTTAATCAGCTCGGTAAGTTTTGTATCAGACAGTTCGGTTCTTACCTTATTACTTTGTACCTCCTTCAAGGCTAATAGGTGCGCTTGTGTTAACGCTTTATCCACATCAACCTTATAGTCGGGAATTACCCCAACATGCTCCCAGTTCGTTTTTGTTACAGTAGATGTAACCTGTCCAACGGGTATGAGCAGTAAGAATTTATTATCAACTATAAACGGATCGACAGGGTTTGCCGCACCTTGCGTTTGCTCTCCAACAACTTTTGCCAGCTTATACGATTGTAAAACATAGGGAAGACCTTCTGCCGCAGAAAAAGAACTTTTACTTGTAAGAATGTAAATCGGTTTGTTAAGGTATTTTTTTCCTGCAACCTCGTCTTTTGTCCAATTTTCAGTGGTTATACCTTTACCTCGGAAAGTTGTTTCGTATAGATATGCTTTATCGCTCAAGAAATAGCTGCAAAATAAAAGAAGCATACCGTTATCACCACCTCTGTTTTTTCTTAAATCTATAATTAGCGAATTGGTATTTGATACAAAGTTCATGGCCGATGTTAGCGCAAATTCGCTTGAGTTAGGCTCTGCAAACCCTATAAAGTCTATGTAGCCGATATTACCTTCAAGTCGTTTAACTTCGTTAAATCCAAAGTTATATAGGCTATTTGTAATGCTATCCAGCGCGCGTTGTTCTTCACTCTCCGGATTTGGGGAAGTTGGTTTATGGTCGGGGAGATATTTTACAAAAAAATGCTTGTCGTTACTTATAGACCTTAAGTAACCGGTCAATGTTTGGGCAAGGCTATCATTTGATAGGTTGTTAAACTTGCCTGTTTTCAGGTCGGCAGCTATAGCCGAATCAATTTTTGCCGCAACATCCGGAAATATATAGTTAGAAGTAATTTCTTTGGATATTTCTCGTAGGCATTTGGCAACATCGGTTTGAGCGTTATCTTTTGTTTGGGCTATTAAACTAGAGCCATATAGAATAATGGTTATTAGTAATATTTTTTTCATGTTATATAGGGTATTTGTTTATTAGTGGGTATTGCATTTTAATACTTTAAGATACTGTTAAAATTCATTTCTAGCAAGAAAAACCCTGCATACAGCTTATTAGCGCATGGCCACCCACCCCAGCCCTCCCCAAGGGAGGGAGATTCCCTCACCCTTTGGGGGAGGGTTAGGGAGGGGGTGTAGCGTCGGGCGGTCTTGATCTTTTGCCTACTTTTATATCAAGACAAAAGTAGGGAGAGAAAAATGTTTACTGACCACTAATACTAACGCAAAGCACTGTTTGTAAATGTAGCAACTATCGAATTTAAACAGCTTCTGATAATGCCGATAAATTTAACAATTATTTGATACGTGGAGCAGGGTTCCTGTTTTATTGTAAAAAATCTTTGTTAAGGCATACTAACCAATATTGTATAACTTTGTCGTCTGATTTTATATAGCATGACATTCGATTTACAGCATATAGATAGCAATACCAACGCCAGAGCGGGCGTAATACATACCGACCATGGAGATATCCACACACCCATTTTTATGCCCGTTGGTACGGTGGGCAGTGTTAAGGGTGTTCTCCACCGTGATTTAAAGGAAGAGGTACAGGCCGAAATTATTCTTGGCAACACCTACCACCTATACCTTCGTCCCGGTACCGATGTGCTTGAACAGGCTGGCGGATTACATAAATTTTCGGGTTGGGATAGACCTATACTTACCGATAGCGGTGGCTTTCAGGTTTTTTCGTTGGCTGCGAATCGTAAGCTTACGGCAGAGGGCTGCGAGTTCCGTTCGCATATCGACGGATCTAAGCATTTTTTTACACCTGAAAATGTAATGGATATTCAGCGAAAAATAGGTGCTGATATCATTATGGCATTTGACGAGTGCCCTCCCGGAACGGCAGAATACGACTATGCTGCAAAATCGCTAAAGCTTACTCAACAATGGTTAGAGCGTTGTGTAAAGCGTTTCGACGAAACCGAAAACCTCTATGGTTACAACCAAACGCTTTTCCCTATAGTACAAGGTTGTGTTTATAAAGATTTGCGGGTACAGGCTGCCGAGCATGTTGCTTCGCTTAATAGAGACGGTAACGCTATTGGCGGGTTGGCGGTTGGCGAGCCTACCGAGCAGATGTACGAAATGATTGAGGTGGTAAATGAGGTACTGCCCAAAGATAAGCCTCGCTACCTTATGGGCGTGGGTACACCTGTTAATATTCTTGAGGCTATTTCGCGAGGGGTAGATATGTTCGACTGCGTAATGCCAACACGTAACGGACGTAACGGAATGCTATTTACATCCGAGGGGATAATTAATATTCGCAACCAGAAGTGGAGCCACGATTTTTCTCCTATAGATCATAACGGCATCAGCTATATCGACCATCACTACACAAAGTCGTATCTGCGGCACTTGTTTATCTCGGGCGAGATGTTGGGTCCGCAGCTGGCAAGTATTCATAACCTTTCGTTTTATCTGTGGCTGGTGCACGAGGCTCGTAAGCGTATTCTTGATGGTAGCTTTGCTGAGTGGAAAAGAACAATGGTAGCAAAGCTGTCGAACCGTTTATAAGAAAAGCCCACCCCAATCCTCCCAAAGGGAGGGAGTATCCTTGCTCTTTGCTCTTTATTCAATAAAATGATATAAATCTTTGTATCCATTTTTATTTTACTTACAAAAATTTTATCTTTCCGTTTTATTTTGCTTGAGGCCTAGCTTATGAAATACTATTCTTTTGTTTTGCTTCTTGCGTTTTTGTATGCTGCTAGTGCTGTTAATGCGCAAACCAAAATAACACCGGGCTTGCAAACGCTAAACATATCTCCGGATGCTCGTTCTTCGGGTATGGGAGAGGTTGGCGCTGCAACTTCGCCTGATATCTTTTCGCAACGTTGGAATGCCGCAAAGTATGCGTTTATTGGCGACCCAGGAGGAGTGGGTGTATCGTATGTACCATGGCTAAGAGACATTGCTAAGGATGTATATTTAGGTTATCTTTCCGGTTATTATGCCTTGCCACAAAATCAGGCATTGGGAGCATCGTTATACTTTTTTTCGTTAGGCAATATTTCTTTATATGATGCTGGTGCTAACTATCTATCCAGCGTAAAACCTACGGAGTTTGCTTTCGACCTATCCTATTCCCGTCGTTTCGGACCTAACTTATCGGCGGCGCTTACCGCCCGTTACATAAACTCAACCACAATAGAAGCAAGCGGTCCAAGCGTATATTATACCGATCATGCGCATAATTTTGCTGTTGATGTTGCGTCTTATTGGCAAAAGCCGGTACGTTTTTTAAGTAAGGAGTCAGAGGTTGCCGTTGGTGTTGTGTTTTCTAATATTGGATCGAAGCTTAAAACAGATAGCGGCGATAAATACTTTCTCCCGATGAATATGAGGGTAGGGGGAAGAATTGGTATGAATTTAGATGAGCAGAACAGCCTGTCTTTTTCTCTTGACTTTAATAAGCTGCTCGTTCCCGAGAACTGGGAGTATAACGATGATGCTGTTCCTACTGCTGTCTTCCGTTCTTTTAGCGATGGGTTATCATCGTCTATTGCTACAAACCTTGGTGTTGAATATAAATACAACAACGTACTTTCTGTTCGGACAGGTTTTTCTGCCGAATCGAAAAGGTTTGGTGGGCGCAACTATCTTACTTTTGGAGCAGGATTAGCTTTCAGCTCTGTAACGCTTGATATTGCTTACTTTACAACAGTAAAGGGTCAGGATGGAGTGCTATCTAATACGTTTAAGTTTTCGTTGATGGTGGCAATAAAAAAGCGAAGCGAGTATAGAGCAAAATAGCATATAGACGACAGGACTTAAAGACACAAAGACTTGAAGATTTTTATTGATAATAAGGATGAGTCAAAAGTTGCTGAGCTCCTAAAGGGAACTTTAAGCCTACACCTTCGGAAAGTCTCCTTTAGGGGATTAGGGGCTCAGCAGAGTTAGGTACACTTTCTAGCGTTGACAATAATGTTGAAATAGTAAAATTTAAACGGTTTCTGAGTTAATATATTTTATCTGATGAAAAGATGAAAAAAAGCAACAGCCATAAAAGTGTATGGCAATATTACTTGACACGCAGCGGATTTAATAGCAGCGCATTCTTAATGCTACTTTATCGTATGGCTTTGGTAATGCTCTTGTTTACCGTTTGCCGTTTGCTGTTTTACCTTTTTAATACGGGTTACTATCCCAATATGACAACATCTCATTTCTTCTCTCTTTTGCTGGGAGGAATGAGGTTTGATGCGTCGGCTTTGGTTTATATTAACTCTATATACCTGGTTGCAATGCTTATACCGTTTAAGTTTAGGTATAATATCAGCTATCAAAAGGTGTTTAAGTTTTGGTTTGTGCTCACAAACTCAGTTGCTATTGCTACCAACTGCATGGATATTATTTACTTCCGTTTTACCATGCGGCGTACCACCACTACGGTGTTCAATGAGTTTTCGAACGAAGGAAATATACTGCAGCTATTCGGCGGATTCTTTGTGCAATACTGGTACATAGTGTTGATATTTATCGCGCTGGTATTCATCCTTATCAAAGCATACGGTAAGCTGAAGAAGCCCGATAGATTTTCTTCTCCTTTTTTTTACTATCCGGTTAATACCGTGCTGATGCTGGTTGGTGTGCTCTTTATGTTCTTTGGTATGCGCGGGCATATGATGTTTCATAACCGACCGATAAGCCTCAGCAATGCTTCGGAATATGTAAAAGAGCCGATAGAAATGCCTTTGGTGCAGAATACTCCTTTTACGTTAATAAGAACGTTAAGCGTTAATAAAATGCCGGTGTATCGTTACTATTCCGAAGAGGAGCTGGAGAGTATTTTTACACCTGTAAAAGATTACCAGCCCGCAGAACCGTTCCGGTATAAAAACGTTGTGATCTTTATTCTAGAAAGCTTTGGGTCGGAGTTTATATCGGCTTATAACGAAGGCAAGGAGGGCTTTGTATCATATACACCTTTCCTTGATTCGTTGATGCAGCAAAGTAAATTCTACCTATACTCATATGCTAACGGACGAAAATCGATAGACGCGATGCCTTCAGTGCTGGCATCTATTCCTTCTATCATAGAACCGTATGTACTTTCGCCATACTCGGCCAACAACGTAAATGGCATTGCCACGATACTGAGAAATGAGGGCTACAAAACGGCGTTCTTCCATAATGCTTACAACGGGGCGATGGGCTTTAACGGTATAGCCAACCTAATGGGTTTTGAGAAATACTACGGCATGGATGAGTTTGGCGATAAATCGCACTATGATGGTATTGCCGGTATTTTTGACGAGGAGTTTTTTCAGTTTTATGCACAAGAGCTGAATAAAATGCCGCAACCTTTCTGTACGGCGTTATTCTCGCTTTCATCGCATACGCCGTTTAATTTGCCGGAGCGTTATAAAGATGTTTTCAAAGACGGTCCCGATGCTTTTCGTAATTCGTTGCGATACTCCGATTATGCGTTACGTCAATTCTTCGAAACAGCATCAAAAATGCCTTGGTATGATAGTACGCTGTTTGTACTATCAGCCGATCATGGAGGGATATATCAAGCAAACGATGAGTATAAAACATCGGTTGGGTTATATGCTATACCTATTGTGTTTTATTGCCCCGGCGATTCAACCTTGGTCGGAATGGAGAAAAAGCTGGCACAGCAGGCGGATATTTTGCCTTCTGTTTTATCATACTTAAACTATAAGGGCAAGTTTATCTCATTCGGTAACGATTTGTTAAAGAAAGAATTAGTGAAGCCTTCGGTTGAAGTTGAGGTAGATAGCATACCACAACCAGAATATCCGGGCAAAGATTTTGCCGTTCAATATGTTGGCAGCTTCTTACAGCTGATGAAAGGTGATTATATGATTCAATTTGACGGGCAGAACTCACTTTCACTTTATAAGTTTAAAGAAGATGTTTTTCTTAGAAATAACCTTATCGATTCGTTGCCTGAGGTAAAAAACAAGCTCGAGCGATTAGCAAAAGCCTTTATGCAGCAATATACTACGCGAATGGTAGAAGATCGCCTATCGGTAAAATAAGACAACTATTAAATTAAAGCTATATTTGCAAAATAAAATGCGCAAAAACATATTCTATTTAATAATAAACATATATGTTTGCATGATTATTCTAGCCTAGAGCAAACCAATTAAAAACAATAAAACGTTATGCCAAAAATTTCAGAAAAAGGTGTTGCAATGCCGGCATCTGCTATTAGAAAGCTTGTTCCTTACGCTGAAGCAGCAAAGAAAAGAGGAATAAAAGTTTACCACCTTAACATTGGTCAACCCGATATCCATACTCCTCAGGTTGCCCTTGATGCTGTGAAAAATTATGATGCAAAGGTTATTGAGTATAGCCACTCAGCAGGTAACGAATCATACAGAAAGGGACTAGCCGGATACTATAAAAGTATCGGTATAGATGTTGATCCTGCAAGCGAAATCGTAATAACTACCGGAGGGTCTGAAGCTATCACTATGGCTTTTACAATTTGCCTTAACCCCGGAGACGAGATTATTATTCCTGAGCCATACTACACCAACTATAACTCGTTCGCATTTATGACCGGTGTAACTATCAAGACCATTAAAACTACTATTGATACCGGATTTGCGCTACCTGCAATTGAAGAGTTTGAAAAGATGATTACGCCTAAAACAAAGGCTATCATGATCTGTAACCCGAACAACCCTACCGGTTATCTTTATACAGAAGATGAGCTGGAGCAGCTTCGTAAGCTGGTTCTTAAGCACGACTTGTATCTACTCTCAGACGAGGTTTACCGTGAGTTCTGCTATGATGGAAGAAAGCATCATTCGGCAATGCTACTTAAGGGTATCGAAAATAACGTAATACTTTTCGATTCTACCTCTAAGCGTTACAGCATGTGCGGTATCCGTGTAGGTGCTATCGTTTCTCATAATAAAGATGTAATGTCGGCAGCGTTACGTTATGCTCAAGCTCGCTTATGTCCTCCGGGATACGGACAAGTTGCAGCCGAAGCCGCGCTTCAGACCCCTAAAACGTACTTTGATGAAGTATATCAAGAGTACATTAAGCGTCGCGATTGCATTGTTGAAGCTCTTAATAAAATAGACGGTGTTATCTGTCCAAATCCTAAGGGTGCGTTCTATACTGTTGTTGAGCTTC
>JAVBOE010000060.1:0-15478 GCA_031550925.1 Bacteroidales bacterium | reverse complement strand
AAATCTCCTCAACAGTTGCAAATCGCTGACTAATGTACGCTGCAAAAGTCCCCTTTAGGGGATTTAGGGGTAAATGCACTGATGCCTAATTCAACGTACTGCTAATTTTCAGGAGATTTGGCTTCGCCGAGCTGACGGTTCTCACTACATTCGAAATGACGGGTGATGAAAAAAGGACTGTTGTTTTACAGTCCTTTTTCTCAAATACTTTATTTATTCTTTACTTCTTCAAATACTTATCAAACCAACCGAAGAATTCACGTTGCCATACAATAGCATTTTGCGGTTTCGTTACCCAGTGGTTTTCTTCGGGGAAATACAAGAATTTACTTGGTACACCCATCATCTGTGCCGCATTAAATGCCGCCATTCCTTGTGCGTAAGGTACACGATAATCGCGTCCTCCATGTATAACCATCAGCGGAGTATCCCAGTTCTTCACAAGGTTAATGGGCGATTGAGCATAGATACGAGACAGCTCTTTATTTCCCGGAGTTTCCCAAATCGGTCCGCCTTTCTCCCACTGCTCAAAGAACATTTCCTCGGTAGTAGTGTACATTGAAGAGAAGTTGAAGATGCCACAATGCGCAATCATTGCTTTAAAGCGCTTGTTATGTGTACCCATCATATGGTAAATAGTGAAGCCTCCATAGCTAGCACCTGTTACTCCTAAACGATTCTCGTCAACATAAGGCTCTTTAGCAAGCGCATCAATAGCCGAATAGTGGTCTATCTCATCCAGTTCGCCATGATGCCTTGAAATAGCATCCGTCCACTTCTGACTGATACCCGATACTCCACGACGACAAGGATACGCAACCACATAGTCGTTAGACGCCATTAACGCCATATTCCAACGATAGCTGTATGAAGGGCTTGAAGTACCTTGAGGTCCACCTGTACAGAACAGAATTGCAGGATACTTTTTGTTCTTATCGAAGTTCGGCGGATAGAATACCCATGTAAGAACATCGGCACCATCAACAGCGTTTCTAAATGTGCGTAGCTCAAACGTTGGTAAGTTCAGCTGGTCGAGAATAGGTTTGTTGATTTCCGAAATATTCTTAGGTTCCGCATCTTTATTAGAAATATCAACACGATATATTTCCGCAGGATTTGAAAAATCGGTACGAGATACAAGCACTGTATTCTCATCAACCAAACGGATATTCTGATAGTCGAACAATCCGTCTTTTGACAGCTGCTCAATATTTCCACTTTCAACATTCAGCTTAAAGATACGATAAGTTGACATTATGCACGCCGTAAAGTAGATATCTCTACTATCCGGACTCCATTGCATAGATGAAGGGCTAGCATCAAAATTAGGCATGCTTTCTTTCATCGTCTTCGCATCGAAATCGTAGATAAACAAGCGCTCTTTGTCCGCCTCATAACCTGCACGCTCCATGCTTAACCAAGCCAGCTTCTTGCCATCCGGCGAATAAAGCGGTTGCTTATCGTAGCCCGGCATGTTTGGTGTAAGCAATGTAGTTTGCTGGTTATCTAAATCGTAGAGATAAATATTAGAGTCGGTAGAGAACGCGTATTCTTTACCTTTCAGCTTTTTGCAAGTGTATGCAAGCTGCTTTCCATCGGGACTCCAAGCAATTTCTTCCATTCCACCGAAAGGTTTCATTGGAGAATCGAAAGGCTCGTTAGCCATAATATCCACAGGTGTACCAATGGTTGATCCGCCATAATCTGCAATGCATAGGTGGCTGTAACTGCCGTCTGCCCACGTATCCCAGTGGCGATACATTAAATCATCGTAAATGTAAACATCAGATTTAGGAAGATCTGCATAGATGTCTTTACCTCTCATCTTATCAACCTTTGTCTCTATCGCAAACACAACGTGCGAAAGAGTTGGAGAGAATAGGTAGCCCGAAATTCCACCTTCGATATCGGTAAGCTGTTTTGCTCCTGTTCCATCAGGATTCATCTCCCACAGCTGACCACCACTCATATAGTTAAGCACCTTGCCATCCGGACACCATGTGAGCGAGTTCTCACGCTCAGGTGTTTTGGTAAGCTGCTTTTTATCGCTACCATCAGTATTCATGATATAGATTTCGGTGTTACCCGCATTCTCCTCAACATCATACCAAGTAACGGTATAGGCAACTTGCTTTCCATCCGGTGAAACAACTACATCACCCAAACGACCGAACATCCAAAGCGTTTCGGGTTGCATAATATTGCTGGCTAGCTTAACATCTTTCATGCCTATTAATTTTGTATCTTTCTTTTGTTCGCCTTCTCCTCCTCCGCATGCCGCAAGCATTGAGGCTAAGATCAGACCACTCATTGCTACTGCTAGTTTTTTCATATTATAATTTGTTTTTATAAGTAAGTATTGATTTCAATATAGTTAAAGTCGGGTGAATCTGTAAGCATTTGCTTAAGTAGCTTTACATGGCCGGAGCCAATAATAAGAAGCAAACGATCTTCGTTATCGAAGTCGGCAATATCGTATATGTTAGAAAATATCCTAATATTTCTTCTATACCATCCGGCTAATGAATCTGCACCTAGGTAATTATCACCTGCTCCAGATAGCACCCACTCGGTTAGATACGGCTGATGACTTTTCTCTATGGCTTTTGGATTATTCATTATTCTAAGATAGTCCGTAAGGGTAAGATGCATTTTAATAGAATCTTCCCACTGATAAAAGCTATCATAGTCGTAGCGATTCATCTTGTCAAATTGCCCTAAAGACTGCATGTAAGCGTCTTCGTCAAATGTATCCCAATCCAAATCAACACCACACCATCCAGACATTGCATCTATACAATAGATTCGCTCGTGATTCATTTGTTTCGCCAGCTTAAACCCCAGCTGATACACCTCGTTCCTACGATTACTAATATCAAACTTATCATTCAAATAATCCTCGTATCGGGCATTAAATAAGCTATCGCTTTTTACTCGGTCTATTTCGAGCAATATTTTAGTTGGCTTATACTCTTTAAGCAGCCTAAGCAAATCATCCACTTCCTGCTGCCTTTCTTCGGAAAGGACATCCAGCTGATGCTGCACTTTATACGCGTCAAGATTGGGATAATCAAAATGAAAAACGCCAAGAATCATAACGCTAGGCTGATGTTTACCATTAAAGGTAAACGGCTCTAGCATCTGTTCTTGTGCATTTGTCCAGCTAAAACACAACAAAAGAGCTATTACAGCTAATGATTTTTTCATATCAGAAAATAGAAAAGGGAACATACTATAGTAAGTAGTGTTCCCTTTATCTCATATTACTCTTTCTTATCCATCATTTGCGCTCTGATCTTTGCTTCCAGCTCATCGGCAAGTTCCGGATTATCGTAAAGCAGCTGTTTAACAGCATCGCGTCCCTGTCCCAACTTTGTTTCGCCATAGCTGAACCATGAACCGCTTTTCTTTATAATTCCAAAGTCAACACCAAGGTCAACAATTTCGCCTACCTTAGAAATTCCTTCGCCAAACATAATATCGAACTCGGCTTTGCGGAAAGGAGGCGCAACCTTATTCTTTACAACCTTCACGCGTGTGCGGTTTCCGGTTACTTCTTCGCCTTCTTTCATCTGAGTTACACGACGAATATCAAGACGAATAGAGGCATAGAACTTAAGCGCATTACCACCTGTAGTGGTTTCGGGGTTACCAAACATCACACCGATCTTCTCGAGAAGCTGGTTGATGAAAATGAAACAAGTATTGGTACGGCTGATATTAGCCGTAAGCTTACGTAATGCTTGCGACATAAGACGTGCCTGAAGACCCATTTTAGATTCTCCCATATCGCCTTCGATTTCGGCTTTGGGAGTAAGTGCTGCAACCGAGTCGATAACAACAATATCAACTGCACCCGAGCGGATAAGGTGATCGGCAATTTCTAACGCCTGTTCTCCGTTATCGGGTTGCGATATAAGCAGGTTATCTGTATGAACGCCCAGCTTTTCGGCATAGGTGCGGTCGAAGGCATGCTCGGCATCTATAATTGCCGCAATACCACCCGATTTCTGCGCTTCGGCAATAGCGTGTATTGCAAGGGTTGTCTTACCTGATGATTCGGGACCATATATCTCAATTACACGTCCGCGAGGATATCCGCCAATGCCAAGTGCTGTGTCCAGCCCTATAGAACCCGACGAAATAACCGAAACTTCGGCAACCGGATGGTCACCCATTGTCATAATTGCTCCCTTACCAAAATCCTTCTCAATCTTGTCTAGCGTAGCTTGTAACGCTTTCAACTTTTCCTTACTAACCTCGGAAGCTGTTTTCTTTTCTTCTTCTTTCTTTGCCATTGTTATCTATATTATTAAATGATTATTTTATCTGTTTAGTCTTTTATTTCTTTTACGATAAATCTTACTGGTAGTATAAAAATCCCATAGTATTTCTGATTTGAGTATGTAAAATAATACATAAAACTCCTATCACTTGACCAATTCGGCATTAATTTTAATGTTCTCAGCACCTCGTTATCAAGTTCCGGTTCTACTTTTCGGACAAGCTCTAGGTCAAGCATCTCGCCATTACTACTGATTTTGAATTTAGCATATATAGTCCCTTCGATAAAATTCTCCATCATAGTAACAGGATAACTCATATTGTCATAAATTGCTTTTGCCCAAAGCGATGTAGTATCCTGTTGCCAGTACTTTTCAAGGTTCACAACTTCGGTTTTCGGCTCTTCATTTCTTATTACTTTTATATCATTGTTATTCCGCGTTGAAATGTATCTAACTTTATGTCGTTTTATGCTTGCTGTTATAATAAATTCGTTAAGCACAACCAAATCTTCATATAGCGTAGCATTAATTATCGTATCGCTTTTAACATCAAAAACAAGAGGTTTATATCCGTTTTGCCATATCGTCAACATACTTAACGAGTCAATCATAATATCATAACTCCCATTTGTGTCTGTTGTTGTGCTCTTACCTTTAACATGAATAATCACTCCATCAGCAGGTTGATTGTTTTCGTACACAACCATACCCGTTACGGTTTGCCCATATATAAAATGAGATATTGTCAGAAATAGTATAACAAAGAATTGTTTCATTAATATTATTTCCGACTTTTCAACACTTGATTTGCATGGTCTTTGGTTTCCACCTTTGTAATAATATTCTCGATAATGCCATTCTCGTCAATCAAAAAAGTAGTACGGATTGTACCCATGTAGGTTTTACCCATAAACTTTTTCTCGCCCCATACACCATAGGCATTCACAACTGCTTTATCGGTATCGGAAAGTAAGCGGAAGGGCAAGCTATACTTTTCGATAAACTTTTGATGAGAGACTTCGCTATCAACGCTCACACCTAAAACTTCGTAACCGGAGTTCAGCAATTCGTCATAGCCGTCACGAAGGCTACAAGCCTCTGCCGTACAACCCGGCGTGCTATCTTTTGGGTAAAAGTAGAGCAATAGCTTCTTACCTTTATAGTCAGCAAGGCTAACATCTTTTCCGTCCTGATCTTTTCCTTTAAAATCAGGTGCTTTGTCGCCAATCTTCAGCTGTTTCATCATATTGCTATAGCTTATAGGGAATTATGCCTTATCAAAAAAGAAAACATTTGTATAGCAACGGCTTATAAATGTCCCTTTTAAGAAGCATGAGTTGTAAAGGTAGCTATTTTAATGTAAAAATAACCTCACATTTTGCAGTCAAATTGTCAGCTAATTTGTTGTAATAATGTAAGTGTCTTGCCCGACTAGGATTAAATTTCTATTTTTACGTATGTTTTCAGATAACTTGAATGATGAGCCGTAAAAAATATATAGTAATCCTACTTTTTTCGTTAACAACTCCTTTGTTTTTACACGCTGATGGAGATACTGCGACAAAGGCCGATTCGCTTTTTGTCCGCAAAGAGTATTCAAAGGCATTGCCTTTATACATGCAGCTTCAAAACGAGCAAGAAAACTTAACGATTAATCAGCTGTTTCGTTTAGGTGTGTGCATGACAGAGGGTTCTACCAATCAGCAGCAGGCTATTAACTTATTCAGCAAGCTGACAGAGTTTCCAATCGCCCCAAGCGAAACATGGTACTATTTAGGCGAAGCAAACAGACGGTCGTATAAATTTGAAGATGCCATAGACTATTTTAACCTATACCTGAACAAAGCTAAGGATGATAGCGAATTGCTTACACAAGCGGAGCTACAGATTAACAGCTGCGAAAACGGTATGCAAATGTTAGGCTATGCCACACGAGTAAACAGAATTGCGAAGAAACAAATAAACGCATCATCTTTTTATAATATATATGATACGTTTAGCGATGTATATCTTGCTAAGAAGCCGCAAGCCATGTGGATGGCAGCCGACTCTTTAGTAAAAGAGAAGCACTCGTTAAGCAATATTGTTTTCTTTCCTAAAGAGAATGCCAGACGTGATGCGGATGTAATCTATTTCTCATCGTACGGGCAAGATAAAGAAACAGGGCTAGATATATTCCGCATAAAGCGTATTGAAGGCAACAGCTGGGGCGAGCCCGAAGAGGTTGCTGCCATTAACAGCCCATTTGACGAAATACTTCCATACATAACACCCGATGGCAATACGCTGTACTTTGCATCAAATGGCCATTACGGAATGGGTGGATTTGATATCTATAAATCCGAATACAATAGCGAAACACGAGCTTGGTCGATTCCGGAAAACTTAGGTTTCCCCATATCATCACCCTACGACGATTTCTTGTTTGTACCGGATGCTGCTAACCGTACCGCTTGCTTTACCTCATCAAGAGATACAAACAACGACAAACTGACTGTTTACAAAACAGCGATGAGCGTAACTCCGGAGCGAATTTCGGTAAGCGATGTAAACGAGATTATGGCAATGGCATCGTTCAACGTAGATTTTTCGGAACCTGCACCAGCGACAAAGACAGAAAGCATAGATGTTCCGATTAAAGAGCTGGCAGGAAACGATTCGTATGTTTTACTTGTAAAAAGCGCAACAACTCTTTCGAAACAGCTGTCGAAGCAGCAGTCATCACTCGATAAGCTAAGGCAACAGCTGTCTTATGCTGATGACGATGAAAGAGAAAAACTGGAACAGCAAATAATCAGTGGAGAACAAGAGGTTGAATCCACTCGTGCAACGTTTAGTCAGGTACAAGCATTACTAAGCGATGCCGAGTATCAGTTTTACACTAACGGAACACAGCCGTCCATATCAGAAGAACTTAAAGAAACTCTAAGGAAGAACCTTGCTGAGTCACCAAAGCCAAAGGCAACCGGTACACAGGTCAGCAGTAATTTCGGACAAACGGTTATTACCTTACAGCCCGCACCGGATCTTACGATGAAGCCACCTAAACTCTCTGATGCCGATAAATATCGCTTCAGGACAACAGGTAAAAGCATCATTCTGCTTGACGATCCTGTTTCTAAGGAAGGTATAATCTATAAGATTAGAATAGGTATCTTTTCTAAGGCACCTACCGAGGCTCAGCTGAAGAACCTTAGCCCTGTAACTACAGAAAAAAGAGGAACCACAACACGCTACTATGTAGGTGTTTTCAGAACGTATAACGATGCGTTAAAGGCGCTGGGAGAAGTAAAGAAAAAGGGATTTAAAGATGCCATAATTGATGCTTGGGTAAACGGAAGGTCCGAACAGACAAGCACCGCAAGAAATAAAGAAAAACAAAATACCCAAAAAACCACAACGGCAACCAGCAAAGCGAAGCCCGGAAGCAAAAGTACGGTATATAGAGTAAATGTAACTGTTTTTGGAAACGCGCCGGGAAATGTTCCAACATTGCTAAACTCGCTATCGGGCGGGCGCGACATTGTTAGAAAGACAAATCCGGATGGTTCTACCACATTCAGCGTTGGTATTTTCACAAAGCAAGCCGAAGCGGAAGGCATTAAGCAAAGCTTAGAATCAGACGGAGTTACAAATGTAGAAGTTGTTTCAATAGAAGTAAATAACTAGAAACCATGGCAACACAAGAGCAAAAAAGTAGCCAAGATCAAACAATGAACGAACAAGAGCATCATCTTATTCTTTTTAACGATGATGTAAATACGTTCGATCATGTGATCCACTCTTTGATTGAAGTGTGTGGGCATAACGAAGATCAGGCGGAACAATGTGCTATAATTACCCACTATAAAGGTAAGTGTAGCATATTGAGTGGAAGTGCAGACGAGCTGATGCCTATAAAAAATATGCTAAACCACAGAGGGTTATCGGTAGAAATTGGCTAATCGAACCATATTGATTTACTGCCACTTACTAGATAACACTATTTACTGGGGTTTAAATAATATTCTACCATTACGCACATTTTTCTTGAATCTCAACAAAGATTGTTTATATTTGCATTCCTTTTTAAGGAAACCTCAACAAAGGTGAGGTGGGTGAGTGGCTTAAACCACCAGTTTGCTAAACTGACGTACGGGAAACTGTACCGCGAGTTCGAATCTCGCCCTCACCGCAAAAATTAAGAAACCTACAAGTCGTTGAACTTGTAGGTTTTTTATTGTGATTTTATTTGGTTGGGAAGACAGAATTTCTTAATTATTTCGCTATAAGATTCTCTTTTTCAAGTTCCAGCAACTTTTTCTTTCTCCATATTCCCCCGCCATAACCCGTAAGCGTACCGTCAACTCCTATAACCCTATGACAAGGCAGAATAATAGAGATTTTATTTTTACCGTTGGCATTGGCAACGGCTCTTACGGCAGACGACTTACCCAACAGCTCGGCTTGTTTTGCATAGGTTGTTGTATAACCATATGGTATTTGCAGCAAGCTAAGCCATACCTGCTTTTGAAATTCTGTACCGACCAAATCTAACGGAATATCAAAATCTCTAAGCTCTCCTTTAAAATATTGCTCCAGCTGATTTCTAAGCGTATTAAAGTGCGAGTTATCACCTTGTATGAGCGGAGCTTTGAATGAAGTTGCCAGCTGCCTTAACTCTAACTCCAGCTGCTTGTAGTCGGCGAACTCGAACATACAAATTCCTTTATCAGTTGCAGCAGCAATCATCATTCCCAAATCTGTTTCAATATGGGTTATGTTGACAATGCGCTTATCCTTACTTTTCTGTGGAGAAGTACCAATAATATTCTTGAACATACTGTTGAATCCGCTTAGTGAGTCATAGCCCGAATCGTAAGCGACATCTGTCACGCTTTGTTCGGACTGAAAACGTTGAAAGGCGCTATTTGCCCGATACATCCTCTGATAAGCATGAAATGTTAGCTTATAGTTTTTCAGAAACCACCGGCGAACCTGATTAGGCTCCAGTCCTAACTCCTTCAGTCCAGCATCTTTTATTTTTACTGTAGGATTTTCTTCCATATACTTCAACAGTCGCTTAATATCTGATGGCGGATCTCCCTGCTTCTCCAACGGTTTGCATACTTTACACGGTCTGTAACCATTAAGCATAGCCTCTGCTGCCGAAGGAAAAAACTCACAGTTTTCCAGCTTGGGTTTAGCCGGACAGGTTGGGCGACAAAATATACCGGTTGTTTTTACGCCAACTATGAATACGCCTTCAAAAGAGCTATCCCTCTCAATAAGCGCCTTGTAAAATATTTCTCTTTCCGCTTCCATCTTATTTTGCATTCAAATAATCATTAGAATCTTGAGGTGCTTCTGCTCTATCCTCATTGGTATATTCACGTATAACCGAAGCAACAGTAATGTGGTAACTGTCAAATAGAGAATCATGCCCTGCTTTCTGGCTTTGCCGATGGGCAATATGGTTGCGCCATTTTGCTGCCGATTCTTCGTTTTCCCACACCGATAGACTAAGCAGCTTTCCTTCTTCGTTTATGCTTGAAAAACGCTCTGCGCTTATGAATCCTCCCATTTTAGATAGCTCCGCCTTCAGGTTGGCAGCATGCCATAAGTAATCATTCATACCTTCCTTCTTAGGCTTAACCTCAAAAATTACGACTACTTTGCTCATAGTTTTGTCTTTTTAGGTGCATAATCTTTCATCCCATCAACCGCTCCGCCTGCTACTGCCCATAGATACAGGCTGGCTACCGAAGCGTAAGGCGTATAGCGCTTCCAATACTTACTAAACTTTGTTTTATCAATTTTCCGGTGATGATATACCATTCGCAATCCACGAAGAATAGCCAGATCGCCATAGCTTAACACGTTGGGACGCTGCATGGAGAATATCATTAGCATTTCCGCTGTCCACACTCCAATACCATCCAATTCAGAAAGCTTTGTGCAAACTTCTTCATCCGACATTGAATAAAGCGAGCTAAGATCAAGCTCACCTGTTATGATTTTTCTTGCAACCGATTTGACGTATGCCGCTTTTTTAAATGTGATACCAACCTGCTGCAACCCCTCCAACGACAGGCTATCAATAGTAGCAGGGGTAATTTCTTTCAGCTCTTTTTGCAGCCGCTCCCAAACGGTTTGGTGTGCTTTAGTAGAGATTTGCTGACCAACAATAGCGTGTACGAGTGCGGTAAAAAGGTCGGGAATGACCATTCTTTTTACTACACCAATCCGGTCAATGACTTCTGCCAACCTTTTGTCCACCTTTTTTAGGTGTTCAATCTCTTTTTCTCCGTACTGAAAGTAAACAGCCATATTTTACTCAGCTATAAATCACTATGTTGTTATTGTTGCAAAGTTAAGACTCTACTAATTTACAAGCAACCGAAAAATTGACAATATCTTTATTTCTACTATATAGGTTTAGCTATGTATGAGTGATTTTAAAGTCAGAAGATTACTATGAAGCAGCTTTAATCGCAGATGAAAAATGTGTCGTGAGAATTTTACTCTTCACGACACCTTTTATATGATTTTCTGCCTTTATTTATAGGTTTAACTCTTTAACTTCATAATTCTTTACTCCTAATTCTTCTAGCATTCTTTTCAGTGTAGCAGGGTCGCCCGTTGAATAAAAGGAGTAGAATGGTGTTTTTTCTTTATCTTTATTATCCAGCTCGTTCTCTTCTAACAAATGCTTTGTATGCTTTGCAACTGCAGGAGCCGGATCGAGTATAACGATTCTATCTTTGGCAATTTCTTTAATCTGTGGTATCAGAAACGGATAATGCGTACAACCAAGTACCAGGTGGTCAACATTAGCATCTAGCATTGGCTGTATGTATGATTGTAGCAGCTGTTTTGTTTCTGCACTGTCTGTTGTACCATTTTCAACTGCATCTACCAAGCCCTCGCCAACCTGTTCGATAACCTTAACATCAGAAGCAAATCGTTCTTTTGTCTCGTTAAATAATCGTCCTTTAAAGGTACCTGCTGTAGCCAATATACCCACAGCGCCTGTTTTAGAGCTAAGCGCCGCAGGTTTTACAGCCGGCTCCATACCTACAAAGGGAATGCTATAGTGTGCCCGCAAATAATCGATAGCAGCAGCCGTTGCCGTATTGCAAGCTACCACTATCAGCTTACAGCCTTTTGCCAGTAGAAATGATACAATACGATCACTCAATGCGATAACTTCATCCTGGCTTTTATTTCCATACGGACAGTTAGCACTATCGGCTACATAAATAACGTCTTCATTAGGCATAAGCTTCACCAGCTCTCGCCATACCGATAGCCCTCCCACTCCGGAATCGAAAACGCCTATGGGGAAAAAAGATTTACTGCCACTCATTATTTACAGATTAGGTTACAAAAAAGCCACCTGATTTAGGTGGCTTAAATATACTAATTAATTATTCTATTGAATACCCAATTCTTTTTTTACCAAAGGGAAAAGATCGAAACCTGTGGTTGGGTCTGCATATAAAAGCACCTGAGTGCTATATATACATGCTACTCCATTATCTTTAGCAACTTTCTCTATTGTATTTCGAGCTTTCTCAAATATTGGGGCAAACAACTCATCTTGTTTTTTCTGAAACTCCTCTTCGACCTCTGTCTTCCTGGCATCATATTTTCTTGACAGCTCATCCATTTCGGCAAATTTTTCTTCTGCTGCCGCTTCTGTCAAAGTCGCTCTGATACCTTCAAAAGCAACATACTTATTTCTTAGGTCCACCTGCATCGTTTCTAATTCTTCTTCGTATGTCTTACCCAAAGCCTCTAGCTGTTTATTAGCAGTAGCAGTTTCAGGCATAATCTGAACAAGCTCTACAAAACCAATATGCCCTATTTTCTGAGCAAAACCATTTATAGAAAGAGAGGCAAATACAAGAATAAAAAATATTTTCAACGTAATTTTCATATAATTTCTTATTTACCAAATCTTATTATTGTAAACCCAGCTCTTTTTTTACCAATGGCACAAGGTCGGTCATTAAAGCATCATCTGCATACAGCAACGCCATACTGCTTACAATATATGCAAAACCATTAGCCTTAGCCACCTTATCAATAGCAGCCATCACTTTTTCTTGAATAGGTGTCACTAGCTTTTGCCCTAGCTCTTGTTCTCCTCGTTGAACAATTGTAGGATACTCTTGTAATCTTTGCATCAGCTCAGACAGCTCCTTTTCTTTTTGCTCTTTAATACTTGCTGTATATGTGTCTTTCTTTTCTTCGTAAGAATTACGCTTATTTTCGAATTCTTTATATATAGTCTCGTATGCTTCTTGATGCTCTTTTTGATATGCTTCTATTTGTTTTCTAGCAGCCTCATACTCGGGCATAGCAGCAATAACAGCATCTGCATTAATATGCCCCACTTTCTGTTGAGCAAAACTACTTGATGCAACAAGAATCATTGCAAAAGATAAAAGAACCTTTAATATACTTTTCATAATGTGATTATTTGTGTTTTGATATAAGTGTACAAATGTAAGAAAATAATTATTCTAAGATGCTATCTTACTTAAATCCTAGCTTTTCGAGGATTTTATCGCTCATATCATAGCTCGGATTAGTGTATATCATCGAAGAGTTACTAGCCAGATCAAATATAACAGAATACCCTCCGTCTTTAGCAAATTTATTAATTGCCTCAGCAACTTGATCTTGTATAGGTTTTAAAAGCTCTTCGCGCTTCTTAAATAGCTCTCCTTCCTGTCCAAAATATTTTTGCTGCGTATTTTTCAGCTCGCGCTCTCTATTAATGATTTCATCTTCGCGTTTTTTACGCATGCTCTCATTCAGCAATGCCTTTTCTGCTTGATATGTATTGTACATTTCATCAAGCTTTTTGTAACCGTCCTCAACTTCTTTCTGATATTGAGTAGCCAAGTTTTCTATTTGCTGCGTTGCTGTTTGAAAATTAGGAATTTTACCAAAAATATATTCGGTATCAACATATGCAAATTTCTGTGTTTGCGCAAACATTATAGCAGGAAATGCCAACGCTACTAAAAGTATTAATGTCTTTTTCATAACTCCATATTTTATGTTTTAACGTTCGTACAACTTATCTTATGTAAGATACAAATTCCATACCAAACCACAATAATCAGCCTGATAGCTACATAGGCATACCGATTTCAAAGTGAATTTGTCCTCCGCCTGCACCTGGGTGACTTGGTACATCGTCAAATCCATATCCCCAATGAAATCCGATTAGCCCCACAATTGGAAGTAACATACGAACCCCAACCCCTGCCGATCTTTTAATCGCAAAAGGATTAAAATCGTCTAGGTTATACCAAGAGTTACCTCCTTCAAGAAAAGCCAAAACATAGATACTTGATTGAGGCTGCATCATGACAGGGAATCGAACTTCCGCAGTATATTTCACATAAGCGTTAGCAGCAGCTACGTTCTGTCCATAAGTTGTCATAACATATGGGGTAAGAGACCCATTAGAGTATCCTCTAACACCTATATTTTCTTGCCCATAAAGCGTATAACCCGACATACCGTCTCCTCCCACTAAGTAGCCTTCAAACGGGGAGTAACCAACATCTTTATTGTAGTAGCCTAAGTACCCCATTTGCGCACGCGCCATTAAAACAAAGTTACTAGCACCTAAACGGGTAAATATCGATCCCTTAAATGTCCATTTGTGGTACTCAATCCATCTATACTTATCAGCATTATCCATGGTTGTATAGTCTTTGCCGTTAAGCAAAGAGTATGGAGGTGTGGCTTGTACGCTTATAGAAAAATCTGACCCGTCGCGAGGGAAAATAGGATTATCTAATGTATATCTACCAAACCCTAACTTTAAGCTAAGGTTATCAGACATACCATTATCAAAAATAAATGTACCCGGCCACTCACGCAGCTTATATCGTTGCCAACCTACTTCTGCAGAAACAGAAAAGTTGTGATCCGGCCATTTTAGGCGCTTACCCAAACCTACTGCAAACCCTGTTACTTTCATATACTCATCGCTAGTTTGGTAAAAATAGTTCGAGTTTGTTTGAGTTGAGTGGTAAACACTTATAGATAAAGAAGTAGGTTTCTTGCCGCCTAGCCAAGGTTCTACAAAGTTAAAGCTCAACGCGCGATAGTACTTACCATTAGTCTGTGCTCTAACGCTTAACGATTGCCCATCTCCGCTGGGTAATGGTCTCCATGCGCCTTTATCAAAAAGACGACGCGTTGAGAAGTTTGTGAAACGGAATCCTAACGATCCGATAAACATGTCATTACCATATCCTCCGGATATTTCAAAGTTGTCGCTGGCTTTCTCCTCTAAGTTATAGGTAAGATCAACAGTGCCTTCATTTCTATTAGGTATGATATTAATCCCTCCCGGAGCAGCTAACTTTTCAGGATCAAAGTAACCTGTGTTGTTAAGTCGTCTTATTGATTCTACAATTGCTGTCTTACTATACAGTTCACCAGGTTTCGTGAACAATTCGCGACGAATTACATGCTCATTTGTTCTATTGTTTCCGGCTATATTGATTCTACTAAATCTTGCCTGGTCTCCTTCTGCTATGCGCATTTCTATATCAATAGAATCGCCTACAACATTTATCTCAACCGGTTCGAGGTAGAAAAATAAATATCCTTGGTCTTGATATCTTGTTGATACTGAACCATCGTCAATAAACAACATTTTTTCCATTGCTACCTTATCATAAACATCGCCCTTTTTAAGACCCAGTATCAGGTTAAGCTGTTCGTCTGTGTAAATAGAATTTCCAACCCATGATATATTCCGGAAGTAGTACTTTTTACCTTCATATACATTAATATCAATAGCAACACGCTTTTCGTTGATAAAGTAAACACTATCGGAAAGTACCTTTGCGTCTCTATAACCTTTTTCGTTATAGTAGGTAATAAGCTTTTCTAAATCTTCTTCGTAGCTACTTCTAATAAACTTAGAGCTCTTTAAGAAGGTAGAAAGTCTTTTTTGCTTCGTTTTTTTCATTGAACGACGAAGCTTATTGTCGCTTACCTCTTTATTACCTTCTATATTGATGTCCTTAATCTTTATTTTACTGTTCTTTTTTACATCAAAAAAGACCTTTACGTAGTTGTTATTCTTATAAAGAGTATCTTTTTCTTGTCGAATTCTAACATCTGCATTTAAATATCCTTTCTCGGCAACATATTTTTTTATAGCGTTCTTT
>JAVBOE010000024.1:0-9360 GCA_031550925.1 Bacteroidales bacterium | reverse complement strand
ACCGGTTAGTGTAGCAAAATTACCGGCATCAGTGAGCGCATCAAGAATAATGATATTAATACTGTTATGTTTCTCTAACATGTATTTTACAAAGTTTGAGCCGATAAATCCTGCTCCTCCTGTAACTAAATATGTTTTCATCTTATTTGTATTTAAAGGGATTATATGGTTGTTCTTAGGATTACTTACTTGTAGTTTCTAAAATACTCTATTGTTTTTATCAGACCATCCTCTAAAGCAACCTTAGGATTCCATCCGTTAAGCATTGTTTTTGCAAGACTTATATCCGGTTTTCGTTGCGTTGGGTCGTCTTCGGGAAGAGGATGAAATTCCAGCTTAGATTTTGAGCAAGATAGCTTAATAATTTGTTCTGCTAATTCTAGTATGGAGAATTCTGTTGGATTACCAATATTTACAGGACCTGTAAAATCGTCAGAAGTATTCATCATCCGAATAAGACCTTCTACCAAATCATCGATATATTGAAAGCTGCGTGTTTGAGATCCATCTCCGTAAATGGTTATTGGTTCGTTTTTTAATGCTTGAATGATGAAGTTAGAAACAACTCTGCCGTCGTTGGGATGCATGTTTGGCCCATAAGTATTAAAAATGCGAACGATTTTTATTCTTACTTTGTTTTGCCAGTGGTAGTCCATAAATAGCGTTTCGGCACAACGTTTACCCTCATCATAGCACGAGCGCCTGCCTATAGGATTTACGTTGCCCCAGTACGACTCCGGCTGAGGATGTACTGCGGGATCTCCATATACTTCGCTGGTAGAAGCTTGTAGTATCTTTGCTTTGATGCGTTTTGCCAAGCCAAGCATATTTATGGCTCCCATTACCGATGTCTTAATCGTTTTTATAGGATTATACTGGTAATGTATGGGCGATGCCGGACAAGCAAGGTTGTATATCTCATCAACTTCTGCATAGTATGGCTCAATCACATCATGACGAACCAGCTCGAAATGAGGATTGCTCATTAAATGAATAACATTGTCTTTAGCTCCGGTAAAGTAGTTATCCAGACAAATAACATCATTGCCTTCGTTCAAAAGTCGTTCGCAAAGATGCGAACCGATAAAACCGGCACCTCCGGTAATAAGAATTCTTTTCATGCTATTGGCCTATACAGTAGTAGCTAAATCCGTTATTTCTTAGTTCAGAAGCATCATATATATTTCGCCCATCTATGATGACAAGATCCTTCATGCGCTTCTTCATTTCTTCAATATTCAGTATCCTGAATTCGTTCCACTCCGTCATTAAAACAAGAGCATCCGCATCGTTCAGCGCATCGTATGGGTTATCAACATAATGAATTAAGCTGGCACCGTAGTATTTTTTAGCTTCTGTAGTTGCAGCAGGATCATATGCAGTCACGTTAACTCCGGCTTCAATAAGCTTTTCAATCACAGCTAATGACGGAGCATCGCGCATATCGTCGGTATTAGGCTTAAATGATAGCCCCCAGAGGGCAACCTTTTTTCCTTTCAGCTGACCATTAAAATGTCGTGCCAGCTTCTGAAATACAACAAGCTTTTGCCTGTTGTTAACGCGTTCTACAGCCTTTAATACTTCTAGAGAGTATCCATTATCATCTGCCGTTTTAATAATAGCTTTTACATCTTTAGGAAAGCAGCTGCCGCCATAACCTGTTCCGGGATAAATGAATTTATTGCCAATACGCGGATCTGAACCTATTCCTTTACGAATCATGTTTACATCGGCACCCACTAATTCACAAAGGTTAGCCATATCGTTCATGAAGCTGATACGTGTCGCAAGCATAGCGTTTGCAGCATATTTAGTAAGCTCCGATGATGTAATATCCATAAAAATAATGGGATGCCCGTTAAGTAAAAATGGCTTATAAAGACGCTCTAACGTTTGTTTCGCCTTTTCCGATTCAGTTCCAATAACAATTCTGTCGGGCTTCAAGAAATCATCAACGGCATTACCTTCTTTAAGAAACTCGGGATTTGAAGCGACATCAAACGCAATATCCTGATTTCTTTTTATCAGTTCATCTTGAATTTCTCTTTTTACCTTTTGTGAAGTTCCTACCGGTACCGTACTTTTTGTAACAATCACGGCATAGTGATCAAGGTGTTGCCCTATTTCTTGCGCTACCGATAGTACATATTTTAGGTCAGCACTTCCATCTTCTTCGGGAGGGGTGCCAACGGCTATAAAAATGGCTTCGGAATGTTGTATGCTTTCTTTGAGCTTGGTAGTGAACGAAAGGCGCTTTTTGGCAACGTTACGCTCTACAATATCTTCTAGCCCGGGCTCCCAAATAGGAATAATACCTTTGTTTAGATTTCTTATTTTCTTTTCGTCTATGTCCACACAGCTAACGGTTACTCCTGTCTCGGCAAGACATGCTGCCGTAACCAAGCCAACATAACCACTTCCAATAACTGATATATTCATTTGATATTCCTAAAAATATTTAACAACAAAGACGATGCCTACAAAGGTAATAAATTACATGCTTAGAATGTTATAGAATTGTTGTTTTAATTTAGAAATACAAATTAAATAGCTTCAAGTCCGTTAATTAATCAGTTTGAAAATTATCTCTTACCTTTGTAAGATATGAATATGGATGGACTATATAAAAAGGCACTTTTATTAGATTCGCTGACTGAGGACGAAGGAGCGTTCTTATTTCGCAACGCGCCTCTCAGCGAGCTGATAGCTGTGGCAAACGAGCTAAGGCAGAAGCATGTTCCGGGTAATGGTATAAGCTGGCAGATAGATAGAAATATAAATATTACCAACGTTTGTATTTCGGGTTGTACGTTCTGTAATTTTCACTGTAAGCTACATGAACAGGATATAAGCTACACAACTACGATTGAAGAATATGTTGAAAAAATAGAAGAGCTGCTTAAATATGGCGGTGATCAGCTGTTGCTGCAAGGAGGGCTTCATCCTCAATACGGGCTTAAGTTTTATAAAGATTTATTCGGTGAATTAAAGCGGAGATATCCAAGTCTTAAGCTGCATGCTCTTGGTCCGCCGGAAATCGCACATATTGCTCGCATAGAAAAAATGAGCTATCGCGAAGTTCTAGAGCAGCTGGTAGAAGCAGGTTTAGAGAGCTTACCCGGAGCCGGAGCCGAAATTCTTTGCGACCGTGTTCGCAAACAGCTGTCACCTGGTAAACCTAACACTCAGGCTTGGTTTGATGTAATGCGAGAAGCACATAAGATGAACCTTGCCACTTCTGCAACAATGGTTTTTGGTCATATAGAAACGATTGAAGAAAGGATTCAGCACCTTATAAAAATTCGGGAGTTGCAAGACGAAAAACCCAATGGTCATTACGGTTTTCTTGCTTTTATATGCTGGCCAATGCAGCTTAAAGGTACAAAGCTGGGAGAGCAAATACAGCTTAAACCCGTTAGTGCCGAAGAGTACATAAGAATGGTTGCCATAAGTCGTATAATGCTGAATAATATTACTAACATACAGGCATCATGGTTAACGGTTGGCAAAGATACGGCACAGCTATGCTTACATGCCGGAGCCAACGATATGGGCTCTATTATGATTGAAGAAAACGTTGTATCGTCGGCAGGGGCAGAGCATTCGTTTAATGCCGAGGGAATACAGAGAGCGATTACCGAAGCGGGCTACACACCTTGGTTAAGAAACCAGAAGTACGAGAAAAGAAATAAAGAAGCCCCCAAACCCCCAAAGGGGGCTTAAAGAGGGTTTAAGGTTGATGGAATGGTAACTTGAAGACAAAATACTCGAATCAAATTTTTATATTATTTGTACTCCCTCATTATTTGAATCTTTCCATTTTCATATTAGCATATTAACACATTAGCACATTAGTATATATGAACGCGCAACAGCTATTTGAGCAGATTAAGAAGAAACGCAGCTTTTTATGTGTCGGACTAGATACAGATATGAAGAAGCTGCCTACGGATATATGTAAAAGCAGCAATAAGCTATTTGAGTTTAATAAAAAAATAATAGACGCAACGTTTCGTTATGCTGTAGCATATAAGCCAAATCTGGCTTTTTATGAAGCAGAAGGGGTGCAAGGACTAGAACAGCTAGCCGAAACGGTTTTGTACATTCGGAGTAGCTATCCCGATATCTTTATCATTGCTGATGCTAAGCGTGGCGATATTGGAAATACATCGGAGCTATATGCTGAAGCCTTTTTCAATACAATGGATTTTGATGCCATTACGCTTTCTCCTTATATGGGTAAAGATACGGCAGAACCGTTCTTCAGCTATCCTGATAAGTGGGCTATTCTGTTGGCGTTGACATCTAACACATCTGCCTGCGATTTTCAGCTGATAGAAAATAAAGCCAACGGACTTAAGCTATACGAGCAGGTGTTGGAAACATCAAAGGCTTGGGGAACTATAGACAATACCATGTACGTTGTCGGTGCAACCAAGGCCGAAATGCTGACAACAGTTCGCAAGCACGTACCCGATCACTTTTTGCTTATTCCGGGAGTTGGTGCGCAGGGTGGAAGTCTTGCAGATGTTGCTAAATACGGCATGAATAAACAATGTGGGTTGTTGGTCAACTCATCTCGCGCAATAATTTATGCCGATAGTAGCGAAAGATTTGCAGAGGTTGCTGCCGAAAAAGCCAAAGAAGTGCAGCAAGAAATGGAAGGTTTGCTTAAGGCAGCAGGGCTAATTAAAGACTAGTATTGTGATTTGCGACAAAAGCCTTCGCGTATTACCCCTAAATCCCCTAAAGGGGACTTTGGGGTAAATGCAATAGTACGATTGCTATTGTTTTTCAACCCTAAACTTTTGAACATTAATAATTAAACATTAATCATTACCTGTATGCCATATAAAAGCCTTAACGAGTTTATAAAGCGGTTGGAATCAGAAGAAGAGCTGATTCGCGTTTCCGAATTTATAGACCCTGTTCTTGAAATTACCGAGGTAGTTGATCGTGTATCAAAAAGTCAAGGCGGGGGCAAGGCTTTGCTTTTTGAAAATACGGGTACAAATTTTCCTGTTCTTATTAATGCATTTGGTTCGGAAAAGCGGATTAGCATGGCATTGGGCGTTAATAGGCTGGAGAACATTCCTGCTAAAATAGATAGCCTGTTTCAAACAATAACAACACCAAAGCAGAGCTTATGGGAAAAGCTACAGCTGTTACCATTGCTAAAACAGGCGTCAACATGGATGCCTAGCGTAAAGTCTAAGAAAGGAAAATGCCAAGAAGTAGTAATTAAAAATCCCGATTTATCGCTGTTGCCTATTTTAAAATGCTGGCCATACGATGGCGGCAGATTCGTTACATTGCCTATGGTGCATACGGTTGACCCTAACAATGGAGCACGTAATGTGGGAATGTACCGTATGCAGGTATTCTCTAAAGATTCTACCGGTATGCATTGGCACAGACATAAAACAGGAGCGCGGCATTTCGAAGAGTACAAAAAGCGTGGAGAGCGTATGCCTGTTGTTGTTACCTTGGGCGGCGATCCTGCCTATACTTATGCCGCTACAGCACCGTTACCCGATAACCTTGACGAATACTTGCTTGCAGGCTTTTTACGAAATAAAAAAGTTGAGCTGGTGCAATGCGTTACTCAACCTCTTGCCGTTCCTGCCGATGTTGATTTTGTGATTGAGGGTTATGTTGATCCGGCTGAACCGTTAGTAACAGAAGGGCCTTTTGGAGATCATACGGGTTTTTATTCTCTCGAAGATTTATACCCAACTTTTCATGTAACTTGCATTACGCACCGTAAAGATGCGGTATATCCTGCTACAATAGTTGGTATTCCTCCGCAAGAAGATGCTTATATCTCTAAGGCGACAGAGCGTATTTTCCTTGCGCCTATACGTATGGTAATAGCGCCCGAGATCTTAGACCTTAACCTTCCTAATGAGGGAGTATCGCACAACATCGCAATTATAAAAATAAAGAAGACTTATCCGGGGCAAGCGGTAAAAATTGCAAACGCTTTGTGGGGTGCAGGACAGATGATGTTCTGTAAAATAATAATTGTTGTTAGCGAAGATGTAAATATCCATAGCTATACTGAGTTGTTGAATACGATAAACAAAAAAATCAACCCAACTACTGATTTATATTTTAGTAGAGGGCCACTTGATGTGCTCGATCATGCCGCGCATACGGCTGGTTTTGGAGGTAAGCTATGTATAGATGCTACAGATAAGTTGCCGGAAGAAAAGGCTATAGAAAATACAAGTAAGCATCATCAGGAGCTATATCAATTCATTCATAAATCGCAGTTTGATGGTAATGTAAATGCAAAGCTTACCGTTCTTTTTGATGATGCGGTTTATTTAAGCGATACACAAACAGCGATTTGGCTGTTAGGAAACAACATAGATATAAGCAGAGATTGCGAGGTAAAAGACGGATCGTTAATTATTGATGCTACGTCTAAACACAAGGGGTACAAGGGGTTTGAACGTCCTTGGCCAAATGTTGTATGCTCTTCAAAAGAAACTATCGAAGTAATTGATGAAAAGTGGCAAAGACTTGGCGTTGGAGATTTTATCTCTTCTCCTTCGTTAAAATACCAAGGGCTGCAGCAGGAGGGCGGAGGTGCTATAGTTCAATAGTATGTAAAGCCTGTTTTTAATTTAATAACATTTTATATTTTTGTAGGCGAAGATAAAGAAACGAGGAATGCGTCATGTCGAACGTAGTGAGACATCTCCTGAAAAGTAGCAGTACGTTGAACCATGACGTTATGTTTTTCGTCTTTCTTCTTTTATCTTTGTTCTCGTAGTCTTTTGTCTAAGTTATGTGGTTTGATTTTGTAAAGGCAATTTTAGTAGGTATTTGCGGCTCTATACCGGTTGGCCCGGTTGCCGTTCTTTGTATTCAGCGTACGCTGAATAAAGGACGTGCATCGGGTATAATTTCGGGTGCAGGTGCTGCTGTTGCAGATACTATTTTTGCAGCTTTCGCTATACTTGGTCTTGCTATAGTACAACGGCTCTTAGAAGATAACGAGCCCTATTTTTTGATTGTTGGAGGGGCTATACTTGTTGCGCTTGGTATTCGGGTTTATTTTACCAATCCTATTGTGCAGCTTCGTAAGAGTCGCGCTAAGAAGAGCCGGTTTGTCGAGGATTTTGTTTCGGTTTTTTTGCTTACCATAAGCAATCCGGCTACTGTTTTTTTTCTTATAGGGCTTTTAGCTCTGATGAATCTTAATCTCTCCAGTGATTCGGGTGGATTTAACATAGCGTTGGTACTGTGGGGAATTTGTATCGGAGCGTTTTTATGGTGGTTCTCACTAACATCGTTGGTAAACCGTTTCCGCAAAAAGTTTCGTCTCAAGCAGCTTTGGATTACCAATCGCGTTTCGGGTATAGTGATTTTTGTGGCAGGTTTTATATCACTGATAGACGGTATTTGGCTGTTGTTTTTTAATAAGTAGTAGAAAAGATTACACGGGCATATATAAGAAAAGAGGAATAGCTCAGCTATTCCTCTTTTCTTATATTCTCGATTATATTATTCCGGAAGTTGCGCGTTCAAGACATCTCCCTTTTTATCCAGTACCTCGTATTCTAAAAAAGTAAAAGAGCTGCAGGGCTCGACTTCTAGTTTGCACTTATATTTCTTCGCCCATTTTCCTTTAATGGTGCTGAATAATCCTTTAGTGAGATAAGCTGCAACAAAGGGATGAACTTTTAATGTCAAATGTTTTTCGCCTCTTTCGCTTGCGTAGTAGGCAACCTGATTTTCAAGTGTGCTATCGAATAGGATAGGGGGTGCAACTTTACCGGTGCCGTTACAGGTTGGGCAAACTTCGCTGGTATTTACCTGCATTTCGGGGCGTACACGCTGGCGTGTAATTTGCATTAATCCGAATTTTGTAAGCGGAAGAATGTTATGTTTTGCCCTGTCTTTGCTCATCAGCGCGCCCATCTTTTCGAAAAGCATTTGGCGGTTGCTGCTTTCGCTCATATCAATGAAATCGACTACAATAATTCCGCCCATATCTCGTAAGCGCAGCTGACGGGCAACCTCTTCGGCAGCAGTAAGGTTTACTTCCAGCGCGTTTGTCTCTTGATCGTTGGCATTCTTTGTCCGGATACCGCTGTTTACATCAATTACGTGTAACGCTTCGGTATGCTCAATAATTAAGTACGCGCTTCCCTTTAACGAAACAATTTTTCCGAAAGAGCCTTTTACTTGCTTTGTGATGCTAAACTGATCGAAGATAGGAACGTTTCCGTCATATAGCTTAACGATCTTTTCTTTCTCGGGGGCAATGGTGCTAATGTAGTCTTTTACTTCGTGATAGGTGCTTTCGTCGTTGATGTGAATGCTATTGAAAGAACCATTCAGTAGGTCTCTGAGCAGCGCTGTAGTTCGGCTAACCTCGCCAGCAAGTAGGCGTGGAGATGTTGCCGTTTTCATTTGCTCTACACATTGCTCCCAGCGTTTAATTAGTAGCCGCAGCTCTCCGTCAAGTATTGCCACTCTCTTTCCCTCGGCGGCGGTACGGACAATTACACCATAGTTTGGGGGCAATATACTTTCTATTAGCCGTTTTAGACGCTTGCGTTCTTCGTTTGAAGAGATTTTTTGAGAGAGTGAGACTTTATCTGTAAAAGGAATGAGAACTATATTTCGTCCGGCGATAGAAATTTCGGCGGTAAGCCTGGGACCTTTTGTTGATATAGCCTCTTTTACAAGCTGAACAATAATAAGCTGTCCGGTCTTTAGAACATCTTGTATTCTACCCTCTTTTTCAAGAATAGGCTGCATACGATACCTCGGAAAGCTTACATTCTTTCCTTTGGTATTACTTGATATATCCGATAAAAAATGGGAGAATGTTTTGAAGTGAAGACCTAAGTCTAAGTAGTGAATAAAAGCATCTTTTTCGTGACCAACATCTACAAAAGCTGCATTTAATGCGGGCATAATTCGCTTTACTCTGCCCAGATATATATCACCGACAGAGTGTTGAATATTGCCTTTTTCCTTTGTAAACTCTACGAGTTTTTTGTCTTCGAGTAATGCTATAGAAATCTCGGAAGAAGCTACGTCAATAACTAACTCGTTGTTCATAGCTTCTGATTCATAACTACCATAACGCCTCTTTATAGCTTTAATACTTTTCGATTAATAGGTATTTAAGAAGACGTGTTGCAATAAAAGCAGTAAACCCTAAAGATCCATAGCGGACACTTTAGGGTTATTATTCTCCTGTACTGCTACACAACCCTACTTACGTTTTTTATGCCTATTCTTACGAAGGCGTTTTTTACGTTTGTGGGTTGACATTTTATGTCTTTTTCTTTTTTTTCCGCTTGGCATAATCCTTACTGTTTAATGCATTAATAA
>JAVBOE010000129.1:0-24330 GCA_031550925.1 Bacteroidales bacterium | reverse complement strand
GGCACTATGTGTTAAACTCTGTTAACGTGTGTTTAATATTGTTTTTTTTCTTTTAATTTTATGCACCTTATTTTAAGGTGTATGATAACAAATTACTAACCAATAAAAAAGATATGTAAAAACTATTAATTACCAGAACCTTAAACTATTAAATTTATGAAAAAAAAACTTAGAGGCATATTTATTATGATATTAATGTCGCTTTCTTCTATACCTCTTGTTGCTCAAAATACAATAAGGGGTACTGTTATAGAGAAGGAAACGGGAAATCCAATACCGTATACTAATGTTATTGTTAAAGGTACAACTGCTACTACAATGACATCCGAGAATGGGAGTTACACAATTAATGCAGCACCTGATGCTGTAATTAGCTTTTCCTCATTTGGTTACATTACAGTAGAAGAAAATGTTGGAAGCAGAGCTGTTATAAATGTTTCTTTAGAGGCCGAAAGCTTTGTTTTGGATGAAGTTGTTGCTGTAGCATATAGTACAACAAGAAGAAAAGATTTAATTTCTTCAGTTGCATCTGTTAAGGGAGACGAATTGTCGAAGGCTCCTGTTGCTAGTATGAATGAAGCTATGCAAGGAAAAATGGCTGGCGTTCAGGTATCCTCAACATCGGGAACACCAGGTGGAGCTATTACGGTACGCGTTAGAGGATCAAGCTCAATAACAGCTGGTAACGATCCGCTTTATGTTGTTGATGGTATTCCGATGACCATTAAAGACGAATCTCAGATGGCCTTCGGAGGTCAAACTACAAATCCGCTTGCAAATCTTAACTCATCAGATATTGAGAGTATTCAAGTACTAAAAGATGCTGCTGCATCTGCGCTTTACGGTTCAAGGGCTTCTAATGGGGTTATTCTTATTACAACAAAAAAAGGTAAATCTCAAAAAGCAAAAGTTACTTTAGATGCTTATTATGGGGTTCAGGATTTGTGGAGAGAGATTTCATTCCTGAGAACAGAGGAGTGGTTGAAAGCTCAGAATGAAGCAAGAACCAACTATAATAGCACGTGGGGATATGTTTCTGGTAATAGCAAGTTTATTAAGCCTATTACAGCAGAAGTTCCGGGAGCTGATACAAATTGGTTTGAAGAAGTGACAAACTCTAGTCCTAAGATTGCTTCCGGGCAGGTAAGCCTAACGGGTGGTAGCGATAATACACAATACTATCTATCTGCAGGTTGGTTTAAGCAAGAAGGTCTTCAGAAAACCAACGAGTACGAGAGGTATAACTTTAGGGCAAAGTTGAGCCATCAGTTTAATTCAAAGGTTAAATTAGATTTTAATGCGAGCTTTGCAACATCTGATAATAACCGTTTATATGGGGATAACAACATATACGGACCCATCTTTAATGCTGCAAGAAACAGGCCTGATCAGCCGATTTACGTTCCGAACGATCCCACTAAATACTATACTACCATTCGTAATAATCCGGTAGCATGTTTTCAGGAGATGAGTGCATTGAATAGAAACCAGCGTCTAATGGGAGATGTTAAGTTTGAGTGGAATATTATTGACAACCTTGTTTTCAGGTCTAACTTGGGAGCTGATTTTTCGTATATCCACGAAATGTCAAAATTCTCCAAAAAAGCTCCTCAAGCCGCTCTTTATCAAGATGCAGCAAGAGACTATAACACTTATTTAAATAGCTATATCGTAGAAAATACGTTAAGCTATACTAAGGAGTTTGGAAAAGTGAATATGAGTGCGCTTGTGGGGCAAAGCTTCCAACAAAACCAAATTACCAAGAATTATGTTTTTGGAGCAGGATTTCCGTCAGATAGCTTTAAATGGCTCGAATCTGCATCTGTAAATACAGGTTATGATAGTAGGTTTAGAGAAAGTCTAATAGAATCGTATTTTGGAAGAATTGCCGCCAATATTGATGATAAATACTTGCTTGAAGCAACCATTAGAAGCGATGCTTCTTCGAAATTTGCAAAGGGCAATAGAGTCGGAGTATTCCCATCAGGTTCTGTTGGCTGGAGGCTTTCAAAAGAATCTTTCTTCCCTAAAAATGAAGCTTTGACAGATGTTAAGGTAAGAGGAAGTGTAGGGTTAACCGGAAATCAAGAGGGTATAGACTACTATAGATATTTAACGTTATACGATAGTGGTATGAACTATGATGGTAGTGCAGGGGTATTTCCTAGCACAGCCATGTCTAACCCTGATTTGACATGGGAAAAAACGCTTCAAACAGATATCGGTTTAGACTTAATCTTTCTTACAGGGAGGATAGAGTTTACCTATGACTACTTCTTAAAGGACACAAAAGACTTATTGCTTTCTCGAAGCGTACCCATTACTACAGGACACACAACCAGGACTGAGAATATCGGAAAAGTAAGGAGCTATGGACATGAATTCTCTATCTACTCAAGAAATATAGTTAAATCGGACTTTAAGTGGAATACTTCTTTCAATATTACGTTTATAGATAACGAGGTAACAGAAATTGGAAAAAATGCTAACGGCGAATGGGAGGGCTTTAGTACAGGAGCAAGAAGTCGTATCGATGTGGGTTACCCGGTAAGCTCGTTCTATGTCATAAAGGCGATAGGTATTTACCAGAAAGACAGCGATGTTCCTGCAACCTTATACAGTCAAGGTGTAAGAGCCGGAGATGTAATATACGAAGATTATGATCAAAATGGGCAAATTACAGCAGCAGATAAACAAATGTATAAATCTGGTAGCCCTAAAGCGTATGGTGGCTTGGTTAACACATTTTCTTACAAGGGTTTTGATGCAGAGGTTGGGTTGCAGTTCTCAATTGGTAACTGGGCATATACTTATTGGAAAGAAACAGATGGCGCTGCAAACGGAGGAAGATCTAACTATGGCATTATGAAGGAGCAATGGGAAAAAAGATGGACTCCGGAGAATCCGCATAACGACCCGATGTATCCGAGATTTGTATATGGGAATACTGGGGTAGGTGCATACAACACTCAGACAGCAACATCAAGATGGCTTCAGGATGCTTCTTTCCTGAGAATAAAATCGTTAACAGTTGGATATACACTACCATCTAGTATTACTCAAAAGGTTAAGATTGACCGAGTTCGCTTCTATGTTAATATTCAGAATCTATATACATTTACAAAGTATGATGGTATGGACCCAGAGGTAGAATATAACCCAATTGGAGTAGCTGAACGAAGTGTCGACTTCTTTACGGTTCCTCAGCTAAGATCTATAACATTTGGTGCTAACATTTCATTCTAATACGTCATGAAAAATAAAATATTAATACTTATTTTTGCTGCAGTTGTAGCAACATCTTGCACTAGCTATTTTGACGATCCCCCTACGTACGCTCTTGCTGAAGAAGAAATTACCAGAGATTCATACTCAATACTACGAATCGGTCTGTATGATGGTATCCAAAATGGTTGGAATTTATTCTGGCTAACAGAAGATAATTCTGCCGATAATTTGATTTATAGAACATCATACTGGCAACATGGCGAAGTAGATGACAATAAGATTACGCTTAGTAATACTTTCATGAATGATGATTGGATTTATATCTACAAAGCTATTGTTGCATGCAATAAGTTTATTAAAGCCTTAAACCAGGAGGCAGATAAAACATCAAGCATAAGTGGTATCACTATAAACCAATATCTTGCTGATGCAAGGGCAATTAGAGCATATGCGTACTATAAGGGAATTACGCTATGGGGTAATATGCCGTATGTTGACGAAAATACTACTATTGATGAAGCTAGAACGATATCAAGAACTCCTGTAGCTCAGATCATTCCTAAAATGATTGATGATTTAAAATTTGCACAAGCTAATGGTCGTCCTTATGCTACAACGGGACCTGAGTATATGTCACAAGAAGCAGCAACAGCACTGCTTGCGAGGGTGTATCTTTATAATGATGATCAAGCCAATGCTAAAATAGAAGCAGAAAAGGTAATTAGCTCTACCGATGTGGCAATTACCAATGACTATATGGGTATCTGGAGAGCATCTAACGATAAAGAGCTGATTTTTTATGTTATTGGCTCTTCTACAGATCAAAACTCACATGGATTCTATCTCAGATCTGTACCAAATAACGGTCGCTTTGAGCTGCCTGTTGATGGGGCACTTGTGGCTGATTTTGCGCTTGAACCTGGCGATACCAGAAGAACTGTTATAGAGGCCTCTAATCTTACTTCGCCATACGGGTATCAATGTGTGAAGTATAACAATGGTGATAACTCAGATATATGGCCGGTTATTCGTGTAGCAGAAATGTACCTAATCAGCGCAGAGGCCAATGGTTATCCTGCAGGTCTTACTCGGTTAAATGAGCTAAGAGCAATGAGAGGGCTTGCTAACCTTACAACTGCAACAATTACCACAGAGACCAAATTTTATGAGGCTTTAATGCGAGAAAGAAGGTTGGAGCTATGTTTTGAAGGTCATAGATTTACAGATCTGAGAAGAATGTGTAAAAAGTATAACCTTAACATAACACAATATCTTCCGAATATTAGCGGAATAAATGATACAAATCTTTTATATCCAATTCCGCATGAGCAAAGGTTACTTAATACAAACTTATCTCAAAATAACGGCTATTAATCAATCTATAAGCTTAGCTAGTGGTAAAGATCCGTCAAAATTATTGACGGATCTTTTTATTGGTATATAAAGAAAGTTATACTTAAATAGTAAATTATTGAATACTAGAGTACAATTCTTGATTGACTTTATTCTAAATATCATAAAAGCGATCCAACCTATTTATAAGAAAGGAGCTGAATAGCCTCATTCTATTTTTCTATATCTATTGCATAAACATGAACCTAATTTTCTTATAATTGCCATTATGTAAAATATAAATTATACTCTTTATCCTCTTTTTATTCCTTGTATGCTGTAGTCCCTTTGACCATGCTTATATGGCTGGCTAATTATAGTGTACCTATGGTAGCATCCTTCCTGTTATCCGAGTTCTTACCAATAATGTTGTCTCTACGGGACAAGAACTAAGTGTAAGATTACCTCATAAATAAAAAGAGCGTCTCAATAAGTTGAGACGCTCTTATATTGTAAGATATTAAATTAATTCTAGTCATTCATTGTCTTTAGTAAAGCCTCATACTTTTCGTACTTTGCTTTCATATCAGGACTTTCATCAACAAAACGGTAGTAAACGTTCTTTAGAGATTCCACGATTACCGCATTTTGCTCTATTGCATACGCTGCTTCAAATGGGTTTATAGATTTCTTCAGTAGCTCATTAATTCGCACGATGTAGTCATCATACTTCTTTTGCTCATTAATAGGAAGCTCATCAGCTAGCTTACTTAGCTCAACAGCTTCGTTGTAGTATAATGCACCTAGGCTATATTGAGCAAAAAAGTTCTTTGGATCTTTCTTTATTGCTGATTTATAAGCTGTTTCTGCCTTATCATTGTCTTTTAATTTCTCATATAAAGAACCTTCGGCGTAATCTAAGCTAGAATTGGTAGGCTCATTAGCCTGTGCGGTTTTAATAATAGAAATAACCTTTTTAGGATCATCTCCACTATCCATATAGAAGTTAATCAGGCTAATCAGAATGCTTTGGTTTGTTGGGTATTTTGTATATGCATCTGCTAGCACCTTTTCAGCTTGAGCTTTTTTACCATTTTTATTCATAACCTCTGCAAGGCTGGCGTATATGCTACCTTCCGAGATATAGTTGTTATCAATACATTTTTGGTAATACTCTTCTGCTAAAGGATAATCACCGCTTAAGTTCGCGATAAAAGCAACGTTATACATGGTCGCAGTGTCAACTATACCGTTTGCGCTGTTTGTTTGGTATAAACCTTTAAATCCATCCAAAGCGACCTTGTAGTCGTTACGCATATATCCATCAGTTGCAGCTGAGCTGTATGCTTTCGCAAGGTTGCTGTATCCGATTTTCAGGTCCTTGTTGGTAGGCTCTATTGTTTTAGCGTGGTTATATGCCTCAAATGCTTTGTCTAGCGGGTTGCTGATCTCAGTCTTTTTTGTAGTGAAAAAAACAAGCTGACCACTAGGGTTAAAGTATAAATCTTTATCAGGAAAAACTTGAAGCTCAAATTCTTCTCCTGAAGGAGACGTCCACTGCTTTGTTTCTGTTGGTTTTTCACCCTTCAGCTGTAAGTTAATCATCATTTTATCCATACCCGACATCAGACCAGAAGTAGGGTCTTCTGCAATCTCAAGAAATAGATTACCTCTGTTAACCCAAGTTTTCACTTGATCTTTTTTCTTAGGATTAGCAATATCCGCGTCACTGGCGCTTAGCTTCTTTTCGAATTTTCCTTGAGCAATAGAAAGCTGAGCGATAAGCAGCAGAATAAGTAATGTTGATAGTTTTTTCATATCTAAAAAAATTTAATTGTGTTTTCTAGCTATAAGTTTTAGTTGGTAAAAGTAGTATTAATTTCAATTACAGTATATATAGTCTTAATTATTTTCCTCAACAGCTCCCTCTTCCTCTTCACTTCCTTTGGCCTCGCTTTTATTAACTTTCGCAACAGCGGCAATAGAATCGTTACTCTTTATGTTTATTAACCTAACCCCTTGCGTTGCTCTGCTTAGCACTCGGATGTCCGAAATGGCTAATCTTATAGTCAAGCCGGACTTATTTATAATCATTAGGTCATTTTCTTCGTTAACATCTTTAATTGCTATCAGCTTTCCTGTCTTTTCGGTAATATTCATGGTTTTTACACCTTTACCACCGCGGTTTATCGTACGATAATCTTCTAACTCCGATCGTTTGCCGTATCCATTCTCAGATACAACCATGATATGAGTATCTTTATTATCCTTTTCTACACAAATCATGCCAACTATTTCGTCGGTAGGTTCTATATTCATTGCTCTAACACCGGAACCCGTTCTGCCAATGGATCTTACCTGAGATTCGTTAAAGCGAACAGCCTTACCGTTACGGGCAGCCATTATAATTTCCATTGAACCATCGGTAAGCTTTGCTTCCAGCAGTTCGTCGCCATCTTTTATGGTAATAGCATTAACGCCTGTAGAACGACGGCGAGAGTATTCCTCAAGCAGCGTCTTTTTGATAATGGCACGTTTTGTAGCTAGAATAATGTAGTTGTTCGTAATGTACTCTTTATCGTTCAGCTTACTTATGTTGATGTACGCCATCACCTTGTCTTCGGGCTCTATATTGATAACGTTTTGGATGGCCCTACCCTTCGATGCTTTTGTACCTTCGGGTATTTCGTACACGTTAAGCCAGTAGCATCGTCCTTTTTTAGTAAAGAACAGCATGGTGCTGTGCATATTGGCCATATAGATGTGTTCAATAAAATCTTCGTCGCGGGTAGAGCTGCCTTTCGCTCCCACCCCACCCTTATTCTGAAGTCTGTATTCGCTTAAAGGTGTGCGCTTTATATACCCCATATGAGATATGGTTATTACCATATCGTCGTCGGCATAAAAGTCTTCGGGGTTAAACTCTTCGGCAGTGTAAACGATGTCTGTTTTTCGGTCGTCTCCGTATTTATTTTTCACCTCAGTTAGCTCATCCTTGATAATCTGCATCTGAAGAGCTTCGTCTGCTAAAATAGCGTTTAAATGTTCAATTAACGCCATTAATTCGTTGTACTCGTTCCTCAGCTTATCGCGTTCAAGTCCGGTAAGCTGGCGAAGGCGCATTTCGATAATGGCCGATGCTTGAATTTCGGTTAGTCCGAATTTTTCCATCAGCCCGGTTCTTGCTTCGTCCGGTGTTTTCGATGCCCTGATAAGTGCAATAACTTCATCCAGATGATCGATGGCAATAAGCAAACCTTCCAGAATATGCGCTCTTTTCTGCGCCTGCTCCAGCTCGTATAGAGTCCTGCGAATAACTACCTCGTGACGGTGACGTACAAAGTATTTTATCAGCTGCTTAAGGTTAAGCAAGCGTGGGCGACCGTCCACCAATGCGATGTTATTTACCGAGAAGCTGGTTTGCAGCTGACTTTGTCTATACAGGTTATTAAGTACAACGTTAGCAACGGCATCCATCTTAAGCTTAATAACTACGCGCATTCCATTGCGGTCGCTCTCATCGTTAATGTACGAAATACCTTCAATCTTTTTTTCGTTAACAAGCTCGGCGATTTTCTCAATCATCTCCTTCTTATTAACTTGATAGGGTATTTCTTTAATAACAATCACTTCTCTTCCGCTGCTGGAAATCTCTATATCGGTTTTAGCACGCATTACAACACGACCGCGTCCGGTTTCGTAGGCATCTTTTATACCCTGATAACCGTATATTGTTCCACCTGTTGGAAAATCAGGTCCTTTTACATGTTGTAACAGCTCTTCTGTAGTAATTTCTTTATTATCTATATATGAGCAGATAGCATCTACAACTTCGCAGAGGTTGTGAGGTGGCATGTTAGTAGCCATACCAACGGCAATACCCGATGCACCGTTTACCAACAACAATGGTATTTTGGTTGCTAAAACGGTTGGCTCTTGATACTCCTCACTATAGTTAGGACGAAAATCTACGGTGTTTTTATCTAAGTCGGCAAGTACATCTTCTGATAGCTTTTGTAAGCGTGCCTCGGTGTAACGCATTGCTGCGGGGGAGTCTCCGTCAACCGAACCGAAGTTTCCCTGTCCGTCAACCAGCCTATAGCGCATGCTCCATTCTTGTGCCATACGCACCATTGCATCATATACAGAAGAGTCGCCGTGTGGGTGATACTTACCCATTACATCCCCTACTATACGGGCACTTTTCTTGTACGGACGATTGGAGTAAACTCCCATTTCGGACATTCCGAATAAAATGCGGCGGTGTACGGGTTTCATTCCGTCTCTAACATCCGGAAGCGCGCGTGATACAATTACCGACATCGAATAATCGATATAGGCGGACTTCATTTCCTCCTCAATATTAATCCTAATGATCCTCTCGTTATTTTCTGACATACTTTTAGTTTAAAAATCGAAGCACCTGTTTGCCTCGTTATATGTGTAATATTTATCTTATAATCAGTATTTTATGATTGAAAAACTCTTTTCAAAAAGAGGTACTAAGGTATATAATTTTGTGCAGATTTTCTAGCTACTTTCACAAGTAGTTATCAACAATGAAAATCACCTTGATTATTAGGTGTTTATTTAGTAGTATCATGACTCAAGTATCACGCATCACGAAAAAGATATGGGTATTGCGTATTGTGATATGCGACAAAGATAAAACGGAAAAATAAGCGTGTAATATGGCGTACCTACGGCACGCGAAAAATGTATCATTTACCTGTTTCTACCAATATGTTGTCCCTACAGGACAAAAATATTTAGGTAGAGATTGCCTCGTAGAGGCAACATATTGGTAGAAAACTCAGTTAACAGAAAAGTTGTGTGCCGTTAGCTTTCCATAGAGCCGCTCGTACTCTTCTTTGTCTATTTTAACCGTTTCGCCATCAACTATCTTGAAGTAATTATATATCAAATAAGGGATTTGGTAATTTAAGATAGATTTGTTATTTTTACAGAAAAACACACATGATTTGTCCTAAATGTCAATCGGATAATAAAGTAAAGAATGGGGTTGTACGAGAGCTACAGCGCTATAAATGTAAGGATTGTGGCTGTAACTATACCGTAGGCTTTGAGGATTATGCTGAAAAAGAAAAGAAGCGTAGATTTGCTTTGTCCCTGTATTTAGAAGGTCTAGGCTTCCATTCCATAGCTCGTTTACTAGGAGTAAGCCATGTTTCCGTGTTGAATTGGATTCGTAAATACGGCAATCGGCTGGAGGAAATCCGTAACCCTCGTCCTGCAAAAGTAATGGAGCTGGACGAAGTTCATAGCTATGTTGGCCACAAAAAAACTATCGATGGATTTGGATTGGTGTTGATAGAGAAGCCAAGCAGTACGCTGATTTTGTTGTTGGGGACAGAAGTACAAGAACAGGGTTGAAGCTGTGGAATAAGGTAAAAGAGCAGGCTACAGGAGTTGTTGCAGCAGATTATTGGAAGTCATATAACGAAATAATACCTGCTGAAAAATTGGTACAAACAAAAGCAGAAACATACACCGTAGAAAGCTACAATGCCCAAATAAGGCATTTCCTAGCCCGATTTAGAAGAAAAACAAAATGTTATTCTAAAAGTGTGGAAATGATGATCTGTTCCCTGAAATTACTTATGGCTAAACGAAATAACTTGCTATCTATACAAATTTACTAATCCCCAAATAAGAATCTTCGTCCGCAGGCTCACCACTGTAGTATTCTGAGTAAATTTTATATAGACGGTCATTCTGATACTTGTATATTGATTGGCTGTAATGCCTGCCTTCAACCATTAGAGATACAATGCTATCTCTATAGTTTATGTAATCCGGTAAAGTGTAGATGTCATCATACAGAGCTGTTTCGTAGTAGCTACCATAGCTATCGAATAGAAAATACTTAAACTTTAACGGAGGATAGGCAGGCATAAACTCTACCAAACTGATATCTAAATAGCCATCAAAGTTATAGTCTTGTACAAAAAGTCCGTATGCAAAATCGTAAGCCTCTGTGTTTGCTGAGAGTATTACTTCTTGTCCATATGGATCTGTAACTTGTATGTATTCAATGGTATATCTACTGTCTTCATCTTTCTTGAGATGCGCTTTATAGCTGTTTTTGAGATAAGCTGCGCTATAAGGATTGCTCATTTCAAATGGTACTGTTCGTTTGCCATTAGCAGGGCTCCAGTTTCCCGTTATCCGACCAGAATCATACTCAAACTTTCCTGTAAAAATATGACCGTCCTCTTCTGTTATCTTCAGCTTATCTCCTAAAAGTGTTCCCTGAAAAGAGATAGATTTGCTTTGGTTTAAGTATTGATAATGCCCGTTTGCTGTAGTATTCTCAACCTCTAAGTACAAATCAAATTCGTATTTATTATCTATTTTTCCGGTAAAATAGTAGGTGTATTTTACAGGAATATTATTCCAGTAGTTACCTTGTTCCAGTAAAGTATCAAGCTCACCTTTCTCTCCCTCATTTTCCGGTTCTGTAACAAGCTCAATTTGGTTATCAGACTTCGCTTCTGAATTTGAATCGGCTACTTGATTGCTTTTACTTTTACAAGCAACACTTAAGCATACTACGATTCCTAGCAGCAGAATACTCTTTCTCTTTTTCATTATTTGACTTGTTATACTTATATTGTCTTGATTTCTTAGATTATTTCAAAAATAATAATATGGCATAAATTTTGTGGGTGTTTGATAGCTAGATTAAAAATCTTTTTCAACAAAGCACATGTCATAAATTCACTTTTTAATAGCAACTTGCTGATATAAAGCAAAGTGCTATTTTTGTAATTTTAGGAAGGAGCTAAACAAAATCTAGTCAAGTTTTAAACATACGGCTGTCTTTGTTGTTTTTAGAGTAATTTAGCATATTGAAATAGCTAATATGAGGATATGTAAATGTAATAATGGAAAAAAATCAAGTGATTTAGTAGATACTTTCCAAATCTTTTAATTTTCACATTTTCATATCAGCATATTATCAAATTATGCTCACTATACTAAGCTGTTAAAAATACAACATATATTATGGAATTAAGATTTTCGGAAGAAGTTAGTCAGGTTGTCTCATTTAGCAAAGAAGAAGCAATAAGGCTCGGCTCCTATTCTGTAGGGACAGAGCATCTTTTCCTTGCTATACTCAGACAACACGATAATATAGCAGTAAAGACACTGGAAGAGCTAGGTGTAAACCTAAATGGAATGAAAAACGAGCTGGAAGAATCGCTAAAAGTATCTACCAGCCTATCTCCAGAGGAGGATGAAAAGCTTTATTTGACAAAGGCGGCAGAGCGCTCGCTAAAACAGCTGTTTCTTGAAGCAAGGGCAATGAAAAGTCCTGAAAATAATGCAGGACACCTGATGCTTGCTATCCTTAAGGATGAAAATAGCAAGGTTACTCGCATATTGGGTCAACAAAACGAGGTTGACTATGGCGTTTTTAAAGCTAAGCTGGAAGACGATTACAGCCCATCACAAGTTAGAGCGGAGTTTGAAGAAGATGAAGAAATGTCAGGCGACCAACCCGGTAAAAGCGGCGGATACCATAAACAAGGCTCAAATTCTGTAAAAGTTCAAACAGATACGCCGGTTCTAGATAATTTCGGTGTTGATTTAACTAAGGCTGCGGAACAAGGGCAGCTTGATCCCGTTGTGGGGAGAGAGAAAGAGATAGAGCGATTGGCTCAAATCTTAAGCCGACGTAAAAAGAATAATCCTGTACTTATTGGCGAGCCTGGAGTTGGTAAATCGGCTATTGCCGAAGGTTTGGCCATTCGTATTGTAGAGAAGAAAGTATCGCGCTTGCTGCAAAATAAAAGAGTTGTGGCACTAGATGTTGCTGCTATTGTGGCAGGAACTAAATATCGTGGTCAGTTTGAAGAGCGTATGAAAGCCATTTTGAATGAGCTTCAGAAAAATCATAACGTTATTCTATTTATCGACGAAATTCATACGCTGGTTGGTGCCGGTGGCGCAACAGGTTCAATAGATGCAGCCAATATGTTGAAACCCGCTTTGGCAAGAGGCGAGATACAATGTATTGGAGCTACTACGCTTGATGAATACCGCGAGTATATTGAGAAAGACGGTGCGCTGGAACGTCGTTTCCAACGTATCATTGTAGAGCCTACCAGTCCTGAAGAAACAATTCAGATTCTGAACAACATTAAGGAGCGTTATGAGAACCATCACAACGTTATCTATACGCCCGAAGCAATAAAGGCATGCGTAACGCTTACTACTCGCTACATTACAGACCGTAACCTGCCCGATAAGGCAATAGACGCAATGGATGAAGCCGGAGCACGTGTTCATGTTTCAACTATTGCCGTTCCGAAAGAAATTATCAAAATAGAAGCACAGCTTGAAGAAGTTAAGGAGAAAAAACGCGAAGTTGTTAGAGAACAGGTGTACGAAGAAGCCTCTAAGCTGCGCGATAAAGAGCGTGAACTACAGGAAAAGCTGAGAATAGCTACCGAAGAATGGGAAAAAGAAAACAGTAAACACCGCTTAGTTGTTGACGAAGATAAGGTTGCCGAGGTTGTTGCTATGATGACCAACGTTCCTGTACAGCGCATTGCTCAGGAAGAAGGCACCCGTCTGCTACAAATGGGCGAAGAGCTTAGGGGTAGCGTAATTGGACAAGATGAGGCTATCGCTAAGGTGGTTAAATCAATTCAACGTAACCGTGCCGGATTAAAAGACCCCAACAGGCCTATAGGTTCATTTATATTCCTTGGTCCTACAGGTGTTGGTAAAACTCAGCTGGCAAAAGTATTGGCTAAGTATTTGTTCGATTCTACCGATAACCTCGTTCGTATTGATATGAGCGAGTACATGGAGAAGTTTGCCGTTAGCCGTTTAATAGGTGCGCCTCCGGGATATGTTGGTTACGAAGAAGGCGGACAGCTTACCGAGAAAGTTCGTCGCAAACCATATTCGGTAGTGTTGCTTGACGAGATTGAAAAGGCGCATCCGGATGTGTTCAACATACTGCTACAGATACTTGACGAAGGCACGCTAACTGATAGCTTGGGTCGTAAGGTGGACTTCCGCAATACCATTGTAATTATGACATCTAATATTGGTAGCCGCGAGGTAAAAGAGTTGGGACATGGTGTTGGCTTTAGCTCGGTTACTAACCGTGAGAAGGTGTTGAGCGAAAACTCTAAAACAATTATAGACAAGGCATTAAACAGAACATTTGCACCGGAGTTCTTAAACCGTGTTGACGATGTTATTATGTTCAACCTGCTTACCCAGGAAGATATTTCTAAGATTATTGATATTGAGGTTAAGGGGCTGTTTAGTCGTGTATTGCAAATGGGTTACTCCATTAAGCTTACCGATGATGCCAAAGAGTTTATTGCGGAAAGAGGCTACGACCAACAATATGGTGCTCGCCCCTTAAAACGTGCGATTCAACGCTACTTGGAAGACCCAATGGCAGAAGAAATACTGAAATCTAACGCAGAGCCCGGCTGTGCCATTAAGGTAAGCCTAAACAAGGATAAAACCGATGTAGTGGTTAAAGTTGTAGGTTCGCGAAAGAAGAAAAAGGAGAACGAAGAATAATTCGGTTTACTGCTTATATAGACTCTAAGATTTAAGGATTTTAAGACTTCAGGACTTTTATTGAATATTGATATATTACAAAGAGAGGCTTCTATCGAATAGATGCCTCTCTTGATTTTTCAGTGCCTACTTTTCGTCAAATGTATTATTCCACTCATCACCTAACCACTCTTCAAGTTTTTCAGGAAGGCTAAACACATCAGCCATTTCTTCGTCTTGCTCATCAATCTCAGCATGCTCTTCTGGTGGCGGATTTTCTTCAATTAGCTTATCTAATTCTTCAGACATTTTACAACAAATACGCTAATAAGGTTTAGAAGCCGTTATATTATTACTATTATAGAAGAACACCAATTCAATAGCCCGCATTTTTGATACTCCATATCCGATTTTATCCTTAACTATTTCTTGAAGTTTTTTTATTTTTTAAGGTTCATTTTTTATTAAGTGGTCGCAGAAATCAAGATAGTTTAAGTACGCATCTATATTATTGGGAGCAGTAGTCGATGTCTTTTCAAAAAGATAGTAGTACACTTTGCTATCCCAAATTGCATACTTATCCGGATCAATGAAATGTAAAAGTTTTGAAGTACCAACAATAGAGTTATTAAAGCATCGTTTTAATAACTCTAGTTCTTCTTTATTTGGTCTAGTTCCTTTTTTCGCCTTGTTTAAAACCTCAGTTGCCTTGATAATACTAACATTGTCAGAATATAAATGTAGAATAGTAGGCATCCAACTGTAGGTAAACGAGATGCCAATTATTGTATGGTGCTCTGTAAGTGTGTCTATTCTATTGAAATACTCGATAAACTCTTCATATGCAGACAAATATTTTGATTTATCGGGAATGTTGATTTTTTCAGCATTCTTCAAAAGCTTATCAATTGTATGCTTTTTGATTAGTTCTTCTACCATAAGCGCTAATGTGTTAGTTCTTTTATCGCCATCTTTTCCCCTTTAAGGGCTAAGGCAGTATATAAAAGGCTAAAAAGAGGGTTGTCGTTCAACGTATTGCATCTATTCAGGAGATATCTCGCTATGCTCGATATGACGGTATTTTTTCGCATATCTAAGCATTATTAATTATTAACTATTAATTGATAATTATTTCAGTCTCCAACAAACATATATCCAAAACCCTTATGAGTACGAATGTAGCTATCCCCTATTTTCTCTCTTAGCTTACGGATATGCACGTCAATTGTACGTTCACCAACAATGATGTCATCACCCCACACTGCCGAAAATATCTCCTCTCGGGTAAACACTTTTTGGGGGTTAGAGTAGAGCAGCATCAGCAGCTCAAACTCTTTACGGCGGAGCATAATCTCTTCTCCGCTACGAATAACCATAAAACGCTCCTTATCTATTACCAAGTTAGGCGATTCCGAAGTATCATTTTCGTCTGTTGTAGCACCCATTGATACTCTCTTTAGCAATGCCTTAACCCTGCTTACTAAAACTTTTGGTTTAATTGGTTTGGTAATATAGTCGTCGGCACCTACCTCAAAGCCCGCTATTTGTGAGTAATCCTCTCCTCTTGCTGTAAGAAATGCTATAATGGTATTATTTAGCTCTTTATGGTTTCTGAGCTTCTCGCAGGTTTCCATACCGTCCATTTCGGGCATCATTACATCCAATAAAATAAGATGCGGTTTTTCTTGAAGGGCAATAGCTATTGCTTCTTTGCCATTTTCGGCTGTAAACACCTCAAATCCTTCTTTATTTAGATTGTATGAGAGAAACTCCAGGGTATCAACCTCATCGTCCACTAAAAGCAATTTATGACTCATATCTCTCTGTTTTTGTTATCAGGTTAATTGGTAAAAATAGCAATAATATCTATATGACAGCCATTACTAGCTATTTTTTTACTATAGCTATCTGCAACTATGGCAGATTAGCAAGTCGGATAAAAGTTATCAACAGAACCAAATTTTGCCATCATGTTTACTAATAAAATAAATTAGTGTAAATCAAAACATTAATTATAAATATAACAATCATGTTTTTAAACAAAACAATAAAGTTATATTAATGTTAATTATTTGATTTACAGTGAATATGCTCACTATTAGCCATTAGTCTGTATATCTAACTAAAAACCGCTATCTTTGTAAGCCTAATAACAACAATGATGAGCGAGGTATCAACAATTGCTGCCATTTCGACAGCGTCGGGTAAAGGCGCTATTGCTACAATAAGGGTTAGTGGTCCTGAAGCTATAGAGCTGGTTGAAGGGCTGTTTCACTCTCCTGTCAATAAGAAGTTGGCAGACCAAAAAACCGGTACCGTTCACTTCGGAGAACTTTGTAAAGGCAGTGAAGTGATTGATGAAGTGGTTGTTAGCATATTTCGTGCTCCTCATTCGTTTACCGGAGAGGATACGGTAGAAATCAGCTGTCATGGCTCAACATATATTCAACAGCGTATATTACAGCTATTTATTGAGCAAGGAGCACAGCTGGCTGCCCCAGGCGAATTCAGTCAAAGGGCATTTCTTAATGGTAAGATGGACTTATCGCAAGCCGAGGGGGTGGCCGACCTTATTGCCTCATCATCGGCAGCAGCGCATAGGCTGGCCATTAACCAGATGCGTGGAGGGTTTAGCCACCAGCTGCAGCTGTTAAGAGAAGGGCTGCTGAACTTTGTATCGTTAATAGAGCTTGAACTCGATTTTAGCGAAGAAGACGTAGAGTTTGCTGACCGTTCTCAGCTAAGAACCACAGCAACAGAAATTGCGGCGGTTATCTGCAAGTTGGCCGATTCGTTTAGCGCGGGCAACGCCATCAAGAACGGTATACCGGTTGCCATTATTGGCGAAACCAACACCGGTAAGTCCACTTTACTTAATGCATTGCTTAAAGAAGATAAGGCTATAGTCTCTGATATTCATGGTACTACCCGTGATGTAATTGAAGATACCATTACTGTGCAAGGACAGCTGTTTCGCTTTATTGATACCGCAGGCATACGCGATACCCGCGACAAAATTGAGACCCTAGGCATAGAGCGCAGCTACCGAAAGCTGTCGCAGGCAAGCATTGTGCTATGGGTGCTGGATGTTATCCGAGATAACGTAAACATAGAGGTGCTGGCAGCTGATATTTTGGATAAAGCTCAAAATAAGCAGCTACTGCTGGTGCTGAATAAGGCTGATATGCAGACTGCCGAGCAACAAGCACAGCAGCTAGAGTATTACCGTCGCCTAGGTAAGGAAATGCTCTTGCTATCGGCAAAAAAGGGCGAAAACATAGCCTTACTGGAGCAATGGCTCATTAAAGCCGCCAACCTGCCCAATGTTGATGACAATGACGTTATTGTTACCAACCTGCGCCACTACCAAGCCCTAACTCATGCCCTAACCGCCCTTGAACGCGCCATAGACGGAATGGATAAAGGCATCTCCCACGACTTTCTGGCGCAAGATATCCGCGAGTGTATGAATCATTTAGGTGAGATTACCGGACAGATTACTACAGATGATATTTTGGGCAATATTTTTGCTAACTTTTGCATCGGGAAATAATAGTCAGAACTTCAAGAATTATTGCTTTTGCAGTATAATTTGTCCTTCCTGGACAACCACTGTATCATGAACTGAAAGGTTTTTCAGGTATGCTTCATTAGCAAGATTCCAATGCTGTTGATAGCCAAAAGTAACCTGATGAGGAGCATTATTATGCCAGTAAAGAAAGATAAGAACAGGTATTGCTACTTTGCCATTTTTCACAACCAATGGGATATTTATTCGTCCTCGGTTGAAAAAAGCACCACTACTGGTTGGCTCCATAATAAAGTATACAACCTTATCAAGGTTATTACTCCCGTTAAAATACCCATTTATATCACTAGGCTTCGCCGAATTTTCATTTCCGATGCTACCTGTAAGGATTGCTAATGACCCTTGTTTAATGACCTCTGCTTCAAAATCGCCATCAGTAAATACAGATAACAAACGGCAATTTATCGTTGCTTGGGTATCATTATAAAATTTCACCTCACAATGCTCATCTTCATCCAATGTGAGTGGGATAGTAAAACGGGCCAAATGAAAATAGTCTGAATAATCTATTGTGTGGTCTTCCATATCCTTTATGCCTTTCTTCAGAAAATTCTTAATAACAGTTCCATTCGTTACCTCTCCTGTTGATGTGTACATGCGTACCTGCCCCACCTTCATTTGTTGTGATAGCGAATATGTTCCAATCAACGCAACATCGTCGTCATCCTTTTTGCAGCTTAGCGCCAGCAGGCAGATAATTACAATAAAAGCAAGAGTTCTCATAGTAATAAAATTAGTATTTTTATACAAATATAAACTTTTAAGAGCGTAAAACGTTACCTAAGGCAATAAGCTTAAAATTGAAAAATTATGATTACTCCATTTATCAACTTTGCAGGACAGGCTGCTGAGGCCATTGCTTTTTACGAAACAGCTTTCGAAATAAAAGATAAAAAGGTTCAGCTTTACAAGGATATGCCTGCCGACTTAAAGTCGAAGTTCCCAAAAGAAACGGATAGCTTTGTGCTACATGCCGAAATGACCATGAACGGCACCCAAGTGTGGATAGGTGATTCTTCGCAGGGAATTACGTCCGGCGATATGGTTTCTCTCGCTGTTCCTTTCTCCAAAAAGGATGACGTTCAAAAAGCATATGATAAGCTGAAAGTAGGCGGAAAAATACTAATGGAGCTTGCTCCTACCTTTTACAGCCCGCTATTTGGTGTGGTAAAAGACAAGTTTGGCGTTGTATGGCATTTAATTTGCCTGCAGGCGTAACAAATCGTAAAGCACAGAGATATGAAAAATTCGGCTGCTACATTTGATAAAGATTACCCCAACAGAAAGATAACCGTTGCCAACAGGTTTAACGCTCCGTTAAGCGTGGTTTGGGATGCGTTCACTAATCCAAAGACGCTGGAAAAATGGTTTGCACCCAAACCTTTTCAGGCTATCACAAAATCAATGGATTTTAGGGAAGGCGGACAGTGGTTGTACTACATGCTGTCGCCCAAAGGAGAAAAATTCTGGAGCATTTCGGTGTATAAGAAAATACAACCCAATAAATCCTTTGAGGCCTCCGATGCCTTTTGTAACGAAAAGGGAGAAATAGATACCAACCTGCCCCGGCTGGTTTGGAGGTATGACTTTTGGGAAGAAGTTGGCGGAGTTAAGGTAAATACCGTTATAACGTTTGCCAGCGAGGAGGATATGAAGAAAATTCTAGAAATGGGGTTTGAAGAAGGGTATAAAATGGCACTTAGCCAGCTACAGGAGCTGTTTAAGTAGAGCAAAATCAGCAGTAACCCCTACTTAATAGCAATATGCAATGTGAAGTGAGAGAAGTTGCTGGTTATGACTGTTTATAAGAAAAAGCGGCACTACTATGGTGCCGCTTTGTAGTTTGATGTAGGTGAGGTTTTACTAAACATCTATAGGAAAACAATACTCGGGAATGATGATGGCTGTACATTCCTTCACATTATTCACACAAATTCCACAACCACAGTGAATAGGTATATCCTTTGAACAGGGGTTTACATCAGGATCAAATCCGCCAAGAATGGCTCTTTTTTCTCCTTTTGAAAGCAGGTTGTTTGCTTCCAAGCTGAGCATGTGTAACGATAGCTTTTTCATGACATTTTGTTTTTAATGTTCAACAATAGCATAAAAAATATATACTATAATTAGCATACGAATATACTAATTTTTTAATATTTAATCATGCTATATAGTTAAAATATTATTATATTTGGAAATGTTTAACTAAAACAAAAGCCATGAAAAAGATTAAGCTAGCCAACTTGGAGTTGGATGCAGAAAGCCTACTCTCAACAGATGAGAAGAAGCAACTAACGGGTGGTAGCGGCTATTGCTGCTGCGATATGGATGAATACGGATGTTTATGGAGCACCACTTGCATACCTCGCAGCTGCGGTTAAGGCAAAAGGGAGTGTTTCAGCTCCCTTTTATAGCCTGCTAAGCTACACCGGTTAACCCTTCTAAGCATGGGCTAAACAATATATGTTATTATACTGATGAGCTACTTTGAGTATTAACCTTAAAAACAATAACACTATGAAAAAGTTATCATTACAAAATTTGATAATCACTGATAGCAATGTGCTATCAATAGAAGAAAAAAGAGAAACAATTGGTGGCGGAGGATGCAAAATTGTATGCATAGATTGTGAATATGGACTTAGAATAGGGACTCAGGTTTGCTTCGACCCTTGTTTTGAGCAACCTGATCCATGTAATGGCTAAGCTGTTTTTCATACAATTTCTAGCTAACTATCTGATATACTTTTAGCCTAACAAATAGGCACTTATCCACATAAAAAAGGAGGTCTTAGACCTCCTTTACATTATTCTATCTCTTCCCTAACACCTTCGTCAGCTCTTCTCGTTGCTGCTTATCAATTTCGAGTATTTTGTTGAGCGATTCAAACATTTTCTCAATCTGCTTACCCTTTTCAGCACATAGCTCTAAGATTAGTTCTTTTGAGTTAGTATTATTTTCATTAACATAACCATTCATACCTGAACTGGTACTATTATCATTGAATGTGTTATTATTGTTGATAGTAATAGACCTTGCTTCAAGCTCAACCTCTTTATCCCTGATATCCTCAATAGAAAGTACTACCCCGAGGTTATTATCGATATACTCTGGATAGATAAGGAGGTGTTAAAGCAGGTAGTACAATCGCTTGAGGAAAAAATGACCAGCTATGGCTATAAGCTACCCGCCGACTACTTAAAGATGAAGCCTGTTATACAGGAATACTGTAAACAGGCTCTAGCAACTTAAAAAAGTTCAAATATCTTGCACACAACGAAAACCAATGTGTCCCATTCCCGTATCGTAAGGTGTACCTCTGCGTGCGGTGGGGCGGTAGCTTTCGCAGTATGATGGGTTGCAAAGGAACGAACCGCCTTTGGTTACACGTCTTGCTTCGTTGGTGGTATTTGCTGTTGTGCTTATGGGATTTTCGTTGGTCATATCGCAATTCATAGCACAGGTTTGCGCGTGATTTTCTGCAATATACACATCGGCAGTCCAATTCCAAACGTTACCCGCCATATCATATAAGCCATACCCGTTAGCCGGAAAAGAACCCACGGGTGCTAAGCCAGCATAACCATCGGCTGCGGTGTTGTTGTAAGGAAAATCGCCGGTATAAGTATTTGCCATGTATTTGCCATCGTTCAAAAACTCGTTGCCCCAGTAGTAGCGTGTATTTTCCGATTTTCCACGGCTGGCATACTCCCATTCGGCTTCGGTAGGCAAACGTTTTTTTGCCCATTTGGCGTAAGCCATAGCATCTTCCCACGAAACTTGTACAACTGGGTAGCTATCTTTACCGTCGATATTGCTTTCAGGTCCCTGAGGATGTTTCCAATTGGCACCCGGTGTCCATGTCCACCAGCCACTCAAGTCGTTCAAATCTACCTTGCTCTGCGGAGGTGTATAAACCAACGACCCCGGTTGCAACAATGCATCGTCGGGCTTTGGAGTATCCGGTGGAAGTTGTTTTTTGATTTCGTTCCAATCTATGGGTCTTTCGGCTGTGGTAACATAACCTGTTGCTTCTACAAATTTTCGAAATTCAGCATTGGTAACATCGTATTTGTCTATCCAAAAGTTTTCTACCTTCACTTTGTGCGACGGTCGTTCGTTAGCCATACTATTTTCGTCATCAGTGCCCATGGTAAATTCTCCCGAAGGAATTAAAACCATATTTTCGTGAGTAACAGCTGGTTTATTGTCTTGTTTTTTTGATTCTCCTTGACGGCATGCCGAAAAAGAAAGGCTTGCAACGATTATTAAGGAATATAGTAGTTGAGATTTCATGTGTTGTTTAATTTAGTTATATACACAACTAAACACACCAAGCAGTGTTTTGTTTGCATAGACCATGTGTAAATTTCACTCACTATTTTTCTAAGCAATCTTATTGGCGCATAGTCACCCACCCCAGCCCTCCCCAAGGGAGGGAGTTTTCCTCACCCTTCGGGAGGGGGTGAGCATCAGGTGGTCTTGATTTTTGTTATCTTTGTTTGGTAAACTTAACCCCAATACGATGGAATACAAGAGCCCGATATTGGCAGCAGCCTTGCTGTACAGCATTCCTGTTGCCGCTCAACAAAAAGATAAGACGGAAAAGCCGGAGGAAGAAAGGTTGAATATTATTCATATCATGACGGACGACCACTCGTATCAAACCATAAGCGCATACGGGCATCCGGTTTCCAAGCTTGCTCCTACGCCAAATATCGATCACTTAGCATCGGAAGGGGTAACATTTCAAAAAGCCTTTGTCGAAAATTCTATTTCAACCCCCAGCAGGGCTTGCCTGATGACAGGCTTGTACAGCCATCAGAACGGACAGAGGAAGTTGGGTAAAGGTATTGATACAACGAAGGTGTTTTTTACCGAGCTGCTTCAAGCAAATGGCTACCAAACGGCAGTAGTTGGCAAGTGGCACATGCAGTGCGAGCCAAAGGGTTTCGACCATTACTGCGTTTTATATGACCAGGGGCACTACTACAATCCGGAATTCAGAACAAAGGCTACAAATGGCAAATATATAAGGGAAGAAGGCTATGCTACTGCGCTCATTACCGACCACTCGATAGAGTTTCTTGAGCAACGTGATAAGAGCAAGCCCTTTTGCCTGTTGGTACACCATAAAGCACCCCATCGCAACTGGATGCCCGAAGAAAAATACATAGGGCTATACGAGGATATCACCTTCCCCACTCCGGAAACGTTTTGGGATGACTACGAAACACGCTGTTCGCCTCTACGCGCGCAAACTATGAGTATTGCGAACGACATGATGCTGATATATGATTTAAAGCTAGATGAGCTGAAAAATATTGAGCCCTACAAAAATGAAAAACATATAGCTTTGTGGCAATCGTTCGTTGGCAGAATGACTCCCGAACAACGAAAGGCTTGGGATAACGGATACGCCGCCAACAATAAACAGTTTGTAGATAACCCGCCTCAAGGCAAAGAGCTGACGGAGTGGAAATATCAGCGATACATGAAGGACTACCTGCGTTGTATCAAATCTGTTGACGACGAGGTGGGGCGGCTTATAGCCTACCTGGAGCAAGAGGGCTTGCTTGAGAATACCATTATTGTTTACACATCAGACCAAGGACACTATATGGGCGAGCACGGTTTGTATGATAAGCGTTTTATGTACGAAGAATCGTTCCGTACACCGCTTATTATTCGCTACCCTCAAAAGATAAAGCAGGCAATATCATGCGAGGCATTGGTACAAAATATTGATTTCGCTCCTACTTTTCTTGACGTTGCCGGCATTGAGAAGCCGGAGTATATGGAGGGAACATCGTTAATTCCGCTATTTGGTGGAACAACGCCCGAAGGATGGAGAACCTACCTTTACTACCACTACTACGACTACCCCGGATCGCCCGAAGCACGCAAGCACGATGGCGTGCGCGATAGCCGCTATAAGCTGATTCATTACTACAGCGAGGGATATGGCAAAGATGCAGGCGATACGCTTAACTGCAACGAGCTGTATGACCTGCAAACGGATCCATACGAGGTAAACAATCTATACGGAAAGAAAGAATATAAGGAGGTTACTGAACGTTTACAAAAACGGCTGGATAAGTTTAGAGAAGATCTACATATTGACGAGTTCTAAATGATAAAAAACTTTGCTGCGATAGATTTTGAAACAGCCAATGGCAGCCCGTCAAGCGTATGCAGCGTTGGAGTGGTAGTGGTGCGAGAAGGTATAATCGCTGAAAAAATATATCGTCTCATCCGTCCCCGTCCTAACTTTTACAGCTACTGGAATACGCAAATACATGGGATAACTCATCCGGATACCGCTCAATCGCCCGATTTTCCTGAGGTGTGGAGAGAAATAGCCCCTTCGATTATTGGCTTACCGCTGATAGCGCACAATAGCCCTTTTGACGAAGGGTGTTTGCGGGCGGCTCATACGCTATACGGCATTCCCTACCCTAATTATACATTTTTGTGCACATGTCGCGCTTCACGTCGCACATATAAGGAACTACCCAACCATAAGCTGCACACCGTTGCTGCCCATGTTGGCTATAGCTTAGAGCACCACCATCATGCGCTTGCCGACGCCGAAGCATGTGCCGCAATTGCGTTAGAAATACTA
>JAVBOE010000054.1:0-15253 GCA_031550925.1 Bacteroidales bacterium | reverse complement strand
CGTTCAATCCGTTCCCGCAGATGGGATGGAAGGATCCTGAAAAGCTGGTGCTCTGAATCAATACTCATGTACTCCGATGTCAAATCAACAGCTACTAACTCGATGTCAGACAAGCGGGGCTTGCGGATTTGGTGCACAAAGTTCGTCCTCTTTTCAGCTTGCTGAATGGTTTCCAGTATTTTTTCGTAATTTGCGCTAAAGTTGCTCATCTTATTTAATTGTTTGTCAGACAATCAAGTATAATCATTTTATTGATAATGAGCAACTTCTTTTTATTTATCTAAATGCACTACGGGTAGGTAATATTAAGATTGTATTAGGAAACAAATTATGGAATTCAAGTATGTAGATTGCCCAACCAATGAGTTGGAAATTAAAAATTTGGTGGGAATGATATTGCACAAAAGTTATCTCATTATCCATCAACAACGGTTTTTATCGGTTTGGGATACCAAAGACATTAGAAACTTACAGAAAGTAGCGGAATTCCCTTTTCCGACTTTCCGAAACAATATGAGATTGTTCGGCGATGAGCTGTATGTGTGGGGAAAACGGACTCGTGAAAAAGAAGAACATATTCATATATTGGATGTTTCAGACCCTTTGCATATTACGCAGAAACAGGAAATCGTAGTGCAGGATGAAGGTGTGGAGATAAACGGCTTGTACCTCAGCAACGGGAAAATTTATGCAGCAGGGAGGAAAGGTGGCATTATGGAGATTTTGCCTACAGGAGAAGTAAATACTTTGCTTGCTTGGAAAGATAGTATAAACGATATTGTAGTGCATGAATCTTTATTGATAACCAAAGGCGGCTCAAGAGGGTTCGACGGCGTTCGGCTATTTGAGTTAAAAAAAGACGAACTTACAGAAATAAAAGATATTCCCACACAGTTCGTGATACCTTCAAATATTGAATGGTGGATAGAAGGGGAAAGCGTTTTGATACTTGGTGGCAAAGATGAAAACGTACTGAAAATAGATGTCTCCAACCCTGCAACAGCAAAGCGGGTAAAATCGGCAAAAACGGGAGTAGGACTTGGCAAACAATTTGTGCGTGAAGGAGATCGTATTTATGTATTGGGGAAAGCCATCGAAAGTAGAGACCACGCACCTGCCGTATGTGTAATAGATGCTTCGGGCGAAATTCCCGAATTGAAATACAAGCAAGTCATCAAAGAATATAAATCGAAAGACGGCTGCTCAGACAGCTCCAGAGGTATTATAAAAATAGACAACTATCTGTTATTGGCAACGTATGCCTGTTGGCTTGGCGTAGTAGAAATAGTGTAAAAAAATGTAGAACAAAAGATCAAGGTGGCCCGACGCTAGTGGCTTTTCATAGACTAGCCTGTTTTCTCGTGGGAAGCGTTGTCCTGGCTAATTGCCATACTGCAAGTTGTTTGCCATAGTTGAATAGCCAATGTAAAATGTAAATTCGTTACAAAAGAGAAAGCCTTATTTGGAGAACTACATGCATACGTATCGCATGTTCTTTCAGCGGACTCGGGCTAATTCTGCACTTCCAGAAAGTCCCCTTTAGGGGATTTAGGGGTAAAGGAATAGAGCTTAATAAGTCCGCACAATATTGTAAACAGAATCTCTTTCTATAGGAGTAAACCCTGCCTTCTTAATCATATCAACCATAGCATCTGATGTAAGGGCCGGATTGGTTTCTTCGGCACCTGCCATAGAGTATATTTTGGTAGTATCATCAATTGTTCCGTCCATATCATCGGCACCAAAAGAGAGGGCGATGGTTGCCAGCTCCTTACCCAGCATAGGCCAGTATGATTTTATATGCGGAATATTATCAAGCATAATACGACAAACCGCAAAGTTTTTCAGCACCTCAACAACGCTAACTTCGCCAATCTGCTGCATAGAGTTATGGTACTTTTTATATTTAAGCGGTATGAATGCGTTGAAGCCTCCGGTTTTGTCTTGCAGCTCGCGTAAGCGGTTAAGGTGATCGATGCGGTGAGCATAGCTTTCAATATGTCCATATAGCATAGTTGCATTAGACGGAATACCTTGTTTATGAGCGGCCTCATGTATGCCAAGCCATGTAGCCGATTGCGATTTTTGCTCGCATATTTCCGCACGTATTTTTTCGTCGAAAATTTCAGCGCCACCACCGGGAATAGAATCGAGCCCTGCTTCTTTCAAGCGTTGTAACCCTTCTGCCCAGTCAAATCCCGATTGCTTTATCATGTAGTCAAGCTCAACGGCAGTAAAGGCTTTGATGTGTGCGTTGGGTAGTATTTTCTTTACTTCGCGAATCAGCTCGGCGTAGTACTCTAAATTATGATCTGGATGAACGCCGCCAACTATATGTACTTCTGTGATGCCTTGTCCTACGTACTTTCGACAAATGTTCAGCATATCTTCTATGCTGTAATCCCACACCCCTTCTTCGTTTTTCTTACGACGATACGAACAGAACTTACAGCTATGAATGCAAATGTTGGTAGGCTCTATATGGAAATTGCGATTAAAATAAACATTGAGACCATTCAGCTGCTCACGCTTCATATTTGCCAGTAAGCCCAGTACGGCCAGCTGGTTACTTTCGTATAAAGCAAGCCCTTCTTCGGAAGTTACCCGTGTGTTGTTTTGTATTTTGTTGGCAACCGTTTTAAAGAGGTTGTTATGCAGTAACAAGTCTAATACTTCGGAGTTCATTTATATTACATATTTTGAGCTACAAAGGTAAGCTTATTTTATATATACCCGTCATTTTGAGCGTAGCAAGAAATCTCCTGAAAAGTAGTAGTATGCTGAATTAGGCAACAGTGCATTTACCCCTAAATCCCCTAAAGGGGACTTTTGCAGCGTGCGCTAGCCAGCGATTTGCGATTATTGAGGAGATTTGGCTTCGCCGAGCTGACGGTTCTCGCTATGCTCGAAATGACAAAAAATTAGCTTAGAAAATCTCTTTACAAATAGCCACTATATTATCGGGTCTGCCCATAGTGTAAAAGTGTAGAGCGGGAACACCAAATTTTTTCAGTTCTTTACATTGAGCAATAGCCCACTCTATACCAACTTGTTTAACGGTTTTCTCGTCTTTGCATTTTTCCACTTCCTTCTTTAAATCTTCCGGAATAGCAAGATGAAAAGTCTCCGGAAGAATATCCAGCTGGCGCTTTACCGATATAGGTTTAAGCCCGGGGATAATAGGAGTTGTGATTCCCATACTTCTACATTTCTCAACAAAGCGAATAAAAGCAGCATTATCAAAAAACATTTGGGTAACGATATAGTCGGCGCCGGCATCAACTTTTTGCTTGAGGTATGCAAGGTCTTGCTCCATGCTTTCGGCGTCTCCGTGTATTTCGGGGTAACCTGCTACACCAACAGAAAAATCGGTGGCGACAGCATTTGATATTTCAGAGTGCAGGTAGATGCCCTTGTTCATGTTTTTTATCTGTTTTAGCAGATCTATGGCATGCGCATGACCGTTCTCATCTCCCTCAAAATGCTCATCATTCTTACGCTTATCACCACGTAATGCCAGCACATTTTGTATCGATAAAAAGTTGAGATCAATTAAAGCATCTTCGGTTTCTTCTTTGGTAAAACCTCCGCAAACGATGTGTGGCACTACCTCTAAGCCATACTTATACTTTATGGCTGCGGCGATGCTAACCGTTCCGGGACGCTTTTTTGTAATATGCTTTTCTGTTTCTCCCTTGCTGTTCTTGGTAGTAACGACATCGGCACGATGATAGGTAATATTTACGTATGCAGGGTTGAATTCTACTAACGATTCTATGGTGGATGCAATCTCATCAAAGTTGCTCCCCTTAACGGGTGGAAGCAGTTCGAGTGTAAGGAGTGTCTTATCGGATTGTTGGATTATTTCGTGTACTTTCATTTTGGTAAATCTTGGATTAGCTTATTGCTGCCTGTTTTGAGCAAGCAGTCTGGTTGCTTCTTCTTCTGTTATATTTTTTCTTTCGGCGTATAACTTTGTTTGATCGCTACCTATTGCACCTACGCTGAAATAGTGTGCCTGAGGATTAGCAAAGTATAGTCCGCAGACCGATGCAGCGGGACTCATCGCATAATTTTCGGTAAGCTGAATGCCTGTATTTTTTTCGGTGCTTAGCAGTTCAAATGCTGTTTTCTTCTCGCTATGCTCAGGGCATACGGGATAACCAAAGGCTGGACGAATTCCACTTATACTTTCAGGAAAACCCCACAGTTCATCTTTTGTTTTCTCATGCAGTAACTCTGAAAAGGCTTCGACTAGGCGGTCTGCAAGAATTTTTGCAAGAATAGAATGATATTCGTCTTTCTCCTCTTTATACTTATTTGCTAATACCTCTGCACCAATTCCGGCAGTGGCAGTAAACAGACCAATATAGTCCTTTCTGTTTGAGTCAAGCGGAGCAATAAAATCGGCTAATGAGTTATTGTTGCTTCCAGCTGCTTTTCGCTCCTGATTACGAAGCATGTGTATGGTAGCAGCAACAGAAGAACGTTCGTTATCAGCGTAAACAAGTATATCTTCATCTTTTGATGATGCGGGGAATATGCCCACAACAGCCTTGGCTGTGTAAAGCTTATTATCTGCGATTTTTTTCAAAAGAGAGTTTGCATCGTTATATAAACTCTTTGCTTCGTCTCCCATTGTTGAATGGTCGAATATGTTGGGATATTGCCCTTTTAGCCCCCAAGAGTAGAAAAACGCAGTCCAGTTAATGTATGGAATCAGCTCGTCGATAGGGTGGTCGTCAAAAACCGTTATACCTAAAGCCTTTGGAGTCGGAATAATTTCTTTGTTCCAATCAATGACAATTTTCTTTTTTCGTGCTTCTTCCAGAGAAATGAGTGATTTTTCCTCCTGTTTTTTCTCGTAATCCGAGCGAAGCTTTGCATACTCACTATTGATGCTACTGATATATGAATCCTGTTGATTTTCCGATAGTAAATTCTTTGCCACGAGCGCTATCTGCGAGGCATCTTTTACGTGAATAACGCCTTCATTATACTTTGGTTGTATGGCAACAGCAGTATGCAATGGACTGGTTGCAGCGCCACCTACTATCAACGGAGTGCGCAACCCCTTTTTCTCCATTTCTGTGGCAACATTTACCATCTCGTCAAGCGATGGTGTGATAAGCCCGCTTAGCCCTATAATATCTGCTTTTATCGCAATAGCCGTTTCAATGATTTTTTGAGTAGGAACCATTACACCCAAGTCAACCACATCATAGCCGTTGCAGCTAAGCACAACGCCAACAATGTTTTGACCGATATCGGGTACATCGCCTTTTACGGTGGCAAGCAGTATTTGTCCCGGAGCGTGGGTCGAATTATTCTGCTCTTTTTCTTTTTGTATAAGCGGTTCAAGATAGGCAACGGCGCGTTTCATTACACGCGCGCTTTTTACTACCTGCGGCAAAAACATTTTTCCTTCACCAAATAGTGTGCCCACTTGGTTCATTCCGTTCATTAAAGGCCCTTCAATAATACCAATAGGAGAGGAGTATGAAGGAAGCAGCTCTGCAATATCTTGTTCTACATAATCGGCAATGCCTTTAACCATTGCGTGCTGTAACCGTTCTACAGGCGGTTGTTTACGCCAATCTTCCTCTTTCTTTCCTTCTTTGTTCGCCTTGTCGTCAACCATTTGGCTTGCGTATGCAATAAGCCTGTCGGAGGCATCAATACGGCGATTCAGCACAACGTCTTCGGTCAGCTTCAGCAATTCGGGCTCAATATCGCTATATACGGTCAGCTGCCCCGGATTTACAATTCCCATGTCCATGCCTGCTTGTATGGCATGATATAGAAAGACCGAATGCATGGCTTCGCGTACTTTATCGTTTCCGCGATATGAAAATGAAAGATTACTCACACCCCCGCTAATCTTAGCATACGGAAGATTTTCTTTTATCCATTTACAGGTTTTGATAAACGCAACAGCATAATCGTTGTGCTCTTCCATTCCTGTAGATATGGCAAGAATATTGGGGTCTATGATAATATCTTCGGGGGGGAATCCGATTTTATCTACCAGCAAACGGTATGATCGCTCTGCTATTTTTATTTTTCGTTCGTAGGTATCGGCCTGTCCTTGTTCATCGAAAAGCATTACAACTGTTGCTGCTCCGTATTTGTGGATATGCTTTGCCTTAGCAAGAAATGCTTCTTCGCCCTCTTTCAGGCTGATAGAGTTGACTATAGATTTACCTTGTGTGCATTTTAATCCGGCCTCAATCACCTCCCATTTTGATGAGTCTATCATTACGGGTAGTATTGCGATATCCGGCTCGGATGCCATTAGGTTTAAGAATGTGGTCATCTCTTTAGCGGCATCCAGCATGGCATCATCCATACATACATCTATGATTTGCGCGCCATCTTGTACTTGTTGGTGTGCAATAGATATAGCCTCTTCGTACTTCTGCTCTCTGATGAGGCGCGCGAACTTTTTAGACCCCGCAACGTTGGTTCGTTCACCGATATTAATAAAGTTGCTATGCGGTAAAACCTTTACCACATCTATGCCGGAGTATGTACTGATTGTTCCGAATTCCGGAATTTCTCTCGGAGCATACTTTTCTGACAAAGCTGCAAATTGTGCTATATGATCGGGAGTTGTACCGCAGCATCCGCCAACAATGTTGAGCAGCTTATCTTTCAGCATTTGCTCAACATATACGGCCATGCCTTCGGGCGTATCGTTATAATTCCCGAATTGATCGGGGTATCCGGCGTTGGCATATGCACAAACGTTAAACTTAGAGTATGACGACAGCTCTGCTATATGGTCTGCCATTTGCTTTGCGCCAAGTCCACAGTTAAGACCAAGGCTTAACAGCTTAACGTGAGAGACAGAGGTATAAAACGCTTCGAGCGTTTGCCCCGAAAGGGTTCTACCGCTGGAGTCGCTGAGCGTTGCCGAAATCATAACAGGAATATCGCAACTGTTTTGCTCGTTGTAGTCTTGTATTGCAACAAGAGCGGCTTTGGCGTTCAGCGTATCAAAAATAGTTTCGATAAGAAAGATATCAACTCCACCATCTGCCATTCCTCTTAGCTGATCTACATATGTATTGCGTAGCTCATCGAATGTAATGCTGCGGGCTGCAGGGTTGTTTACATCCGGTGAAATAGAAAGAGCTTTGGAGCTTGGTCCGATAGAACCCGCTACAAATCGAGGTTTATTGGGAGTGCTAAACTTATCCGCCGCATTACGGGCTAGCTTTGAGGCTTCAAGGTTTAGCTCGTAAGCCAGGCTTTCCATGCCATATTCCGCTAGCGATATGGCGTTAGCGTTTAGCGTGTTTGTTTCTATAATATCGGCACCAACTGTAAGGTAAGCCTCGTGTATTTCCTGAATAACGCTTGGTTTGGTAAGGACAAGTAAATCGTTATTGCCTTTTAAATCGATGGCTGAATTTTTAAAACGTTCGCCCCGATAATCTTCTTCTTGTAGCTTGTAACGTTGCACCATTGTTCCCAAGCCTCCATCTAACACTAAGACGCGTTGTTTTAAGATATTCTCTATTATTTCACGGTTATTTTTCACTGATAGCTATAAATTAGTAGGTAAAACAGGTAGTCGACCTGTATGATATCACATGAACCTTGCGGTTAACCAACAAAGATAGTAAGTTATGATTAATTAATCTATAAAAAAAGAAAGAACTGCAATTTCTTCTAGCGAAACCTTGCAGCTCTCTGAGCGTTCTTTTGTTAAGGCTAGGGCCTTCTATGAGACATATCCGGTTTCGAATGAGACCCTTTGCGCTCTCCCGCATCTAAAATTTCTGTGTACCATTCAATTAATTCATCGTTGAAGAAATAGTAAACAAAGATCTCCTCGCTCATACCTTTTTGGTACTTTATGTATTCCATTGTTTCGTAGATTCCTTCGGGTGTTTTCTTGGCACTTACCAGCTTGCACGATTTGCCCACAAGTTCCGCAACCTCATTCTTGGTCATGCCCAGCCGTATTCCTCTTGGGCTTGTATATTTTGTAGTAGCGCATGAGCTGATTACAAAAATAAGAAATGCTAGTATGGCTATCTTTTTCATGCAATTTGTTTTTGGGACTTAATAGATGTTTAACTGCTTGCTTTTTTGAGCGTTGCAAAGTTAAATACTTAATTTAAATTGCAAAAAATCAGACCTTATTAATGTAGCCGGGCTAGTGTTATTTAGCTCATTTTTAATACCTACATTAATCGTCCAACATACCACTGTTTGTTTGATAATTATATGTGTATGATATTTTTTGAATTATAAATTATCATATTTGGGTGCGTTTATATTACATTTATATATGATATTTAACTACAATAAATATAATTATCTTACTTATATATGGTATATAGTTGTTATATACAAATTTATGACCATCTGTATTTAGCTACACTTTGTTATTAACGATAGCCTATTTTTTCTATATTTGTGCAAAACTTACAAAATGAAAGCAGCAATAATTGGCGCAGGGAACATTGGAGGTGCGATAGCTTCGGCTATTGTCAAGAAAGGGGTAAGGGTTGTTGATAGTGTTGTCGTTGCGGATCCACGTTCTGCATTGGCAGATAGCTTGGCTAAAGACGGGATACATATCAGCTATACCCCTAATAATTGTGAGGCTATAACCGATGTAGATCTAATTATTGTTGCTGTTAAGCCCTGGCTAATGGAGCAGGTGCTGAATGAAATCTCTGAGAGCATAGATCGCAGTAAACAAATTGTTGCCTCGATAGCGGCAGGTGTTACATTCGATCAGCTGAAAACATACCTGCAAGTTGATGCTTTGGGAGAGCTGCCTTTGTATCGTATAATTCCAAATACGGCTATCTCGCTTGGTAAAAGCGTGACGTTTATTACGCCACAAGGCACTACATCGGCACAGGACGAAAACGTGAAAGATCTCTTTAACGCGTTAGGCGAGGTATTTGTGGTAGAAGAACGATTGATGACTGCCGTTACATCCCTTTCCTCATCGGGCATTGGCTACGCGTTGCGCTACCTTGATGCGGCTACAATAGGTGGCGAGCAAATGGGTATTCCGCGTAGTGACGCTTTGCGTATTGTTATCGCCACCATGAAGGGTGCAATCGCGATGCTTGAAGCCAATGAGTCGCAGCCGCAAGAAGAGATTGATAAGGTTACAACTCCCGGCGGTGTTACGCTCAGAGGGCTGGATGTTATGGAAAAGAATGGCTTTTCTGAATCTGTAATTAAGGGACTGCTTTCTACGGTTTAGTAAAAGCCGTATCACGAAAAAGATGAACCACATAGGCACATAGGACACATAAGTTTTTTCCTATGTGCCTATGTGGTTTAAAAATCTTCGTCAAATAGAGTCCAAGGAATTCGAATGCTTTAATTATTTGTTATAACCTAAAATAAAAGAGCCGGCTTTAAGCCGGCTCTTTTTCTATAAATCTATTGACTACTTATTCAACAAAGGCTAATATTTCACCCTTGTTTACTTTTGCGCCTTGCTCAAAGAAGGTGGCGACAATTTTTCCTTTGATAGGCGATTTTACTGGCTCTAATCCATAGTAAGCCTGAACGAAGCATACATCGTCGCCTTCTTTTACGGCCTTACCTTCTGCTGGAGGCATTGCTGTATCTTCCACATCGTACTCCCATATAATTTGACCTTTAGCAGGTGCATGAAGAGGAGTTGCCTTAGGATGTTTCTCCAGTACCTTGTCAATATCTACGCGCGGTACTTCGATTATCGGACGTTGTACTACAAGAGGAGCATTTGCTTTTTCTTTAGCTGTTTCCAGCTCTTTAATGAAGCGCTCTTTTGCAATACCCGATTTGAAGTCGCGGTACTGACGGTCGTGCATAGCAAACTCAAACAGCTCTTCGTTATCTTCACCGAAGTCCCATTTGTTTTCTCTCATTTCGGCACGATATTTCTCCAGCTCATCAGGATATGGTGCTTGAGGATCGCCATCGTAGAACTCAAGACCTTGTTTTTTGGCCAGCTCTACAATTTCGGGAGCAAGCTTACCAGGAAGCTTACCGGCTTTACCAAGTATCATATTCCAGCTATCCTTATCGATATTAGAGAAGCGAGGTTCGCCCTTAGCCATTGCGAAGATGTTCATTAACGCAATGTTCTTTACATACTGGCTGAACGGAGTAACCAACGGAGGATAACCTAGCATTGGCCATATATACTCAACTTCGTTGAACAGCTGAACAACCAAGTTATTCAACGTAACTTCAGGTTTGTTATTCTGACGAAGCGCCATGTTAATAGCACCGTGCATACCCCTAAGGTCGGACATCATAGAACCCATCATACCTCCCGGAAGACCGCAGCCAACCAATAGCGAAGTCATTACCTTGTTGCTTGGGTCGATGAAGTAGCCTAAGAAATCGTCAATGAAAGTTTGGGTCAAACGACGTGCTTCCATGTAAGCATCCATGTTGATGTCGGCAACTTTAAAGCCTGCATCTTTCAACATCGCTTGAATGGTAATAATGTCCGGGTGAACCATACCCCATGATAGTGGCTCCATAGCAACGTCTATAATATCCACGCCATTCTTGGCAGCCTCTAGCATAGAAGCAACAGAGAATCCGGGACCACTGTGTCCGTGGTAATCTATAACGATTTTCGGATTTTTTGCTCTGATACCCTTTATGATTTGGCCAATGCTGTGCGGACGACCGATACCAGCCATATCTTTTAAGCAGATTTCGTCGGCACCGGCGTCAATAAACTGTTGAGCAAGGTTTACATAATACTCAACGGTATGGATAGGAGAGTGGGTAATACAAAGAGAAGCTTGCGCTGTCATTCCGCCTTCCTTAGCATACTGTATTGATGCGATAACGTTGCGAGGGTCGTTAAGCCCGTCGAAAATACGGGTAATATCAACTCCTTGAGAATGTTTTACTTTATACATAAGCTTGCGCACATCGGCAGGAACGGGGAACATTCGTAGTCCGTTCAAACCGCGATCGAGCATGTGCGTCAGAATTCCGGCCTGGTTAAAGGGCTTTACGAATTCGCGAACAGCAATGTTGGGATTCTCACCGTAAAGTAGATTTACTTGTTCAAATGCGCCCCCGTTGGTCTCTACGCGGGCAAAGCAACCCATATCTACAATAACGGGAGCAATCTGCTTAAGCTGATCTACACGCGGTTGGTACTTACCGGAAGATTGCCACATATCGCGATAAAGCAAGCTGAACTTAATTTCTTTTGCCATAACTGTTTAATTCAAAATTTTATTGTTTGTGTGTTAGTAAACCTAGGGTTGGCAAAGATAGCTACATAAAGGGTAAATTACACCCATAAATGAGCTAATAACTGTTGTAAAATAGTTTGCTATTTTATTTGTTATTATATCTTTGCACTCTTATTGTTTTTCTTTTAAGTTGCCATAGAAGTTGTTTTAAAGCAGATTGTGTTCTTTATATATAGCACAGTGGCATTATTAAAAAATTCTTGGACGAAAAGAAAAAATAGCTACCTTTGCAGTCCCTAAATCTATAAATGTTTAGGTAAGTAATTGAAAATCAGAATTAAAATTATATCGCGATGAAAAGAACATTCCAACCTTCGAACAGGAAAAGAAGAAACAAGCACGGTTTCAGAGAAAGGATGTCAACACCTAACGGACGTCGTGTGCTTGCTGCACGTCGCGCCAGAGGTAGAAAAAAGCTAACCGTATCGGACGAAGCCCGCTACTAGTCAGCTTTAGCTAGAAGACAGAAGAAGCCTGCATAACATTGTTATGCAGGCTTCTCTTATGATAACCTATAAAGCTAATGCGCTACGACTATTGTTTGCTGTTCTACCACCTTACCGTTCTCTATGATATTCAGAAAGTACGTTCCATTAGGAAGGGTAGAAACATTCAGCGATAGTTGCGTACCGTTAAACGTTTGCTCGCGTACCAGCTGCCTGCTTAGACTGTATAGCTGAGCGGTAAACATGCTTGGTGTTGCGCTTTTTACCTGTAGTTCTTCGCTATTTTGTACCCGCTCTATGGTTAAGCTGCTGCTTGCAGGGTTGGGGTAGGCTGCAGAGTAGTAGTTCATCCCACCACGGCTTACATAAACATTTAGCGTACCGGTGCTATACCCTCCACAGCCGTTGGCGTAGGTTACCGTAATGGTAGAAGTACGGTTGCCTATCCCGAACATAATTTCGGCATCGGATATATTACCCGACATTACGCTGCCATTGGTTACACTCCACGAGTAGTATTCGATAAAAGGAGTAGGATAAACATAACCTGCCAGCTCAGCCTTATATGATGCCCCTGTAGTTTGTGGTACAGTAGTAGGCCCTAGAATTACTATATCCAGTCCACCATATACGGTTTTAGCTACGGTAATGGTTTGCCCTCCGTGTGCTATTATTGCTGTAATAATTCCGGCTGTAAAACCGCGCAACGAGCTATAGGGTGATATGGTAACGGTTTTGCCATCTGTTGATGTGCTTACTATACGCAGATGACTGTTTACGCTCCAATTAACGGTTGCTCCTGTGGGGAGGTTTGCAATACTATAGCTTGTGTTAGAAGAGCAGAGCTCTTCGGGGCCAGTAATTGTAACTATTGGACTGCCACTTAGAGTAGTTGGATTACTTCCGACAGGGTCTAACCAATCACGTAAACGGCGACGAGGATCTGTTGCATTATTACCTGTCCAAGAAATGTTGAATTTACCATAATAATCTGGACCGGATAAATTGCTACAACTGGCCGAGCCACCGTGTAGTTGCCCTACTACATGATGGTTACTATTAATGAGGGGAGAACCTGATGATCCTCCTTCTGTGATGCTATGATTGGTGCTTGTTCTAGCCCACGTGACTCTCCAATGTGCTCCAGCAACATTTGAATATGTTGCTGTTTGAAGTGCACTAGTATATGTTGATATTTTCTTTACATCACCAGATGGGTGGTGGATACCAACACCTCCCGAACTAACATTGCCAGACCTGTCCCATCCTAAATAAAAGGTATTGTATATTGTATGGGGATTTTCTGTAAGGCGGAGCAAGGCAAAATCTGATGCATCATTATTAGCAACAACAACAGCTCCGGATGTAGATAGGCGTATAGGCTCAGTTGTATTTGTACAAGCAGGGCTCTCATAGTTCCAGTAAAAAGACCAATGGTTTAAATTAGGATTACTGATAGCGTCATATTTTACATTATTATTTCCCCATCCGCCTAAACAATGGTCTGCTGTTAGAAATAACGGTCTATAATCATTTGCTGTAGTATTGATGAGAGAACCTGTACAATATCGATTCCCGTTTACAAGAATTAAAGCAACCGCATTCTTCTCATCTTGCCAACCATTTCCTTCAGGACAATTAATATTTACGTTACAGTTTCCAGATTGACCAAAGGACTTCAAAATATTTTCGGAAATATTTATATATCTATAGCCATGAATAACATGGGCGATTGATATTACTCCAGATTGAGAAACATTTATTGGTTCATAATACTCTAACGTAATTTTATCGCTATACACTAAACCTGTGGCAAAACCCTCAATTTCTGTTCTATCCCCTTTATTATTTAATGTAGTAAAAGCACCAATATGTTGCTTCTTATCCGTACTATATATGTAGAACTTAGCACCCTCAGGTAACCACATTTTATCATAAAGTAAGTTGATAGATACAGCACCAGGAGAATATATGGTTAATTGCCAAAGCCTGCCTCCGTCATCAAGCTTTGTCCATCTACCGGAATTTTCCATATTGTAATTTACAGGTATTGAATATCCAAAGCGAGGAGGAATACCATTTGCCTCATCATCTATATCTTCTTTTTCTATTTGTTTTTTTTCTACTGGTAGCGATACTAATACGGCTTCTTCTGTACTTCTTCTTAAGGATAGCGATCTATCTGTACTCGTGAAGCTGTATGGCTCTTCATTCGTGCTAATTTGTGCACAAAGGTCAAAGCATGTTAAACAAGTAATAATGGTTATAATAAGTATTTTTCGTATTTTCATGGCAGGTAAGGATTGAATAGTAAATATAAGTTGTCATTATAAAACAATTTCAATTCTTCTATTGAGAGGGTGAAAGAAACTACATTACTCAGTGAGTTTACAAACTCCCTTCCATCGTATAGCTCATTTATTTTTGTTCCTCCAATTTCGGTAAATTGGATAGTATGAGATGAGGAATTAGCAGAGTATGTTCCGTATAGTGTATTCGTAGAACTATGACCACTAAATGCATCATTTGTATTAAAGAAGAGCAAATAGCATTCCTTGCAATTGTTGGGCTGTGGTTCTCTTATAATACCTGTTTGGTCATCAACAAACCCGACCAGCTTCCATTTGTTTCCTATTAGAGGATTTTCATTTTCATCGTCCTTACACCCATTGGCAAAGAACAAAAAGCAAATAGGCAAGATTAAAAATATCTTTTTCATGGCTTTTAAATTTATGGTAAATAACATGATGGGTTTCAATGCTCTTCTGCCTAGGAAGAGATAACATTTTATGCCGTTACGCGGAGGGTATATGGTAGTGTTCAAAGACATACCTGCTTATAAAAATAAGACGTTATTTTGGGGTAAATCCTTCAAGACTCTAGTTTATACAAATATATTAAAAATTTGCAAATAACAAAGAGTTTGGTTTAAAAAATCGTCAATCAGAGAAAGTTAAATTCAATTGTTGATGATTAATGTTTAAGTGATCAAAATTTAGCTTTTTGAATGACTTAGGTTTTTCATTAGCACATTCTCATATCAGCAAATTATCTTATTGTCTTTTTTTCTCGCTAAAATCAGATATATTTGCTTTACTAAACCTAAACCATGAAATCTAACTGTTTTTACACACTACTTATTATGAGCGCACTAGCTACCTCGTGTAACTCTTCCAAGTCGGAAGCCGATAACCTTCTAGTAGAAAAAACAAAAGCCATTGCCCAAGAGGCAAAAATTCCGTTGATGCAGCTGGAATACCACAACGGTGATCATGTGTTATCGTTCGAGATTTCGCAGCGCGATTCCATTGCGGCACGAGAAGATTGTGCTACCGTTTTTCAGGCGGCATCGCTAAGCAAACCCGTGTTTGCGTACATTGTGCTTAAGATGGCAGATAACGGAGAAATAAGCTTGGACGAGCCTATCTGTAAATATACCAATATCGATAGGTTTGTAAATAAAGAGTGGGCGGCAATGCTTACCCCGCGCATGGTGCTGTCGCACAGAACGGGGCTGCCTAACTGGTCGGTAAGAGCACCCTCATCAGACGATTG
>JAVBOE010000081.1:0-3632 GCA_031550925.1 Bacteroidales bacterium | reverse complement strand
GAAGAAACTCTGATGACCGTTGCAGTAAATATTTTGTATTAAGAGGAATGTTTACTGCTTAGCGTCTCTTCCGGCTTTTAAGGCTTTCAAATTTGCGTTTACCATATCTTCGCCCTTACGTCCGAATAGCTGACGAATACCCAACTCAAAATCCTCGTATGGGATATTTAAGTGAGCGGATGCCGCCCCAAGTATCACAATATTAGATGACTTGGGCATTCCAAGGTCTTTTGCTATAGCATCGGCATCAATGGCTACATGGTTTTTTACCTTATTGATTTCGGCCATTATTGTAGCTACTTTGGGGTAGCCTTCAATATTTATAAATGGCGTTGTATTGGTTATCAGCCAACCGTTTGGAGACAGGTAGGGTAGGTAGCGCAACGCTTCCATTGGCTCTACCGAAAGAATCATATCTGCACCTCCGTTAGGAATAAGGTCGGATGCAATAGGCGTATCCGATATACGTAGGTGCGACTGCACATCGCCACCACGTTGGCTCATACCGTGTACTTCGGCTTGCTTAATGTATAGACCTTTATTAAGAGCAGCATGCCCAATAACTGCAGCTATCGAAAGAATTCCTTGTCCGCCAACTCCGGCTAGTATTATATCTGTTTTCATAATCGTTTGCTTTTCTGGTTATTCTGCTGCTTTTTCTTGTCGTTTTGCCTTTGCCTTACGCTGGAACGTTTGGATACATTCGCGTTGAGCAACAATCACCGATACGCCCATATAAGCCATTTCTTCTTTCATAATGGCAAGGTTCTCATCAGCAAATTTCTTCAACGGGTTGATTAGCCTGATATGCTCAGGGGGAACACCAAGCCCCTTGCAAATACCTACTATGCGGTTGGTGGCAGCAGAGTCTTGACCACCTGTCATTCCTGTAGTAAAGTTATCGGATATTACGACTGTAATAGGTGTGTTTTCCATAATAACATCCAATAAGCCAGTCATACCGGAGTGTGTAAAGGTAGAGTCTCCGATAAGCGCCACAGCCGGAACTAAGCCCGCATCGGCAGCACCCTTAGCCATAGTTATTGATGCGCCCATATCCAGACAAGTATCAATGGTATCGAATGGTGGCATTTTGGTTAGCGTATAGCAACCGATATCGGCAAATACACGTCCTTTTCCGTAGTCGGCAACAGCACCGTTAATCATCTCTGCTACATCTCTGTGGCTACAACCCTGACAAAGCTGTGGTGGACGTGGTTTTACTACTGTTGGTATGGTGGCTTCTGCTGGAACCTCTACTCCTAGTGCTTTATACAGCGCAACAGGTGTAAGCTCTCCTTCTCTTGGTAACCAACCATCTAAACGGCCGTGAATAGGCTTTGTTGTGTTGAGGTACCCTTTCATCATCTCTTCTATAATCGGATAGCCTTCTTCTGCAACCAGTATTTCATCACACTCGTTATACAACCTCTCGATATACTTGCGAGGGAAAGGATATTGCGTAACCTTCACAATAGGATGAGGATTCTTGCGGTCGGGATAGCACTCCATAACATAGTTAAAGCCTATTCCCGATGCAATGATACCAAGCTTCTTATCGTTGCCTTCGATGTATGCGTTGAATGGCGAATTGTTAGAATCTTCTTCAAACGCCTTTTGGTTTATTACCAGCTGATGATAGTTAGAGCGGGCAATTGCCGGTAACAGTATGAATTTCTTAGGATCGGCAGGAAAATGGAACGTATTTTGGGGCTTAGAAGGCTTACGAATAATACCCGCCCTAGAATGCGCTAAGCGGGTTGTAAGGCGCATCATTACTGGTACGCCGAATTTCTCCGACAGCTCAAAAGCACCGTATGCCATATCGTAGGCTTCTTGCTGATTGCTGGGTTCTAAAAGAGGAAGCAGCGCGAATTTTGCATACATGCGCGAGTCTTGCTCGTTTTGAGACGAGTGCATCGAAGGATCGTCTGCCGAAAGTATGACTACACCACCGTTAACACCCGTAACAGAAGCATTCATAAAAGCATCGGCAGCAACGTTTAAGCCTACATGCTTAAAAGCTACAATTGCCCGCTTACCGGCATAAGACATACCCATAGCCGATTCCATGGCCGTTTTTTCGTTAGTCGACCATATACGGTGAATACCTTTTTGCTCAGCCTCTTTGTTATGCTGTATGTACTCCATCAGCTCAGTTGAGGGTGTTCCGGGGTAAGCATAGCATCCCGATAGCCCACCATCGATAGCACCTTGAGCAATAGCCTCGTTTCCTAGTAAAAGTAGTGTATCCATTAAACCTGTTTTATAGTATTTGAGGCAAAACTAATAAATTTTGAGTATAACAACAATATTTGATAATATATTTCAAGCTGATTTGGCATATCGTCAAAAATCGTAATTTTTGAGTATCAAAAATATTATAATCTGAAACATTAAGTGTGATTTATATAGTTTAAAACATTCCGGTATGCAGAGTGTAGTGGTAACCGTAGCTGCTCTCGTTGTGTGGTGTACGCTGAATGAACCTTCTGCAGTTACTCCTAAATCCCCTAAAGGGGACTTTCCAGAGGTACTGGTTTAAAGTCCCCTTTAGGGGATTTAGGGGCTAAACAAAGCGAAGTATGCCTCTGCTTACTCGGCGTAAGCGGGAGTGTACCATTCATTGTCACATTGTTATATTAGTATATTATTGCATTGTAAGGCTATTTACTATCTTTGCAGCACCAGATTGTTCTACCGCTTTATCTATATGGTAAAGAGGAAAGTCCGGGCAAGGCAGAGCACCGTGCTGTTGAAAGAACAGTAGGTTGTGAGATCTAGCTAATCGTAACAGAAAACAACCGCCATGCTTGTAAAAGAGTAGGGTAAGGGTGAAAAGGCGGGGTAAGAGCCCACCGGCATCAGTAGCGATATTGGTGGCCGTACGATCCACGGCTTGCAAGACCATGTATACCGACACTAAGGGCTGCTCGTCCGAGTCGGGGGGTAGGTTGCTTAGATAAATGGTAGAAGCTCTCCGAAAGGAGAGAACAGAACTCGGCTTATAGATTTGGTATTTCTTAAAAGCATCTTGTTACATTTGTACACAATGATGCTTTTATTTTTACCATACCTGATTAGTAATGTAAACAGATAGAAGTCGATAATGTTGGTTTACATTTGTAGTCTAGATAGTGTGATTTACAAAAATAAACATATTGTATTTTTGTATTTAATATTATTAGAATCAGACTTATATATAGTTTATTTGAAGTTATATTCCAATAAATTACGCTGCTTAAAGACGAATACGTCTGATTATGGTCAATTATTAGTATTTAACATGCATATTACCAGTAGTTAATGATGTATTACCTAGATATAAAATACAACAATGTAATATCTATACCCTGTATTTGCTTAGTAGTAGCATACTCAAGGGTTATCTCTATAAAATTAGCATCTAAAGCACATGTTCGGGTTACAAATGTAAAACAATAAAATATACATTTGTAATTAATATTTTGATTACATTTGTAATATTTAAGGTTTACAAATATGAATACCCGAATACAAAAGTTTATAGAGGCTGAGGGCATAACTGCCGCTCGTTTTGCCGACGCTATAGGCGTACAACGCTCGAATGTATCTCATATACTATCCGGACGTAACAAGCCGGGGTTTGACTT
>JAVBOE010000101.1:0-19651 GCA_031550925.1 Bacteroidales bacterium | reverse complement strand
GGTTTGCACAACAACGGTTTTAGAGGGGTCGGCTAACGCTTTTATAAGCCTGTTGGTATGGTTAACTTCTGTAAGCGCACCGGTTGGACAAACGGCAGCACATTGACCACAGAATGTACATGGAGAGTCTTCTAAGTTACGTTCAAACGCGGGTGCTACAACCGCCATAAATCCACGGTTGATAGCGTTTAATGCACCAACAGTTTGTACTTTATTGCACATGGTTTCGCAGCGCCTGCACATCACACACTTATCCAGATTGCGGATGATTGATGGTGATGTATCCTGACGATAGGTTGACATTTCAGAGTATTTTTCTCCCGGAATCTCACGAATACCCATTCTGATTGCCAAGTCTTGCAGCTCGCAGTTACCCGATTTTGCACATACTAAACAATCTTTTGGATGGTCTGATAGTATTAGTTCTAAGACGGTTTTACGTGCGTTAAGTACACGAGGGCTGTTGGTCCTCACAACCATTCCTTTGGTGCATAAAGTAGAACAGGAGGGGGCTAAGTTTCTACGACCTTCAACATCAACCACGCAAATTCTACATCCTGCCGGACAATTTTCAATGCCTAGATGCCCCAAGTTCATATAGCAAAGAGCAGGAACGTTTACGCCTATTGACCTTGCTGCTTGGTAAACGGTTGTTCCGTTTTCAACTTCAACCGTTCTATTATCTATAGTTAGTGTTATCTTTTCCATATCTCTAAATTACTTCAATAGCGTTAAACTTACACTTTTGCATACATGCTCCACATTTTATGCAGGCAAGCTGATCGATAGTGTGTGGTTGCTTTCTTTCGCCGGTAATAGCTCCGGTAGGACAAGCTCTTGTACAAGCCGTACATCCGGTACATTTCTTAGCAATAATCATGTACTGAATGAATGCGCGGCATTGTCCGGCAGGGCATTTTTTATCATGCACATGCGCTACGTATTCATCATGGAAGTTTTGTAAAGTAGAGAGAATGGGGTTGGGAGAGGTTTGTCCCAATCCACAGAGAGCAGTGTCTTTAATAACGCTACCCAGGTTATAGAGCTGATCAATCATTTCGGGTGTTCCGTTTCCTTTGGTGATTTGATCGAGGATTTCTTGCATACGCTTGTTTCCTACACGGCAGGGGGCGCACTTACCGCACGATTCTTCAACGGTAAATTCGAGGTAAAATTTTGCAACAGAAACCATGCAGTCGTCCTCGTCCATTACAATCATACCGCCCGATCCCATCATAGAGCCTACTGCAAGTAGATTGTCAAAGTCTATTGGAACATCTAGGTGCTTCTCGGTAAGGCAACCGCCGGAGGGGCCTCCGGTTTGTACTGCTTTAAACTTTTTATCGTTTTTAATTCCGCCACCAATTTCAAAAATTACTTCGCGTAAAGTAGTGCCCATCGGCACTTCGATAAGCCCCACATTATTGATTTTTCCGGCAAGTGCGAATACTTTTGTTCCTTTTGATTTTTCTGTACCAATGCTGGAAAACCATTTGTCCCCCTTAAGGATAATTACGGGAATGCTTGCGTAGGTTTCAACGTTATTTACGTTGGTAGGTTTTCCGAGATAGCCTGATTCGGCCGGAAATGGAGGTTTTACAGTGGGTTCACCACGTTCGCCTTCCATTGAGTGTATAAGTGCTGTTTCTTCTCCGCATACAAATGCACCAGCACCATAGCGTATCTCTATATCAAAGTTTAGCGATGAGCCTAGTATATCATCGCCAAGTAAGCCATATTCTCTTGCTTGTTCAATAGCTATCTTTAATCGCTGGATAGCTAAGGGGTATTCTGCCCTAATGTAGATTAACCCTCTGGTTGCGCCAATGCAGTATCCGCAGATAGTCATGGCTTCGAGTATAGAGTGGGGATCACCTTCGAGTATGGAACGGTCCATGAAAGCACCGGGGTCTCCTTCGTCGGCGTTACAAACAACGTATTTCTGGTTGTCTTTATAGCCGGCAGCAAACTCCCATTTTAATCCTGTAGGAAATCCGCCACCGCCACGACCACGTAAACCGGATTTTTTAATAATATCGATTGTTTGCTGAGGGGTTAGCTCTGTCAGCGCTTTTCCTAATGCAGCATAACCGTCTCGAGCAATATATTCTTCAATGTTTTCAGGGTCGATAAAACCGCAGTTACGTAGAGCGATACGAATTTGCTTTTGGTAAAAGCCCATGTGCTTCGAGTCGCTAATATGTTGGTCATCCTTAGGGTCTATGTATAACAGCCGTTCAACTTTACGCCCTTTGATAATATGTTCGTTGATGATTTCTTCGGCATCTTTAGGTTTTACTTCAACGTAAAACGTATTGTCGGGCATAACCTTTACAATAGGGCCTTTTTCGCAGAATCCGAAACATCCGGTAGTAACGACTTTTACATCATTATCAAGCCCTTTTGTCCTTAGTACAGCTTGCAGTTCTTCGACTATTTTTTTGCTCTCCGAAGCTCTACATCCTGTACCACCGCAAACCAACAGATGCATTTTATACTGTGTCATGTTTTCTTTTGTATAGTGAGTAGTTTGGTTTAGCTTATAGGTTTAATTACTGTATTTATAGCACATTTATTTACTCAGCCTTATCAATATCAATAGTTTGATAGTTAACGGGGATAATACCTTCAATCAGCTCTCCGTTTTTGATATACTTTTCAATGATTTCGTCAACCTTTAGAGAGTTAACGAAGCCAAATACGATGGGGTCTTTGCCCGGAAGCTTTACCTCTACTGTTGGTTCAGCATAGCAGTAGCCCATACAGCCGGTTTGAGTTATTATTAAATCGATTTTTTCTTCGTTAGCCTTTTCAATAAATCGATTCATAACTTTTTTTGCGCCCGCAGCAATTCCGCAAGTTGCCATAGCTATTTTTATCTGTACATAGCTATCGGGGTTATCGCTTTTTTCTCGTAAGTTGAGGTTATTTTCCAGCTGATTCTTCAGCTTTTTTAAGTCTTCCAGAGACTTTACTTTTGCCATAAGGAGCCCTCCTAAGTTTTGTTTTTTTGATTTTAGTTTATATTTTGTTTATGTTTGTAAGTGTATGCTTGCGAATATATAATTATTAGAGCTATAATTCAAATATATATCGCTTATTGTAATTTTATTAGCTATATTTTCGTATTTCAACAATATTTTCCGAAATCATATCGTTTATCATCTTCACTACCTGTGTGTTGTTTATAGGGGTGTCGCCTAATACAGCCTTCACTTCGCGTGTATCGAATATGTACGATTCTTCGTTAACAGTATGCGTATATATAAAATCAACATTAGGGTTTGACATGACAAGCAGGCTAATGGCGTTAGCGGTATCTCCCAAAGCGGGCCTATCGATATGGCTGTACCCAAATTGCGCAGTAACTTTTGTTCCAACGTTTATATCCGATGTGATGCTAAATTCTCCTCCACCTTGTTCCGCACTTTGCTTGAATAGCGGGATGCCAAGTCCAACCTTTCGGGTGGTACGCGATGTAAAATAAGGATCGGTAACCTTCTGCACCTGTTCGACAGTCATACCCTTGCCATTATCTGTAATGGTTATGGTCAGCTCATCATCTGTAGGTTGTTCGTTTATCTCTATTTCTATCAATGTAGCTTCAGCACTGATGGAGTTTTGAGCAATATCAAGTATGTGTAGTGACAGATCTTTCATTTATTAATCTTAAACATGATGCCCGACAATGGATCTACCGTTTTCGTTACGTAGGGCCATACGTATTTCGTTAAACGAGAGTTTCTCCATACAAAGCTCTGTATAAACCGTTCCTATTTCATGAGGAAAATGGGCATCTGAGCTTTGAATGAATGAGTATTTGCTTAAATACGGCTTTGCTTTTATAAACTCATCAACCTTTGCATACTTTGATAATTCTAACGCATCTACGTTTAGCTCTTTAGGCAAAAATCCCAGCTGACTGAGTAAACCATTCTGCGTTTTATTAATATGCGCCGGTATAAAAATACCATTCAACTCGTGAGTCTTGCATTCTATTTCTTCTATGCTGGCGTTGATAGCCGATGTAAGCAGCGTATCTATCTCGCTAAGTATTTCGTTGTCCTCGTTAACAATAACCTGATAACCGAAGTAGCTGACATTGTTGGGAATATTGGGTAACTTTTTTTCTATAAATTGCTGAAAATCCTGTAGTTCCTCATCTTTATCAAAAAAACAAAGGCAGTGTACTTCTTCTTTAGTGGTAACTTCGGCTCCGCGTAATACAAACAATCCTTGTTCTTTTCCTAGCTGTTTAATTAAGCTTGCATGTAGCGTTGAGTTATGGTCGCTTATGCCTATAATGTCCATACCCCGTTGTTTTGCAAGCTCAACAATGCTTCGAGGATTCATGTCCAAATCTCCGCATGGCGATAGCACAGTATGTATATGAAGATCGGCGCGGAATGTTTGCATAGTGAACGAAATTTAAAGCCTCCAACCCCCAAAGGGGGCTGTAAGAGGGTTTAAAAGTTTAATTGTTTAAGAACTCGCATATCATATATTGCAATACGCATATCCTTTTTCGTAATACTTGATACTTGCATTGTGATACTATCCTTTCAGCAAATCGTACAGCTTACCCGTTATCTCAAAAGCCTCTTCATTTGTACCAAGCAGAGGAATTCCTTCTTCTTCTGCCTGGGCAAGCGTGTCGGCATCAGGTTCGTATCCTTTGACAAAAACAACCGCTGCAACTTCTTTTAACGATGCAATAGCAGCAACGTTTTTATGTGTTTGAAGGGTTACCCAAATATCGCCGACATTGGCATGTCCCATTACATCACTTAGTAAATCAGAGGTGTAGCCTCCGGTTACTTCGTTTGCCAGTCCTTCTTTTCCTCCAAATACTTTTAGCGATAATTTTTCTACTATAGTTGCAACATTCATGGTTATAAAAGTTTAAAGCCCCCAACCCCAAAGGGGGAGTATTTGATAGAACTTATAGCCCCCTTTGGGGGTTGGGGGACTTTTCTCATTATTTTCTGAACTTATTCTTACCCCATATTTCTTCCATAATCTCAAACGATTCTTCGGAGCTAAGCATGCCGCTTTGCTCTTGCTGTTTTTGAATAAATATGCAGTACGATATTTTACTTTCGCCTTTTACTACATCATCGGCCAAGGCTTCACAGCTGGGGGCTCCGCACGCGCCGCAATCTATATACGGAAGCTGCCTGCGTATTTTTTTTGCCTCCTCCATTTTTTCTAACGCAACGACTATATTTTTGTCGTACTTTATCATAGAGCGTTCTTCTATCTCTCCCGCTTCTATCATATCGTAGGTAAAAGAAAACTCAGAAGGCAGAAGACTCTTTTCCGGTGCTTTTTCGGCCGTGTGTTTCATGTGTTCAACAGCAAGAAAGCGGTTGCCGGGTGCTAGTATTCCACCAGGACAGCTTTCATCGCAGGCGCGTATTTCAAGAAAATCGAAGATGCTATCTTCATCATCTTCAAGCTTATCTAGGAACTCAATTACATTATCCATTCCGTCGATAGCCAGACAGCGGCCGTTGATGTTGGTTGCTTCACCATTTGTAAGCGACCATTTAATGCTTTTCCCCGATAGAGTAGGCGTGTGTTGGCAGCGTATATCTATAGGCTTGTTTTGAGTGATGTGGAGGTAAGTTCTGTTGTATAAGTCGTCCATGTTTAGTACGCCGGTAATTGCTGTTCCGTAACCACCCAAAGGATTCTTAACAGCTGCAATTTTTGCGGCGCAAGGTGTGATGTAAAATATACCTATCTCTTTTTCGTCTATTCCTTTTTGCAATAGCTGTTTCTTGCAGTACTCGGCGGTAATATCCACAGGAGCTTTAAGACGCATCAGGTTATCGACAAGAGAAGGATAGTTAACTTGAATCAGTCGAACAATAGCAGGGCAGAATGATGATATTATCGGCTTTGCATTATCGGCTACATATTGGTTAATGGCTTCGTTTAGCGTATCAACACCCATTTCAACCTCTGTAATCTGCGTAAACCCAATTTGGTACAAGGCATGGTAAATCTCATCCTCCGATATATCTCTGGGAAATTGTCCCATAAAAAGGCTCGGGATAAGCAGTACTCTGTGTTGGTAAGAATATATCTTGTTGAAATCGTCACTCTCTATTACAATGGCGCGCGTAGGGCAAGCACGGTAGCATTGTCCACAGTCGATACACCAATCGGGGTACAGCTGCGCCTTCCCATGCTTAACACGTAGGGCTTCCGTAGGGCAAACCCTGATACATCTTGAGCATCCGATACAGTCATCATGTTCAATCTTCAGTGCATGTTGAAAAATCGGCTCTTTCATCGTTTTTTATGATAGCTTTATAGCTATTTCTAGCTTAGTACCTTTTCCTACTTTCGATTCTATGTTGAAAGAATCGGAATTATCGCTGATGTTTGGTAACCCCATACCGGCACCAAATCCCATTTTTCTTACTTCTTCCGAAGCTGTAGAGAACCCCTTTTGCATAGCCAGCGGAATGTCTGCAATGCCCTGTCCCTCGTCATCCAGTATCATTAATATTTTTTCGGGGTCAATAGAAACTGATATACTACCTCGGTATGCATGGGCGACAATATTTACCTCTGCTTCGTATAAAGCCACTACCACTCGCTTAATAATAGCCGGAGGCACGTTAAGCTGCTTAAGTGTTTTCTTTACCTGACTGGAAGCTGTGCCTGCGTTGGTAAAATCACCCCCTTCAATATGATAGTTAAGAACCATAATGCTATTAAAAAAGCCCTTTTAATCCTGCCTCATAAAGAATGCCCGACGCCTTAAACGCAGAAAAATTACTTTTCATTAGCAGGATGTCGTTTTCTTCAGCCAGCTGAACTATATCCGGTGTTACTTCTTTGTTTCGAACGAAAAGTATGTAAGGAATGTCGGATATTTCAGCAGTTCTTATTGCCTGAATGTTAACAAGCCCGGTAAGCAGAAGAATATCGTTTACCTTAAGCGTTAGCACATCGCTCATAAGGTCGCTTGCGAAGCAAAATTCAATATCGTCGTCCAGCTTATGTGCACCACATAGTATTTGAGCATTTGTCAGCTCTGCAATAGTTTTAAGCGTCATGTAGGAAGGAATTCTTTGTGTCAAAGATGAAAAAAAATAACCAGATTTACAATACTATAGCCTGATGTTTTGAAAATTTTAAGTGGTTGAAAAATGTGCCCAGTTGAATGGATGTGAGCTTCTGTCAAACTTTAGCATGCTACTTTATGGTGATAAAGTAGATAGCGTTGCAATTTGTGACAACTTAAAATGTATCTTTGCACTTTCTAAAAATGCGGTGGATGTATTAAGCTTATAATTCTCCGTGTCTTTATAAAGAACTTGTTAAAGGCTAAATATGGATGAATTTTTAAAAATCTTATTTCCGCATAAAGGGTATATTGTAACGCCCATACTGATATACATTAATGGTTTGATATTTGTAGCCATGATGTTTTTTGGATTCGGATTTCTCGACTTTAGTGCAGATGCTTTAACTACATGGGGTGCGAATTCAAGGTCGCTTATTGCATCGGGAGAGGTATGGAGGTTGATTACCTATCAGTTTTTACATGCCGATGCTATTCATATTTTGGGTAATATGACCAGCCTTTTTCTTGCTGGACTAATACTGGAACCGCACATCGGATCCGGTCGTATGCTGCTTGCTTATCTTGTTAGCGGAGTGGTTGCAGGCCTTGCCAGCATTGGTTGGTATGATGATATAGTAAGTGTTGGTGCATCGGGAGCAATATTCGGACTTTATGGCTTAGCGCTGGCTCTTATTCAAAACAAAATATTTCCTTCAGACTGGAAGTATGTATTTTTGATTGCAGCAGCATCAATGGCCGGATACGGATTTTTGCTAGGATTGTTTGGAGGTATAGATAATGCAGCGCACCTAGGTGGAATAATAACAGGATATTTGTTTGGGTTGATATATACACCGGCAATACGAAAAAGGATAATGCTGAAGGAGGAACAGACTCCTAATTCCCAAAGGGAATTTTTCGCTTAACACTTTTCGACTAACGATTAACTTAAAATGGTTTCAGTAAATAACATAGTAGTTTCTTTTGGAGGGTTTACTTTGTTGAACAATATTTCGTTCATGATTAATCCGCGCGACCGTATTGGTTTGGTGGGTAAGAACGGAGCAGGTAAATCTACTCTTTTAAAAATATTGGTAGGTCAGCAACAACCTACATCGGGCAACGTTTCTAAGTCGGGAGATACAGCAGTTGGTTATCTGGCACAGCAGATGAAGGTAACTGACGGCAAGACGGTTTATGAAGAAACAATGACGGCTTTTGCTCATCTACAACAGCTGGAGCAAAAGATAGAGTGGGCAACAAAGCAGCTGTCAGAGCAAACCGATTACGAATCGGATGCGTATGCCAAGCTTATTCAGGATTTATCTGAAGCGAGCGAGCGTTACCACATGCTTGGGGGCGACAACAAAGACGAAGAAATAGAACGAACGCTGCTTGGGCTTGGGTTTAAGCGCAGCGATTTTGATCGTCCTACCTCAGAGTTCAGCGGTGGGTGGCGCATGCGTATAGAGCTGGCAAAAATTCTGCTTACAAAGCCCAACGTTATACTGCTCGATGAACCCACCAACCACTTGGATATAGAGTCGATTCAATGGCTTGAAACGTATTTGAGCGATTACTATGGAGCAGTGGTGCTAATATCTCACGACCGTGCGTTTCTTGATAACGTAACAAACCGTACTGTAGAAATATTGCTGGGCAAGCTACACGACTATAAAGTTCCGTACTCAAAATATGTTGTGTTGCGCAAAGAGCGGCGCGATCAGCAGATGGCGGCGTATGAGAATCAGCGAAAGATGATAGAAGATACGCAAGATTTTATCAACCGTTTTCGCTACAAGCCCACAAAGTCTAACCAGGTTCAGTCGAGAATTAAGCAGCTCGAAAAGATTGAAGTTATTGAGGTGGACGATGAGGATACGGCAACGCTGCACATTAAGTTTCCGCCGGCACCACGTTCCGGTCAGATTGCGTTTGAGGCTAAAGATTTGATGAAACGCTATGGAGATCATGTGGTATTCTCTAAGGCAAATATGATAATTGAAAGAGGAGAACGGGTTGCCTTGGTTGGTAGAAACGGGGAGGGTAAAACAACTCTATCTCGCATATTAATTGGCGAACTGGCACACGAGGCAGGCGAAGCAAAGTTGGGTTTTAACGTCAATATCGGTTACTTTGCCCAAAATCAAGATGATTTGATGGACGGAGATATTACCGTGCTCGAAACGCTTGATAGGGTTGCTGTTGGCGATATTCGTACAAAGCTGCGTGATATTCTCGGCGCGTTTTTATTTCGTGGAGAAGATGTTGATAAAAAAGTTAAGGTGTTGTCGGGTGGGGAGCGTTCTCGCTTAGCAATGGCAAGGCTTATGCTTGAGCCTCATAACCTGCTTGTTCTCGATGAGCCCACCAACCATATGGATATGCGCTCGAAAGATGTGCTTAAAAATGCGATAATGGCGTTTGATGGTACGCTGGTTGTAGTATCTCACGACCGTGAGTTTTTAGATGGTCTTGTCGATAAGGTATATGAGTTTAGAGACGGACAAGTAAAAGAGCATCTAGGCGGAATATATGATTTCTTGCAGCGTAGGAAACTAGAGGACTTGAAGGAGTTAGAGAGAAAAGCAATAGTAGAAAAAGAAGAAGCAAAATCATCAACAGAAAGTACAAGTCAACAAAATAAGCTGGAGAAGAAAGAGTTTGAAAAGCAGCTAAGAAGAATTACCAATAAAATAGACGAGGTTGAGAAAACGATTGAAGGCTTAGAAGCTAAGCTGGCCGAGATGGATGAGCAGCTGGCCAATCCAACCGGAGATTTTGGCGGCGATGAGTTCTTTGTACAATATAATGAGCTGAAGCAAAAGCTGGAAAAAACAATGCACAGCTGGGATGCTTTGCATTTAGAGCTGGAAAAAATAGAGAAACAACGGCCATAACAATACAGACAAAAGACATATAGACATAAAGATAAATAGACAAAAGACAAAACAAGATAATGAAAGACGAGCAAGATAATAGCATAGAGATGCCCGAACAAGGGGGGTATATCTTTGGCCTTCGCCCTATAATGGAGGCAATAGAAGCCGGAAAAGAAATAGAAAAGGTTTATTTAAATTTAAATAAGGATGCGCAAAGCGAACTTTTTCGCCAGCTAACGACCTTATTGGGTAAGAAAAATATTCGGATGCAATGGGTTCCTGTGGAGCGTTTAAACCGTATTACGCGCAAAAATCATCAGGGAGCTGTTGCTGTGCTGTCGGCCGTTAGCTATGCATCGTTAGAAGACGTTGTAGGCCAAACCATAGAGCAGGGCAAGACTCCGTTTGTTCTCATTTTGGATGGTGTAACAGATGTGCGCAACTTTGGAGCAATAGTTCGCTCGGCAGAGTGTGCCGGAGTTCATGCAGTTGTAATGCCGGCTAAGGGTGCGGCACCTATTAACGCCGATGCGATGAAAACCTCAGCGGGCGCGCTTAACTTTGTTCCGGTATGCAGGGTGAATAATATTCGCACGGCATTGTACTACCTAAAGGATAATGGTTTTAAAGTTATAGCTGCAACAGAAAAGGCAAACGAAAGCTATTTTTCAACAGATTATACAGGGCCAATAGCAATTATTTTAGGCTCTGAAGATACGGGTATCTCTAAAGCTAGCCTTGAGCTGGCAGATGAGCTGATTAAAATCCCGATTTTAGGTAGAATAGAGTCGTTAAATGTATCGGCGGCGGCAGCGGTTATTATGTTTGAGGCTGTAAAACAGCGTATAGCAAATTCATAGCTGTTGATAAGTTGTAAAAAATAGTAACTATAAAAGTGCTATTATTGTAGGTTTTAATTTGTATGGATGTATGACGTTTGAAGAGGCAAAAATAAGGGCAGAGCAGCTGAAAGAGGTTATCAATAAGCATAATTACAGCTACTATGTTTTAGCATCGCCAACAATTAGCGATTTTGAATACGACTTGTTGCTAAAGGAATTAATCGACATAGAAACCCTTTACACCGAACTTCAAACATCCGATTCGCCTACACAGCGCGTTGGGAGTGATATTGATAACGAATTTGTTCAGGTACGACACAGGTACCCGATGATGTCGCTGAGCAATACATACTCCGAAAGCGAACTTACAGAATTCGACCAGCGTGTTCATAAGCTGGCAGGAGATATACCTATTGAGTATGTTTGCGAGCTTAAGTTTGACGGAACAGCTATTGGAATAACCTATAAAAACGGAGTTTTGTTTCAGGCTGTAACCCGCGGAGACGGAGAAAAAGGTGATGATGTAACAGCTAACGTACGTACAATAAAAAGCATTCCTCTAAAGCTTCATGGAAGTGATTTCCCTTCGGAGTTTGAAGTGAGAGGCGAAATTTTTATGCCGCATGCATCATTTCAACGCTTGAATAAAGAAAGGCTGGAAGATGGAGATACACCGTTTGCTAACCCTCGTAATGCGGCAGCAGGTACGCTGAAGCTGCTTAATTCATCGGAAGTTGCAAAGCGCGGATTAGACTGCTTTTTCTACTATACGTTAGGTGAAAGACTTCCGTTTAAAAGCCATTACGAGAACCTGCAAAAGGCCAAGGAGTGGGGGTTGAAAATATCCGACCATGCCAGAAAATGTAGCTCGCTCGAAGAGGTTTTTGGCTTTATACACTACTGGGACGAGGAGCGCAAGAACCTCCCATACGATACGGATGGTGTGGTAATAAAAGTAAACAGCTATGCTTTACAGAAGCAGCTGGGCTATACGTCAAAATCGCCACGTTGGGCAACAGCATTTAAGTTTCCGCCGGAACAGGCTCTAACGCAGCTGCTGTCGGTAGATTTTCAGGTTGGACGTACAGGAGCAATAACACCTGTTGCAAACCTTGAGCCTGTTGCGTTAGCGGGTACAACCGTTAAACGCGCATCGCTGCATAATGCAGATCAAATGGAGCTGCTTGATATCCGCATTAACGACTGGGTAATAGTAGAAAAAGGCGGTGAGATTATCCCTAAAATTGTGGCAGTGGATAAATCAAAGCGAATGCCCGACAGCGAGCCGTTTCACTATATTACCAATTGTCCTGTATGTGGTACTCCGCTGGTGAAAGATGAAGGCGAGGCTAAACATTACTGTCCAAACGATACCGGTTGCCCTCCTCAGATTATTGGGCGTATAGAGCATTTTATCAGCCGTAAGGCAATGAATATTGACGGATTGGGTGCAGAAACAGCCGATTTGTTATACAACAAAGGTTTGATAAAGGATATGGCCGATCTTTACGACTTGAAGAAAGAACAGCTGGAGGTGTTGGATAGAATGGGAAGTAAGTCGGCAGAGAATATTATAACAAGTATAGAGCGCTCTAAAAGTGTTCCGTTTCAAAGGGTTTTATTTGCTATAGGTATTCGTTTTGTAGGCGAAACAACGGCGAAAAAATTGGCGGAAGCACTTAAATCGCTTGATACTATTCGCCAAGCATCGAGAGAAGAGCTATTACAGGTAGATGAAATAGGCGAAAAAATAGCAGACAGCATAATTGCTTTTTTCCAAAAACCTAAGAATATTGAGTTGATTGAGAGGCTGGAAAAAGCAGGACTACAATTCAGCTTAAGCGAAGAAGAAACCCAAACTCTCTCGGATAAGTTGGCAGGAATAAGCATCGTGATATCGGGTAATTTTGTAAAACACTCGAGAGATGAGCTAAAGGAGTTAATAGAAAAACACGGCGGAAAGAACTTAAGCAGTGTTTCGTCTAATACGTCATATTTATTGGCTGGAGATAAGATTGGGCCTGCAAAGCTGCAAAAGGCGGAAAAGCTAGGCGTGAAGATTATTAGTGAGGATGATTTCTTAAATCTTATTGCATAATATGTTTAGCAAGCTAAAAGAGAAAAAAGGAACCAAGCAGCTGGAAAAACATCTACGCTATTTTAAAAGAAACGTAGTGTTTCATAATGTTGAAAATACTCGAACGCTTGGTATTATTTATAAATACGAGAGTAAGCACTCTGCGGATTTTATATCTAAGCTGTTTCAAGAGTTTTCCGCTTTCGGAATTAAATGCGAAGCAATAGGTTTTTACGACGATAAAAAATTGCCGCTAGAGTACGCGCCAAGACCGTCTCATCTTGTAATATGTCAAGAAGATTTGATGTGGTCGGGGGTACCGAAAGCAGAAGGGGTCGAAAAGTTTGCAAATGTAGAGTATGATATTTTACTGGACTTATCACGAAGCGATAAGCTGGTTTTTAGATATATTGCATCTTTATCGAAAGCGCAGTTTAAAATCGGAAGTATCCGATACGAGAAAGACCCGTACGATTTAGTGTTTATAGCGGATTCTAATAGCGATCAGTCGTTTGTTGATCAAGTTTTTGAATTTTTAGGCGCAATAAAACCGGCAAGCCAATAGCATTTTTAATGAAAGATAACGAGGATAACAATTACGGCGAAATCAATATAACGTCTCTTATTGAGCGTTATGAAGCCATGCGTCAGGATAGCCATTCGTGCTATTTTGATGTAGAGGATTTCGAGTCTATTGTATCGTACTATCTGTATAATGATGATGCAGAAAAGGCGAGAGAAGCAGTTAATGACGGCATGTATTTTCATCCCAATTCGTTAGAGTTAAAGCTTAGGTTAATTGAGATAGAAATAGAGGCAGAGCACACAGAAAATGCTTTAGATTTGATAGAAGAAGTAAAACGTTTTGCCTATAGTTACAAAGCGGAAATAACGGTGCTTGAGGCAAGAATTTTGTTATCGCAGCAAAAGGTTAGCGAAGCGGTGAGCTTATTAGACAATTTGCTGAAAGTATACGTTGGTGAGAACGAGATAGATCTACAGGCTGCTATCGGTAGCCTTATGAATATGTCTGAGCATGCGCACGCTGCCCGATATTTAGAGTTTATGAGTAAGCAACAAGGTAATGCCGGCAATGTTTTGCTCGATTTGGCTTACTGCTACGAAAGACTTGATGATACACATAAAGCATTGGCTACCTACGAGAGGTATTTGGACGAAAACCCATTCAGTACGTTGGCTTGGTACGAACTTGCTAAAATGTACGAAAGAGATTCTCAGTCTGATAACGCCATAAAAGCGTATGATTTTGTTTTAACGATAGACCCCAATTATATTGAGGCTTACTACGGAAAAGCAGAAATACAAGTAAATAATGGGGAATACGAGCAAGCGACTAAAACGTTGGAGGGCTTGCTGGATGAGTATCCTAACAATATTAGGGCTACATACACACTTGGCGAGTGTTACGAAAAGTTAGACCGCTTGGAAGATGCTTTACGTTGCTATTTATTGGCTATTAAAAATGATGAGTCGTATGCAGAAGCATACTATAGCGCGGCCTTTCTCTTTAAAGAACAAGGCAAGTACTATGAGTGCGTTATGTTTTTGAAAAAAGCAACAAGCTTAGAACCTGAGAATGGCGAGTATTTCTACGGATTGGGAAAGGTGTTAATGGAGTTAGGCCAACCGGAAGAAGCAATTCAGGCTTTTAAAAATGCTTTAGAGAACGATAAGTATGACTTTGAGTCGTGGTTGTTGCTGGCAGAGTTATATGCTGTTGATGACTTTGATAAAGCGCTAGCTGTACTAGAAGAAGCGTCTGCTTTTCTTTATGATATTCCTGAAATAAGCTATAGAATTGCAGCCCTATACTTCTTAACAGATAATATTGATAAGTGTGCTGAGCATTTTGAGCGAGGAATTTTGTTGGATGCAGAAAAAGCTTCCGACTTTTTTGATCTCTGCCCCACAGCGCGGCATGACGAGAGAATAATGACAATTTATATTAATAGTAAAACCAGAAATTCTATATGATTCACCATCTTCCCCACGTCCCAGAACGAACAGAGAAAACCAGAACTGTTGGACTAACAATGGTAATGGATAAAGGGTTAAGCGTAAGAGAAGCAGAAAACCTTGCTGATTCGGCAGCCGATTATATTGATTTTTTGAAGTTGGGCTTTGGTACAGCGCTTGTATCGAAAAGGCTACAAGAAAAAATTGATATATATCAATCGGCCGGAATGAAGGTTTATTTTGGCGGAACAATGTTTGAACTGTTTATTGTTCGCGGTTTATTTGATGAATATAGAAAGCTGATAGATAAGTATAAGGTTGATCTGGTTGAGGTTTCAGACGGCTCAATGGAAATGAACCATGATGAAAAATGCGAGTACATCAGAATCCTTTCGAAAGACAAAATGGTTATTTCTGAAGTCGGCTCTAAGCAAGCAGGCGTTGTAATTCCCGACGATCAATGGGTTTGCATGATGAATACAGAGCTACAGGCAGGCTCGTTTAAAGTTATTGCAGAAGCCAGAGAAGCCGGTAATATAGGAATTTATAAATCGGATGGATCACTAGAAAAACATCTGATAGACACGATTACGGACAACGTACCCATAGACGATGTAATATGGGAAACGCCAGCAAAGGCTCAGCAGGTTGCTTTTGTAAAAATGTTTGGTGCTAACGTAAACCTTGGAAATATTGCACCTACAGAGGTTATTTCGCTCGAAACAATTCGTAGAGGTTTAAGAGGAGATACATTTTTCCACTTTTTGCCTTAAGCACATTCTCTACATATTATACAAAGTTCAAAATAATTACATTTATAAGAGAAGTAGTATTTTGATTTTCAACAAAAGTCTTTAGGTCTTAAAGTCTTTAAATCTTGCAGTCTATATAATGTAACCGCAAAAGATTAGTACATTTGTGTATTAATCTTTTAGCATGTCTTTTACACCATTTCTTCAAAATGTTGCTTCAGACTTATGGAGTCGTTTTGGTGAGCAGCTGTCGGATTTGACAATTGTTCTACCAACCCGTCGTTCTAAGCTATACTTAACAGAATACCTTGCAGGCTTTATCAATAAGCCTATTTGGCAGCCCACTTATATCACCATTGAGGAGCTGATGACCAATGGCTCTTCTTTGAAGTTGGCAGATACCTATCAGCTGCTAATAGAGTTGTATAAGGTTTACGTTAAGCATAAGCAGTCAAACGAGACTTTCGACCATTTCTATTTTTGGGGAGAAACAATGCTTGCCGATTTCGATGCTGTGGACAAGTATCGTGTAAATGCAAAATCTTTGTTTCAGAACCTTGCCGATCAGAAAGAGCTAGAAGGAGATTTTTCGTTTTTGGACGAAGAACAAGTTCGCATTATCCAGTCGTTTTGGCAAGCGTTTAACCCTAATGCTAAGAGTGATGCTCAACAAAAGTTTATAGAGATATGGAATATTCTATATCCTGTTTATGCTGATTTTAAGCAGGCGCTTCAAGTAAAAGGCATTGCATACGATGGAATGATTGCCAAGCGGCTAGTTGAAGACTTAGAAGGCGGTAAGCTGGCCGACAAATTTAAAGGTACATATGTGTTTGTTGGTCTGAATGCGCTTAACGAGTGTGAGAAGAGCGTGCTTCGCTACCTGAAAAAACAAAAACAAGCCCTTTTCTATTGGGATTACGATAAGTATTACACCCAAGATGTACAGCAAGAAGCAGGTCTTTTCATTCGGAGGAATATGAGAGAATTTCCTTGTGAGGAAATAAATGACAGTTTTCAATCGTTCAGTACACCGAAAGATATAAGTGTTCTGGCTTCTACTGGAGAGGTAATGCAGGCAAAGATAGTGCCGTTATTACTAGAAGAACTAGAGCAGAATAAAACGAATGAAGATGAATCGTTGGCTAAAACGGCAATAGTTCTTTCTAACGAAAATCTTCTTATGCCTTTGCTGTATGCATTGCCTGATGAAGGTATAAACGTAACTATGGGTTATCCGTTTAGCCAAACGGCTGTATATACCTTATCAGACCTACTTATTCAGCTACAGCGAAATAGTAAAGTTTCAAAAAAAGGAGAAGCGTTATTTTATCATAAAGATGTACGGGCAATACTAAGCCACCCTTACGTTAAAGGTTTATCGGGAGATGCAGGGGAAGCTGTACTTCAAGATATTCTGAAAAATAACAGGGTATATATAAGCGAAAAGTTCTTTGCAAATAATATTTATTTGAAGCAGCTGTTTGTGGTGATGGAAGATTACAACGTAATGACAGACTACTTGATAAATATTCTTACCCAGGTTGCCGGTGTTAGCTTAGAAGATAACAACGCTTTACGTAGAGAATATATTTACTACTTCATTTCATCGCTTCGTAAGTTGAAAAAGGCTATTGGCGAAGAAAAAATGCCAATAGGAATGCCCGTTTTTCTAAGCTTACTGCATACCAGCATACGTAATATTCATATTCCATTTACGGGAGAACCGTTGGCAGGAACACAGGTTATTGGTGTGTTAGAAACTCGCGCCCTTGATTTTGAAAATGTAATCATCGTTTCTTTTAATGAGGGAACATTTCCTGCGTCAATTTCTTCTGTGTCATATATTCCGTATAACCTGCGTAGAGGCTTTGGACTTCCTACCATTGAGGAGCACGAGGCAATGTATGCTTATAACTTTTATCGGCTTATTCAAAGGGCTAAGAATGTCAGGTTAATATATAGCACAAAAACCGATGGCAGTAATACCGGGGAGCCTAGTCGATACTTATATCAGCTGAAGATGGAGTCGGGGCATAATGTAAAAGAACTTCTAACCTCATATCGTATTACTGTTGATAGTAAAGAAAGCATTGTAATAGATAAAACCAAAGAGCTGTTGGATAAGCTGGAAGCCCGTGCTGTTGCAGGCTTATCTCCAAGTGCTATCAGTACTTACATAGCATGCCCTTTGCAGTTCTACTATAAATACCTGCTTGGTATAAAAGAAAACGAGGAAGTTGAAGAAGATGTTACAATGGTTCTTTTCGGAAATATCCTTCACCATTCAATGGAGAAGATATACAAGCCATACATCAATAAAACCGTAGATAGAGAAGCAATACGTATTCTTAGCAATAACTCTGCAACTATTATAGACGCTGTTAATGCTTCGTTTGCGGAGGTGTATTACTATAGCAACGAATTGCCCGATGACTTTGAGCAGAATGGCAGGCTATCAATCATTAGAGATGTTATTGTTCGATATATACAAGGCATATTGCGATACGATTTGGCAAAGGCTCCGTTTGTTTTGAGGATGCTGGAAGACGAGATGGATTTGCCTTACTATTTTAAGTTGAATGGACAAGAAAAAGAAGTTAAGCTTAAAGGCATACTCGATAGAGTGGACGAGATAGACGGAAATATTCACATTGTAGATTACAAAACAGGTAAAAATAAGCGAGAGTTTAAAGGGGTAAATGCATTGTTCTCGGAATCATGTGATGAACAGAACAGCGCGGTCTTTCAAACCTTTCTGTATGCTTTGATGTATGAAAGAAAGAATGGAACGGACAAGCTGGTTATTCCAACATTATACTTTATTCGCGATATGTATGGCACAGATTACAGCGCAAGGGTTATAGAGCGTAAGTCGCGAACGGTGCAGCAAGAAGTGAGCGATTTTTCTTTTTATAGAGAAGAATTTATTCGAAAGCTGGATGAGGCGTTGTCGAGCCTGTTTGATGCCGATAAACCCTTTGTGCAGACTTGCGATGAACAGATTTGTGCTACCAGATGCTCATTTAAAATGATATGTAATAGCTAAACATAAAGGGGCGTTTTGTGTTGATATTTTTTGTAAATTTAAAAATTGGTTTGATTAAAGAATAAGGTTCATGGATTCTTCTCCATCTCGTAACTATAAAGTGCTGTTATGTTTCATAATAGCAGGTGTTTTGATATTGTTCGCGCTTCCTAGAGGCGGACAATTCAGCTATGAGTACAGTAAAGGAAAACCATGGATGCACGAAAGTTTAGTTGCTCCGTTTGATTTTCCTATTTACAAATCGGTAGAAGAGTTGGCAAAAGATAGAGAAACTGTTGAGCAAACCTACACTCCATACTATAAGATGGACGATGCTGTCGCGCAGAAAAATGTAAAACAGCTATCGGATGATTTAGATAAATTCGACACAATGCTTAGCCCAGAGCTTAAAAAAGCGTTTACAGAAGAGCTAAGTTCAATATATAAACGTGGTATTTGGAAACAAGACGACTTACCTGCGAATTTTCAGGAAAGACCTATGCTTATTGTCTCCATTATGGAAGATAATAACTCTGAGGACCATCCGGCATCTCAGCTATATACATATGAGACAGCACAAAATCAGATAAGGAAAAAGATCCAAAGCTGCTGTGGTCTCAATCAGCTGGTTCTGCTTAATTCGGTATTGGATATAAGAAAATACATAGAACCAAACCTTAGCTATGATGCCAAAATTACTCAACAAGTAAAAGATAATGTATTAGCAAACATCTCAATCACAAAGGGGGGAGTAGTTGCCGGAGATAAAATAATAGATGAAAACGAAGTGGTAGGAGCCACACAATATCAGCTGTTGGAGTCTTTGCGCAAAGAATATGAAGAAAAGATGGGCTATACAGGCAATAGATGGCTACTACTTTTAGGGCAGGTTTTACTGGTATTTATGTGCTTATCTACATTGTATGTCTTGCTGAAACTGCTTCGGTCGGAGGTGATTACACGCCTGTTGAGCATTTCTTTTATCCTGATACTCATAGTTTTATTCTCA
>JAVBOE010000090.1:0-43414 GCA_031550925.1 Bacteroidales bacterium | reverse complement strand
AAGAACCCTCTTGAGTTTAAAGTAGCTCTTATCTTTGCCTTGCTGTTTGTAGCATTTACGCTTATAACGCACTACGTAATTACTTATTTTGGGCAATCGGGATTAAATGTGCTGTCGTTTTTGGTAGGATTTACAGATATTACACCTTTCTTACTAAACATTTTCCAAGGTGAGTATGCATTAGAAACATCAGTATTGGCAGCGGCCTGTATCCGAGCAATGATGAGTAATAATATTGTAAACTTTTTTTACTCAATGGTCTTTTCGGGAAACAGAAAAACGTTACGCAAGTATTTGCTTGCAGGTTTCAGCATTATTGCTGTGGCTAATATTATTACGTTGTTTATTATTTAATATCTTAAATACAAAAAACAAGGTGTTGATAAATCAACGCCTTTCTTCTTTCATGATACTTGATACGCATATCGTGATACTATCTCGTTCTTTACGCATAATCAGCCTCATTCAGCAGCGTATCTCCAATAAAATCTTTTATTTCATCATCATAACCACGTGGGCAGATAAAGAGTACATCATCGGTATCTACCACCAAGTAATTCTCCAAATCTTTCAGCACAAGCAAACGATTTGTTGTAGATTTAATCATACTGCTAGAAACATCTTTTAGCAAGGTATGCTTTGCTTCAACAACATTTTTCTTATCGTCTTTTTGCGAGTGCATATAAAGCGAGCCCCAAGTACCAAGATCCGACCAGCCAAAATCGGCACAGAACACTGAAACGTTCTTCGCTTTTTCCATCACACCATAATCAATGGAAATATTGCGGCATTCGGCATAAGCATTCTTAATGAACTCCGTTTCCTGTGGGGTAAAGTAAACATCTTTACCTGCTGCAAATAAACTGGCAACTTCGGGTAAAGAAGACTCCAACTCTTGCTTAATGGTCTGCAAAGTCCAAATAAATAGTCCGGAGTTCCAGAAAAACTCGCCGCTATCCATAAACACTTGCGCCATTTCTGCATTCGGCTTCTCCGTGAAGGTTTTAACTTTAAACACACTAGCTTCACCTGCCAAAGGCTTTTTAGGATTAACCTGAATATACCCATAACCTGTTTCGGGACGGGTAGGTTTAATTCCTATTGTAACAAGTCCTTTATTCTTTTTTGCAAACGAAAAGCAACCTGTTACAACATCCAGAAATTCAGATTCATTAAGAATTAAATGATCGGCTGGGGCAACAACTACAGTAGCCTCCGGGTCTTTTGTTAACAACTTATAGGTGGCATAAGCAATACATGGCGCTGTATTTCTACGTAAAGGTTCTAAAAGTATTTGTTCGTCAGACAATTCAGGTAGCTGCTGCTTAACCAAATCTTTGTGTATGCTTCCGGTAACGACTAAAATATTCTCTTTCGGAACTATTTTAGCCATCCTCTCGTAGGTCTGCTGAATAAACGTCTTGCCTACCCCCAAAATGTCAAGGAACTGCTTAGGGCGTTCGTTGCGGCTAAGCGGCCAAAAACGGCTTCCTGCCCCGCCTGCCATAATTATACAATAGTGACTATGTTGCATATCAATGGATTATTGTGTTTACGTTAATTTGTCAAGATATGCACAAAGGTAGCTTAATTGGGATGGTTTATCCCAAATGAATCGATGATTTATATATTTTTGTAACATGATTGACCAGGCAACAGTTGATAAAATATACGACAGCGCCGATATTGTAGAGATTGTCAGCGAATTCGTTTCCCTTAAGAAGCGGGGAAGCAACTACATGGGATGCTGTCCTTTCCATAACGAAAAAACTCCGTCTTTTTCGGTATCGCCTGCTAAAGGTATTTACAAATGCTTTGGCTGTGGTAAAGCCGGTAATGCGGTAACCTTTGTTATGGAACACGAGCATCTGAACTATGTAGATGCGCTGAAATTTGTTGCCAAGAAATACAACATAGAGGTAAAAGAGCGAGAGCTATCAACTGAAGAACAGCACCAAAACGACGACAGAGAAAGTATGATGGTGCTCTCATCCTATGCTCAACAGTATTTCTCTGATATTCTGAATAAATCCGGTGAAGGAAAATCTATAGGTCTAAGCTATTTTAAGGAACGTGGTTTTTCTCTAAAAACTATCAATAAGTTTCAGCTGGGTTATAGCCTCGATTCTCGTAACGAATTTTCTAAAGCGGCATTAAAAGAGGGTTACAAAAAAGAATTTCTTGTTAGCACAGGGCTTTCTATTGAGAAAAATGACGGATTAATTGACCGTTTCTACGGCCGTGTAATGTTTCCCATACACTCGGTTAGCGGGCGTGTTATTGCTTTTGGCGCACGAACGTTGAAAGCGGATAAGAATACGGCAAAGTACCTTAACTCTCCCGAATCGGATATTTATGTTAAGAGCAAAAGCCTTTACGGGATTTTCTTTGCTAAAAAAGCCCTTACACAATACAATAAGTGCTATTTGGTAGAGGGCTACACCGATGTAATTTCAATGCATCAAGCGGGTATAGAGAATGTGGTTGCATCATCAGGAACATCGTTAACTGTTGAGCAAATTAGACTTATTAAGCGTTTTACTCCAAACGTTACCGTATTATATGATGGTGATGCGGCAGGTATTAAAGCCTCGCTAAGAGGTATAGATATGCTGCTGGAAGAGGGGATGAACGTAAAATCGCTGTTGCTACCGGACGGAGACGACCCCGATTCATTCTCGCGTAAACATTCGATAGAAGATCTACAATCGTATATTAATAATAACGAACAAGACTTCATTTCGTTCAAAACAAAGCTGCTGCTTGATGATGCAAAAAATGATCCCCTAAAAAAAGCAGCACTTATTACCGATATTGTAAAGTCAATTTCTATCATTCCCGACAATATTACGCGCAGCGTATATATCAAAGAGTGTAGCAGGATGCTTGATGCAGACGAAGGGATGCTGTTTACCGAAGTATCTCAACGAAGAAGAAAGCGGCTGACAGAAGTAAGCATTCAGACAAACGAATCTGCTCAAACAACCGAACAACAAAGGGATTATCGCCAGCCCATACCTGATTTTGTTACCGGTATATACTGCGACGAACAAGAAAAAGAGTTGATTTATTACCTGCTCAAGTATGGCGAAAAAGTTCTGTTTGTAAATGAACTAGACCAAACCGAAACAGTTGCGCACTACATAATAGACCAGCTTAAGAATGATAAGCTGGAGCTGCAAAATTTGCAGTACAAACAAATATTCGACGAATACGAAAAACTTCTATCCGGCAATGTTTCTATATCTGTAAAGCATTTCATCAATAATCCGGACGAAAAAATTTGCGAACTGACCGTTAACCTTTTATCGGAAGAATACAGCTTAAGCAACTTATGGCGTAAGCGTCAAGGGATAATGGAAGAAGAGGAAGATAGACTACAACGCGCCGTACCAAAGGCCATTGCTGTGTATAAAGTAAAAATTGTGAATCAAGCTATATCTAAGTTCATCGAGCAGCTTGATGAGTCGAGTAAAGCCAAAGATGCGGAAAAAACACAACTACTGATAAAACAAATTTCTTTGCTAAACGAGCATAGACGTAAGTTTTCGCAAGAACTAGAGAGAACAATTCTGTAAATTTAAACCGCTCAACAACCTCCAAATCCCCTAAAGGGGACTTTTCAGAAATGCAAACTTAAAGCCCCCTTTAGGGGGTTGGGGGTAAACGTACTACTGCTTTTCATTCTCATATTAGCACATTTACATATCATCACATTAATCAGATTCCATTCAGCTTCTGGTAGAAGAATAACCAGCGGTCAGGAATTTCGTGCGCAGATGCTTTTTGGTAATCATCGTAGGTGCAGGCAACAACAACATAGCTGTCCAACTCTTGTCCCACAACAGGTATAGCCATCCACCAACGTCCGGTAATGCTGCTTTGGAAAAAGACCAGTTCCTCTCCGGCTTTACCTCTATCAATAATAAAACGCTTTATATTATCTCCGGTAGGCAGTTCTTTTTTGCGGACAGAAAAACCATCAATTAAGTGCCAAAGTGTTTGGGCTATAAGGTTTGTAGCTGTTTCGCTAAAATCTTTTTCATCTATACCGCTAACCGCACATAGCCCTAGCGATTCTCCTTTACCTGCATACCATGCCAGCTGGCATAACTCTTCCGCATATAATCCATTAGGAGAAGCCTGCTGTTCAGAGCCGCCATCGCTGGCTCTAACAGCATTCATATTTATGTTGAGTATATGTGTGTCTCGTAATATTGGCTCAGCATCAATAATTTTATTACGAATTATACCCAAGCGCATATGTTCGCAATTCTGCTTACTTAGCAATTTTAGGTACTGCGGATTAGCAAAATACGTTTGATATCCTAATGCCGTATAGCGTGTCAACTTAGGATCTTTATTTGCAAAAAACTCTGATAGTTCTTCTACAGAAACATCACCGGCAACGGACGTAATAGAAATATCTTTGCTGATTTTTACCGCCTGAGAATATGTGCTGGAAAGTATTTCTGACGAAGGATTCAGCAGAATTGTAAGCATGTTAGATTTAAGCAAATTAAATAAGCAGTCTGAAACAACATCCGCCTCATTTGAGATATTACCTAAATCGATCAGGTTAAGCTTATCGTTATGGAAGTATAGCTTATAAAAATGTCTGCGTATGCTATTTAAAAGAGCGTTATTATTATTTTCTATACCCAGCAGAACAACACCAAAACGTTCAAGATCGCTCCATTGAAAAGCACTGTCGGCAAAGGTTATTCTATTTCCGATTAACGAACCGGATTGTCCTCTTAAATCTTGCCACAAACTGCTATCAGTAAAACGAAATGGTAACATATAAATGTTTATTGAATATTCTCTGAATTATTTTATGCCTAAATATAATTTTTCTCTACCGGTATTTCCGTCTGTAATATCAATTACCAAAGGCTTGTTGCCCTTCTTATACAGTAGAGCATTCACCTGCTGTTCACATTTTTCAGTATCAACAATAAGGTAGCTACTACCGGCAACATCAAACTTTATAAATCGGGAACGAATAGCGGTATCAGCCGTCCCCAGGTTTTTCATTTTCTCAGATGACTCGTACATATAATAAACCAAGTCATCCATTGCAGTAAAATATGCTTCTGCCTCTTCCGATTCTTCGTCTTCAAATGTTTTAACCTCGGGTCGCCATATTTGTACAAAGCAAGTAGTGCTGATATGTGCAATGCTATCGGCGGGTATTCCTTCTTCGTCCACTAAATAACGAGCCAAATCGAAATATTCATACCCATCATACTCATCAACAAAAGCAGCATCTGTAGCTATTTCTTCACTAGAGCCTTTAGATAAATCCTGGTCAGATGCTACCTTACTAGCATTACTTTTGCATGCAGCAAACAGAATAAGTATCGACAAAGAAAATATGACTGCCCGCATACTCCAGCTATTTCTTTTTAGTTGTAGTTTTCTTTGCTGTTTTTGCCGGAGCTTTTGTTTTTACCGCAGCAGCCTTCGTCTTAGTACCTACCGACTTCGTTTTTGTTGTTGCTTTTCCTGCCGTCTTTGTTGCTGCCTTTTTATCCTTAGGCTGATCGGCTATCAGCTTCTTACAGTCCTCTACTGTTAACATTTTAGGATCAACTGTCTTAGGGATTTTGTAGTTGTTACCTTCGAATGCAATGTAAGGACCAAAGCGTCCATTAAGAACTTCTATTCCTTCTTTTTCGAAAACGTTGATTACTTTTTCGCTGTCTTTTTTGCGCTTTTCTTCTATCAGCTCAATTGCGCGGTCTAAGATAATTGTATAAGGATCGTCTATATCTTTCTTTAACGATACAAACTTAGAATCGTGACGAACATACGGGCCAAAACGACCGATTGCCGCAACTACCGTCTTACTTTCATAATCGCCCAATGTACGTGGAAGTTCAAACAGCTGTAGCGCATCTTCCAGCGTTATAGTTTCTATCAGCTGACCTTTTAAAAGGCTTGCGTACTGAGGCTTTTCTTCGCCTTCGGCTTCGCCTAACTGTGCAATAGGACCAAAACGTCCAATACGAACAGATACCTCCTTGCCTGTTTTCGGATCAACGCCCAGTACACGGTTGGCATTGGTTGGTCGAGATTCTTCAAGGGTTTTTTCTACCTCTTTATGGAAAGGTTTGTAGAACTTATGCAGCATCTTTGTCCAGTTAAGCTTGCCTTCCGCAATCTTATCAAACTCCTCTTCTACCGTTGCGGTAAAGCTATAGTCGAGGATATCTTGGAAGTATTCTTTAAGGAAGTCGGTAACTAACAAACCTATGTCACTTGGGAAAAGCTTAGATTTTTCAGCACCTGTAATCTCAGTCAGTTCTTTGCTTGCAATATCTCCTTTCTTCAACGTAAGCTGCTTATACTTACGCTCTACTCCCGGACGGTCTTCTTTAAGCACATACTCGCGCTTAATAATGGTAGAGATGGTTGGTGCATATGTTGACGGACGACCAATGCCTAACTCCTCCAGCTTCTTTACCAAGGCAGCCTCGGTATAACGTGGTGGTCTTTGCGAGAAACGCTGAGTTGCCGCGATTTCATTTGCAAGCAACGCTTGTCCTTTCTTTAAAGGAGGAAGCAATGATGTGTTTTCTTCGTTTTCTTCATTTTCATCATCATGCGACTCCATATATACTTTCAAGAATCCATCGAATAGTAGAACTTCGCCTGTTGCTTGGAATTTCTCGCTTGCAGTAGATACATCAATATCAACTATTGTTTTTTCAAGGCTAGCTTCGCTCATTTGTGAAGCCATAGTGCGCTTCCAGATCAGCTCGTACAATCTCTTTTCCTGAGCGGTACCGTCCACCTCCTGATTATCCATATAGGTTGGGCGGATTGCTTCGTGTGCCTCTTGTGCCGACTTCGACTTGGTTTTATACTGGCGAGGATACGAGTATTTATCTCCGTATAGCTTCTTAATTGTCGATTTGGTGGTATTCATTGCCAAATCCGACAGGTTGGTTGAGTCGGTACGCATGTAGGTAATCTTTCCGGCCTCGTATAAACGCTGAGCAATCATCATTGTCTGACTAACCGAATAGCCAAATTTGCGGCTTGCCTCCTGCTGTAGAGTAGATGTAGTAAAAGGCGGAGGTGGCGTTCTCTTAGTAGGCTTTTTCTCAATACCTGTAATACTAAAATTGGCAGCCTTACATTTTTCTAAAAATGCCATTGCTGCCTTTTCCGTATCAAACTTTGTATTTAAATCAGCTTTAAGCTTAAACTTTTCGGCCTTATCCGCCGGTGCAAACTCTCCACTAACTTTGAAAGACGAACTAGACTTAAAGGCCATTATCTCACGCTCGCGCTCAACAATCAGGCGTACAGCAACCGATTGAACACGACCTGCGGAGAGCGATGGTTTCAACTTTTTCCAAAGAATGGGAGATATTTCAAATCCAACCAAGCGGTCGAGAACACGACGAGCCTGCTGCGCATCAACCAGATTATCGTCTATGCTGCGAGGATTTTCGATAGCCTTTAAGATGGCATCTTTGGTAATTTCGTGGAAAACAATTCGCTTTGTTCTTTTAGGGTCAAGGTCAAGAACCTCTTTCAAATGCCAAGCGATAGCCTCTCCTTCACGGTCCTCATCGGATGCCAGCCAGACAATTTTTGCTTGTTTTGCCAGCTTCTTGAGCTCGGTTACCGTTTTTTTCTTATCGTCGGGTACCACATATTCGGGTTCAAAGTTATTTTCAGTATTTACCCCCATTCCCTTTTTTACAAGGTCGCGGATATGCCCGTAACTTGATACCACATGGTAGTCTTTTCCTAGGAATTTCTCAATAGTCTTTGCCTTTGCCGGCGACTCAACGATAACTAAATTTTCTTGCATTGGACTTTTCAGTTAGAAAATAATGTGCAAAGTAAAACATAAATTAAGGTATGGTCAAACACTTTCTTATTTTATTTTCTACTTTTGTAGTTTGAATAAAACCACTTTAGCATTTTTTAACCCTGAAGTTTTCTAGTATTTTCGCTCGAATAAACTGTTTTAGTTCATGGCAAAAAAAATTTTGACCGTACCCCGAAAAAAAATCATTCGCATCTTATGGTGGGTTGTTGCTTTTCCATTTGCACTGATATTTTTATTAATCATCCTCATATCCATTGGCGTTTTCGGTCCGATGCCCAGCTTCTCGGAGCTGGAAAATCCAAAGAGTATGCTTGCCACCGAGATTATTTCGGCTGATGGCGTTTTGCTAGGAACATTCCATATCGAGAACCGTTCTTATACTTCTTACGAAGAGCTGTCTCCAAATCTGGTAGACGCTCTTATTGCAACAGAGGATGCCCGTTTCTACGATCACTCCGGCATTGACTTTCGTAGCCTTGGACGCGTATTGGTAAGAACCGTGATGGGCGGAGATAAACGCTCTGGTGGAGGAAGTACTATAACCCAACAGCTGGCGTTGAACCTATACTCAGAACGCGAAGCAAATATTGTAAAACGTTCGGTACAGAAGCTTAAAGAATGGATTACAGCTGTTAAGCTAGAGCGTAACTATACCAAAGAAGAGATTATTGCCATGTACTTCAATACCGTTCCGTTTGGTAGTAATGCGTTTGGTATTCGCTCGGCAGCACAAACATTTTTTGCAAAATCTCCCGGAGAACTCAACGTTCAGGAGTCGGCATTATTAGTGGGTCTTGTAAACGGTCCTACTTGGTATAGTCCCGTCAGAAATCCTGAACGTGCCTTAGATCGCAGAAACCGCGTTATCTCGCAAATGCATAAGTACGGCTACTTAACTCAACAAGCAAAAGATTCCATTTCGGCCATCCCTATTGATATGTCGATGTACTCTATGCAAGACCACAACTCGGGATTAGCACCACACTTCAGAGAAATGATAAAGCGTACAATGTATGCAAAGAAGCCCGACAAGAGCAAGTATAACAGCGTGTACGATTACTCTATAGATTCTACAATGTGGGCAAACGACCCACTGTATGGCTGGTGCGCCAAAAATCCTAAAGCAGATGGTACAACCTACAACCTTGACCGCGACGGGCTAAGAATATATACTACCATAAACGCAAAAATGCAGCAGTATGCCGAAGAAGCTGTGACCGAGCATTTGGGTAAGGAGCTGCAACCGCTGTTTACCAAAAGCGTAAAGAATAATACGCGCCCTCCTTTCTCTAATAAAACATCTGCCGATGAAGTAAAACGAGCTATGGAGCGTGCAATAAAGCAAAGTGACCGCTACCGTATATTAAAAGCCGAAGGAGCATCGGAGAGCGAGATTCTAAAATCTTTTGATGTTCCGATAGAGATGACCGTCTTCAGCTGGAACAAGCAAGGCTCTGTAGATACTACCATGACTCCGCGCGACTCCATACTATACTATAAAACTCAGCTGAGAGCCGGTTTTATGGCTATGGACCCACAGTCGGGCTATGTTCTCGCGTATGTTGGCAGTCCAAGCTTCCGCTATATGAAGCTCGACCACGTACGCCAGGTAAAACGACAGATAGGTTCAACAGTAAAACCGTTTCTTTATACTATAGCCATGCAAGAAGGCTTAACGCCTTGCACAACCGTATCTAATGTTCCCGTATCAGTGCCGCTACCGAGTGGCGATGTATGGCAGCCTAAGAACTCCGGCAAAGAAGAAGATATTGGTAAAATTGTAACACTAAAGTGGGCATTGGCTATGAGTAATAACTGGATATCGGCTTGGCTGGTAAGTCAGTACGGCGCACAAGCATTGGCCGATATGTGCCACAGAGTGGGGATTAAAAGCTATGTAGATCCTGTTCCGGCGTCAGCGTTAGGCTCTTCGGATGTTTCCCTATTCGAGATGGTCGGGGCTTACGCTACCTATGCAAACAAAGGGGTACACACCGAGCCGTTTTATGTAACCCGTATAGAGGATAACATGGGTAACGTTTTGGCTACGTTTGCCCAAGAACGCAGAGAAGCTATCAGCGAGCAAACTGCCTACCTTATGATAAACCTTATGCAAGGTGTGGTAAACCATGGTACAGCAGGAAGGCTAAGAAGGCTATACGTTACTGAAGGATCTGTCGCAGGTAAAACCGGAACATCTAACGATCAGGTGGATGGTTGGTTTATGGGAACAATGCCTAAAATAACCGCAGGAGTGTGGGTCGGAGCCGAAGAAAGAGGTATTCACTTCGAGTCGCTTGCAACCGGAGGTGGTTCAAACGCGGCATTACCTATATGGGGGTTATTTATGCAGAAAGTGCTGAAAAACGGCAAGTTAGGCATAACACCGCAAGATAGATTCAGCGTTCCGCCGGGAATGGAAAGCTTTAACCTGGATTGTGATACCAAAGACAGCTCCGGAAATGGGGAAGACGACCTGTTCTAACACATCAAAAAACAACATTTTCACATCTATAAGTAAACCATAAGAATATTTAACACTAGCAAATTGCGATAATTTTCAGCTGAAAATTCAAATCAGAACTTAATTGCTTATATTTTATGAAATGCGCAATCATGTAGGTTTACATAAATTTTAAGCCATTAACAAACATGCTGTAACAATGAGAAAGTTGCTTATTTTTCGGCTATTTGAGCTAAATCAAATCGTTTGCAGCAAAGCTTTATTTTATACTTTTGCAAATTGTATGTGTTATCTATCCTAGAATAAACCATTAATGATGGTAAGAAAAGGGGTTCTTACGCTTTTATTTTTAATAAGTATTGGCTTTATACTAAAAGCGCAAGAAAGCGCTCATTTTAGCCAAGGGGTATTTAACCAAGGCTTTGTTAATCCGGCTTATGCTGGTAGTGTGGGGCTTTTTCAGGCAACAGGTGTTGTCCGAATGGAGATGGTAGGATTTGAAGGAAATCCAACAACAACAGTGTTAAACGTTAACGGCCCTATTGATGTGCTACATGGTGGAGTAAATCTTTCGGTTTATAATGCTCAAATGGGTTACTATAAAACGCCGGGCGTTAATATAGGGTACGCTTTTCGGTTTCCACTCTTAAAAGGGAGCCTGTCGTTTGGGCTTTATGGCGGATTTGTCAGTACAACGATAGATAACGCCAGCTGGCGTTATCCGGATGGGTCTTCAGACCCAGCAGTACCAACAAAAGATGATGGAGCAACAAGTCCCGATTTTGGATTTGGCGCTTACTATAATGATGATAAACTATTTATTGGACTTTCGTGCGTGCACTTGCTAGAAACTAAAATAACGAAAACAGAGCTGGCATCTAAGCTACCACGGGTATTTTACCTTATGGGAGGGTATCGTTTTTTATTGAGCGATCCGAACTTTGAGGTTCGTCCTTCGTTATATATCTCCACCGATTTGTCTATTGCCCACTATACAGCAAACGCACACGTATTTTATCGTAATAAGCTGTGGGGCGGGTTATCATATCGGTTAAACGAAGCAGTTATAGCAAATTTTGGATTTGAACTTTTTGGAGGAGTTAAGATAGGTTATTCTTACGATTTTATTACAACTAAGGCCCGGGCAAGCGCCAAGGGGTCTCACGAAATACTTGTGAACTATAATTTTACCATATCAACAGAAAAAAAGAAGCAGCAGTACAGAAGCGTACGCTACTTGTAATCATACATTGACTAATATGAAGAAGCTACTTTTTATAAGCGCTTTGTTAAGCCTCACGTTAAGCGGATGTTCGTTATTCAGAGGTGAAAAAGGAGGTGGTTACACCGGCCCCACTACAAAGCCAAAACCCACGGTTTATAGAGAATCGACTCCATATGCCATGCGCTTTATTCCGGGCGGAGCATTCTTAATGGGTAATAGTGATGAGGATATTTTTTCGACACTCACTGGATCTCCTAAGCCTATCACTGTTGATGCTTTCTGGATGGACGAAACCGAAGTCACAAACGGAGAATACCGAAACTTTACCAACTATGTAAAAGAGTATAACTTACGTAGAGAATTAGGTTACGAGATTTTAGAAGACGAATACGGCAACCCGCTTGATGCACCCAAGATTGATTGGAGGCAAAAAATGGACTATAAAGATCCTAATGTACAAGATGTAATCAACTCTATGATGTACTCGACAGAAGAATCTGTTATGGGTAAAAAAGAAGTTGATGTACGTAAGCTAGTGTACGAATGGCAGTGGATAGACTACCAACAGGCTGCTAGAGCCCGTTGGGATTACGATGAAAATAAATACATCGGTACTATAATTAACGATCAAGGCGAAGAAGTAGAGGTTAACAGCCGTGCCGATTTTATTAAGAAAGATGGTGTAAACGTTTATCCCGATACTCTTTGCTGGATCAGAGATTACGCTTACATGTACAACGATGCCTTAATTGCTAAGTACTTTTGGCATCCGGCATATAACGATTACCCTGTAGTTGGTGTTACCTGGAAACAGGCGAACGCTTACGCTCGTTGGAAAACAGAGGTAGAAGCACCCCGCAAAGGCGAACAACCTCACGAATATCGTCTTCCAACAGAAGTTGAGTGGGAGTATGCAGCACGCGGCGGTATTGATGGACAGCTATATCCTTGGGGAGGTTACTATACCACGAATAAAGAAGGTTGCTACTTAGCCAACTTTAAACCCCAACGCGGACGTTATGGATACGATGGTGGTGTGAGAACTATTTCTGTAGCTTCGTATGAGCCTAACGAATATGGCTTATATGATATGGCAGGTAACGTTGCCGAATGGACAGCCAATGCCTACGATGAAAACGCCTATTCTTTCCAGCACGACTTAGCACCTACATTTACGCATAATGCACTTAAAGACGAGCCTACCGTTCAGAAAAGAAAGGTAATTAGAGGCGGCTCATGGAAAGATATATCTTACTACATACAATGCGGAACTCGCACATTCGAGTACCAAGATTCTGCAAAATGTTACGTAGGATTCCGTACCGTTCGTACATATGCAGGACCAAGAATATATAACCAATAATTTGACTATAAAATTCTAAATAATATGGCAGGAAATTTTACCCAAAGTAAGACGTTTAAGTCTTTTATAAATAAAGCATACGGTTGGGGAGCATCGTTAGTTCTTCTTGGAGCGTTGTTTAAACTGCAACACTGGACCGGTGCAGGTATTATGCTCTCAATCGGTATGATTACCGAGTGTATCATTTTCTTTATCTCTGCATTCGAGCCTGTAGAAAAAACCTACCAATGGGATAACGTATTTCCAGAGTTGGCAGAGGGGGGAAGTAACGCTGAAGGCACACCTGTTCTACGAGGAGTTGCAAATAACAGCATGCCTCAGATGAATCTTGATATCGACAAAGACCAAACAGATAGACTAAAAAGCGGTTTAGAACGATTAGGTAGCACTATAGACCAGCTAACCAGCCTGGCTGCTGTTGCCGAAGCATCGGCACGTCTTACCGAGAATTTGGACAAGGCAACCCAATCGGTTGGATCGATTACCGGATCTGCCGGAAATTTAAGCGAAGCTTATATAACTTCTGCATCCAGCATTAACCACATTAGCGAGCAAGCAAAGAAAGGGCTTGAGTCTTTAGCCACTGCGCAAGCGGGATATAAAGATCAGATGAACTTTTTGAATAAAAACCTTGCTGCAGTTAACTCATCATTCGAACTTCAGCTGCAAGATAACGAACGCTATAAACAAAGCTACGAATCTTTGAATAAAGAGCTAAGTTCGCTTGTAGGGTCTGTAAAGAAGTCCGTGGACCAAACTCAACAGCTGTCAACAGACATGGCTTCACTTAACGATAACGTATCAAAACTTAATACCGTTTACGGAAGTATGCTTACTGCCGTTACATCGGTACTAAATAAGTAGTATAAGCATGGCAGCTCAAAAATTGTCTCCACGGCAAAAGATGATCAACATGATGTATTTGGTGCTGACTGCAATGTTAGCGCTGAATGTATCGGCTGAGGTATTGGATGCTTTCGTTCGTGTAGAAAACGGTTTTCAGCAAACAATAGCTATTGTTCGTTCTAACAACAACCAAAGCTATGACGACTTTAAGATTGCTGCAGCCAACGAACCACAGAAAGTTGGCCCTTGGTTAATTAAGGCTACACAAGTTAGAGAAGAAACCCAAAAGCTCTACAACAGAATTGACTCATTAAAAGTTAAACTTCTTATTGCTAGCGAAGGGGAGGAATCTTTAGCACTAACGGGAAATAGCAAAATAAGCGCAGATAGTATAGCTAAGAAAAGCGATACAGATACAGGTACTCGTATTCTTGTTGGGCAAAACAACAACGGAGAAGGTTATGCGCTAGAGCAAGATGTTATTAGCTACAAAAACAGCCTGCTTGCGCTAATAGAAGAAGACTCGCCTAAAGATATAGCATTAAGAAACACTATTAATGGTCTTTTATCAACACAAGTGCCAAGCACTGTCGATAGAAATAAAAAAGACTGGCCAAGCCTACAGTTCTACAACAGCCCGTTAATTGCGGTAATTACGCTTTTATCCAAGCTGCAGCTTGACATTCTTAGTAGCGAAACGGCTATGCTTAACCATCTCTTTGTTAAGATTGGTGCAGACGATTTCAAGTTTTCGGCCGTACAACCTATTGTAAAAACGAACTCTGAGTACATTGTAAAAGGAGGAGAATTTAAAGCTGAGATTTTCTTAGCCGCATATGACCCTGATACTAAATCTACAGTAATTATCGGTGGTGATCAGCCAAGAACATCCGGACCTGACGGAAAAGTAATTTATACCGCTTTTGCAGCTTCTGCCGGTATTGTAAGCCGTCCCGGTGTTATTAAATATATAGGTCCTAATGGCGAAGAAGAGCAAAAGTTTACCATCAGCTATCACGTAATAGAGCCAATGGCAACTGTTTCGCCATCAAAAATGAACGTACTGTATAGCGGTATTGCTAACCCTCTCAGCATTTCGGTTGGTGCAGGTGTACCTCCGGATAAAATACGTGCCGAAATAAAAGGCGGTGGTGCTTTACAAAGACAAGGCGAATTTTTTATGGTTACACCAACTGCCGGATCAAAAGCGCTTAGCATTGTAGTATCGGCAGAAATAGATGGCAAATGGCAGAACATGGGTACCTCAGATTTCCGTGTAAAACCTGTACCTCCGCCAACAGCCGTAGTTGATGGTTTACAAGGAAAAACAGCATCTAAGGGAGAGCTGTCATCGTCTCAAGGATTAAGAGCCGTACCTCCTGCCGATTTTGATTTTGATGCTAAGTTTACCATTACTTCGTTTGAAGTAAGCGTTGTAAACAACGAAGGCTACGTTCAAGATGAAGCTTCCAACGGAGCATACTTTAATGAAAAACATAGAAGAATGTTCAGTAATATGAGGAGCAACGGTCAGGTTGTTATTACAAAAATTAAGGCAAACGGACCTAGCGGATCGATGGATTTACCTGACTTGGTAATTAGAGTAAGGTAGAGATTTAGGTTACTTATAATTTAGAATAATTTTTTTTCGTATGAAAAAGTTACTTTTTATAGCACTAGCAGTTTTTTATTCCGTATCGTTACTGGCTCAACCTAAACCAGGTTTAGTTCCGGATACTAACGTTCCAAAGACCATTATTAAGGAACGAAAACCGATACCTTATCCCAACACCAGAGAGGCCGATATTATGTGGTCAACTAAGCTTTGGAGAGTTATAGATTTAAGGGAAAAAATGAACCAGCCCCTATACTATCCAACTGTTGAAATGCAAAATCGCCAAAGCTTTGTGCAAGTTTTATATGCAGCTGCTGTTGAAGGAAAAATTACGGTATATGACCCTACAGATGGAGATGAATTTACTGTAGCCCTTACACCCGAAGAAATTCAAGGAAAGCTTGAAATCGGAGAAAGAACAGAAACTCGTAGAAAACTCGACGATTCGGGCGACACTACCATTGTAGTACAAGGTACTTTTAACTGGACCGAGGTACAAGAGTTGCTGGTAAAAGAAGAGTGGTTTTTCGACAAACACTATTCAAGAATGTTTACCCGTATTATCGGTATTTGCCCAATACGCGTGTTCAATAGAGAATTGAGCCTTGGTGATGATGAGGGAGGAGAAGAAATAGAAACAGCTACCGGAGAAAAGGTAAAAAAACAGCTGTTTTGGATATACTATCCGGAAGCGCGAAAAGTACTGGCTAACTCCGCCTGCTATGTTTCGGAAAATGAAGTTTCTCTACTTTCATTTGACGACATTTTCCAAATAAGGCGATTCTCCTCATACATTGTTGCACAGTCTAACGTAATGAATAACCGTTGGCTCAATACATACACCCGTACAGGACTGGAAGCCATGCTTGAGTCGCAACGTATAGAAACCGAAATATTTGACTTTGAACATGACCTTTGGGAGTACTAAATCTTCTACATCTTAGGTTTAAATATCTTACCCTAGTAAAACAATGTTTTGCTAGGGTTTTTACTAGCATGCAATATGTAACATATCTACCATTTCTAATTTTTAGTATTATATTTGTAAATTAAATATAACTGAGCCTCGGCAAAATCTGAATGAAGCGGATTTATACAATAACAACGTTATTCTTACTGCTAATAACCTTAGCAGGGTGTTCTACCAAAAAGAACACTTGGACAAGTAGGCAATACCATAACCTTACAGCCCGCTACAACGTTTACTTTAACGCCAACGAGAGCTTTAAAGAGGCATCAAAAAGAGCCGAAGCAATCTACCCCCAATCATACGACGAAATACTACCAGTATTTGCGTTTAATTATCCTGAAACACCCAACATAACAATGTCAGACTTAGACCGTACGGTTACAAAGTCTAATAAACTCGTTGCAAAGCACTCCATCACTGTAAAGCCTAAGCGCAAGGCTTCGCCATCGGACGCCTACCGTAAATTCTACAACAGGAAGGAGTTTAACGATATGGTTGACGATGCCTATCTGCTTATCGGAAAATCGCAGCTATATTCGCAAGAATATAGCCAGGCGAAGCTTACTTTCGAAAATATTATCGCAATCTACCCTCACCAAAATTCGATAACAGAGGCAAAAGTGTGGCTTGCCGTTATATCGGCCCATACAGATGACCCCGAAGAAGCTGAAGCGCAGCTCAAAACTCTGGAATCGAAGCTAAAAAAAGATGAAGAGGTTGTTTACTCAAGAAAGCTAAGGCTTGCTACCAGCTCTGCTTGGGCAGATATCTATATTAAGCAAAAACGATATACCGAAGCGATCAAGAAGCTGGAAGAAGCTTTAGGTTTAGCCCGCCAACGAGAAACAAAAGTTCGCTATCGATTTATACTGGCGCAGCTATACGAGCGTATAGGGAATAATCCAATGGCAACTGCCTACTACGAAAAGATTGCAAAGATGAACGTGCCGTACGAAGTACAGTTCAGCGCGTTGATGAGCAAAGCCAACACCATGGATAGCCAGACTCAGGGCAAGGAGTTGGAAGCTCAATACAAGAAAATGTTGGCAAACGAAAACAACACCGAGTATTTTGATCAGATATACTATGCTTTAGGTAACCTCGCCAAGACACAAGGCGATACTGCCACTGCTATCGACTACTACAAAAAATCTGTAGATGCCAGCATTGATAACAATATCCAAAAAGGCTTATCGTCGCTTGCGTTGGGTAACTACTACTACTCTGTACAAGACTACTACCCCGCATATAATGGGTATAGCAGCGCTGTTGAATTACTACTTGGTCACCCCAGGCAAAAGTATGTCGATAGCATGTCGAACATGCTAAGTACAGTAGGCAGAAATCTCAACGTTGTAAACAGAGAAGACAGCCTTCAGCTCATAGCAAAAATGGATCCGGCTCAGCGTACAGAATATGCCGAAAATCTTGCGAAACAAGCTGTACAAAAGAGACAGGCCGAAACTCAACAAAACTACGGCGGGTATGGATACAGAGGAACATACGATACCCAAACAACTCCCGGCATGACCGCCAGAACAACTCCAACTTCGGGCAGATGGTATTTCTACAACAACATTGCCGTAAGCCAAGGTAGCAACGACTTCAAATCGCGTTGGGGACAACGAAAGTTGGAAGATAACTGGAGACGTAAGAATAAAACTGTATCAACTATATCAGACGAGGAGGTTGACGAAATGCTCGTGGATGACGAATTGTTAGGCGATGTTAGTGCTTCTAAAGATCTACCCGAAACAATAGCTGAATACTATCTGCAAAATGTTCCGCTAACAGAAGAGGCAATGAGTGCGTCTAATGCTCGGCTCGAACGCGCGTTGTATAACCTAGCGTTAGCTTACCGTACAGACTTGCACAACAACCAAAAGTCGTTAGAAACGCTCTATAGGTTACTGCGCGATTTTCCTGAAAACGAGAACTTGCCTACTATCTACTATAACATCTATCTGCTGTTAACCGAAGAGGGCAAATATGCCGAAGCAGAACAATATAAGGCTAGCTTAATTAGCAGCTTCCCTAACGACCGCATGGCTCTTGCCGTACAAAACCCCAACTATCTGCAAGACATGATTAAGCTGGAAGCGGAAGCAGAACAAAAATATGATGAAGCATTGGCTCTATACCGTGTTGGCAATCATACCGAAGCATTAAATATTATCAATAACTCGTTACAAGCATACAAGGGTCTTTCGTCAGAGTCTAACTTTGCTCTTCTGAAGGTACTGGCAACATCATACAATAATGATGAGGGTGTATATAAGCAAGACTTGCAGAGTGTCATTAAAAACTATCCGAATACAAACGCATATACTGCCGCGCGAAATATTCTTAGAGTACTAGAGGGCGAGGTAAAAACATCAACATCGACTCCAGGTGTTGAATTACCGTCACCTCCAAAAACAGAAGAAACACCTATTACACCTATTGTTGTAGAAGAGGTTTCCGCCGATCAGGATTATCGCTATAACGAAAACGCCGAGCACTATATACTAGTTGTGGTAGATAAGAATATGCAAATAAATCAGCTGGCTTTCAGCATCGCACTCTTCAACGTTGACAACTACTTGAAGCAAAACTACGGAATGAGAGAAGAAGCCAACCTCGATGCCAGCCACAAGGCAATTGTAATAAGCGCGTTTAAAAACAAAAACGAGGTTATGGCATACTACAATGCTATTGTAAACGAAACAATTTTATCTCCAGATAATACTCTTTGCTTTGCCATATCAAAAGATAACCTCGAACGGTTGAAGCTGAAAAAATCTCTGGGCGGCTACGTTGCATTCTTTAAAGAACGCTACATACAAGGTATTGATGTACCAACAGAAGAACCAGCAAGCGAAGAGGTGCTACCGGATAGTGCTATTGTAGAATGACTCCTATAGAAATTCACGGAATACAAGAATTACCAAAGGCAGTAGCCTCTTTACTACCGTATATAAAGGATGCTTCTGTTGTGGCTTTTTATGGCAAAATGGGAGCCGGAAAGACAACGCTTACAAAAGAGCTATGCCAACAGCTAGGCGTTGCGGATGTAGTAAACAGCCCCACCTTTTCGCTGGTAAACGAGTACCATACCAAAGACGGTAAAACAATCTACCACTTCGATTTTTACCGCATAAATAAGCTGGAAGAAGTTTACGATTTCGGTTACGAAGAATACTTTTATAGCGGCAACTTATGCTTGATTGAATGGCCGGAGCTGATTGAGCAGCTGCTACCCGAAACCACGCTTAGGCTGCAAATAGAAGAAAAACCAGACGGATCTCGTATAGTATCTCAACTTTAGCCGTTAATCTTTCTTACCAAACCTTTATCGGTACATTCTGTGTATAAATCCGCAATGGTTTTATGTAGTGCCGGATGAATAAAATTGGGTATCAGTTCATTAAGCGGCGCAAGGGTAAACATGCGCTTATGCAAATGCGGGTGAGGAATAACCAACGCAGGAGTGTCGAGCACTAAGCTTTCGTAAAAGAGAATATCTATATCTATAAGTCGCGATTCGTATCCGTTGCCCGAGCGAATGCGACCTAATTCCGTTTCTATCTCATGTATAACATCTAACAGCTCTTGTGGTGGTAGAGGGGTTTTTACCTCTAAAACCTGGTTAAGAAAGGTTGTGCTGCTTTCAAATCCCCATGCCTCCGACTCGTACAAAGACGATTCTCTTACAACCCTCCCTACCCTTTCGCTTACCAATAGCTTAGCTTTAGCAAAGGTTGTTCTTTTATCGCCTATATCAGCACCAAGGAGAAGGTAAGTTGTCATAGTGATTTATCGAAGCAAGTATCACGACACACGATTTCGTGATACTTCATTTATTATAAGAAACCAAGTTCCAGCTTTGCTTCTTCGCTCATCATATCTTTATTCCATTCGGGTTCGAAAGTAAGCTTTACGGTTACATCCGTAACTCCAGGAACGTCTTTTATACTGTTATGCACATTATCCAGCAATTCGTCTGCCATAGGACAGTTGGGTGCAGTAAGGGTCATCGTAACTTCTACTTTGCCCTCTTCGTCAACCTTTATTTCGTATATCAGCCCTAGGTCGTAAATGTTTACGGGTATCTCAGGGTCGTAAACATTTTTCAGCGCTTTTACTATATTTTTTTCTACTTCTAACATTGTTTTATTCCTAAATCTCTACAAAAAAGAACAGCCCATTTATTTAAATCTTATCTTAAAATCTTCTACTGTTTTAGTCATATCCCATTCAATCTTTTTGCCATACGCGCTTTCTGTTACAAACAAATGCTCTTCGATAGGCGCTAACCCTACTTCGGCTCTCAGCTGATCAAGATTCTCAGGATCTGAGACAGGCCAGATTGAGGTTACACCATTAAGCGTTATTGTTTGCGTGCCGTACTGCTGCGGTTTTCCTGATCTCATTAATACCTTATCTACCAATGCCGCGTAATCGCCCGGCGAAATAACCCTTGCATCGCTTTGGCTCTTTACCAGATTGAGGTATTTTTTCTGATAGCTAGGACCGGCATGATCTATTACCAAGAAAATAGCAAAGTTCGCATCCTCTCCCAGCCCTTTAGGCCAACCTATAGAATCTAACACACGCTCAACAAAGGCTTGATTGCTTTTATCTACAGCAAGCAGCTCTTTCATCAACAAATCTATGTTGCTTTTATCTCCTGTTGCCTGAAAGATTTTTCCCTCCTCTGCCAGCCTAATGCGCATCGCCTGATCTTTTTCGAGAACAGCCCTGAGCTCCTCATCCAGCTTGCTAATATCACCGAAGCTTTGAGCATAAGCCGAGCTAAACGATAGTGCCAAAAACAGTACAAAAACCAATTGCTTCATCTTACTGTTTTTCCAGCATGCTATTGTAAGCAATAGCGTAATCTCTCATTTGCTTTACCATGCCCACCAAGCCGTTTGCCCGTGTTGGCGAAAGATTTTCTTTCAGCCCTATTTTATCTATGAAATATAAATCGGCATTCATAATATCTTTAGGCGTTTGATTGGAAAACACACGAATAAGCAGCGCTATAATTCCTTTGGTAATAATGGCATCGCTATCGGCAGTAAAAATAATTTTACCACCGATCAGCTCTGAGTTAACCCACACACGCGACTGACACGATTTAATAAGGTTCTGATCTACCTTATACTTTTCACCCATCGCAGGCAAAGCGTTACCCAAATCTATAAGATAGCTGTACCTATCCATCCAATCGTTAAACACCGAAAACTCTTCTACTATCTGATCTTGTATTTCGTTTATTGTCATTTCAACTAAAATTTCTCTCTACCCAAACATCTGTTTCACTTTGCGTATCCCTTCAAACAAAATTTCAACTTCTTCTTTTGTATTATATAAACCGAACGATGCGCGCACCAAACCTGTAATACCCAAATATGTCATTAAAGGCTCTGCACATAAATGCCCCGTACGAACAGCAATGCCCATTTTATCAAGAATCATTCCTGTATCGTAATGGTGTACGCCATCCAGCAAAAATGACAGTATGCCCGCCTTGTTTTTCGCTCTGCCGTAAACGGTCATTCCTTCCGTTTCGCCTGCCTGCTTATCTGCCAATAGCAACAGCTCATGCTCGTGCTGCCGGATATTCTCCATCCCCAACCCTTCGAGATAACCGATTGCTGCACCTAAACCTATTGCCCCGATATAGTTTGAAGTACCGGCTTCAAACTTTAGCGGTAGTTCGGCAAATGTAGTGTTTTCAACCGTTACGGTTCTTACCATATCGCCCCCATACTGATATGGAGGCATTGCTTCGAGCCATTTTTCTTTAGCATACAAAACGCCTATGCCTGTTGGCCCGTATAGCTTATGTCCCGAGAAAACAAAGAAATCGCAATCTAAAGCCTGCACATCAACCTTGCTGTGTACAATACTTTGCGCACCATCTATCAGCACAGGGATATCATGGGCATGTGCCATTTTAACGATATCGGCAATAGGATTTATTGTACCCAGCACATTCGAAGTCTGAGCTGCAGCGATTAAGCGCGTTTTTTTGCTGATAAAACCCTTTAGCCGCTCAATATCCAACTCTCCGTAGCCATTAAGTTCAACCACCTTTAAATGGGCGTTTTTTCGCCTACAAAGCATCTGCCACGGAACGAAGTTAGAGTGATGCTCCATCATGGTAACGATTATCTCGTCACCCTCCTTCACAAACTCATCTCCAAACGATGATGCCACAAGGTTAATAGCAGAGGTTGTTCCGGCGGTAAAAACTATTTCGCGCGTGCTGCCTGCGTTAATAAACGATGTAACAGACTGACGGGCATTTTCGTACTCTGCCGTACACGCCTCGCTCATATAGTGCACCCCACGATGAATGTTGGCATTCTGCTGGGTGTGAAGGCGATTAATCGTATCTATAACAACCTTAGGCTTTTGAGCAGTTGCTCCATTGTCAAAATATACCAATGGTTTACCATATACTGTTGTTGACAGAATGGGAAAATCAGCTCGTATTTTTTGTATATCCAGCATATAGACTATAGATAAAAGACAAAAGAACAAGGATGCTTAACTGATTCAAAGAATCTAAGTAATTCAAAAATTTAAATCCTTTCAACTTTAATAAACACCCAAGCTTAGCAGGTGTTCAACCAAACAATTTACAAAAATAGGAGAAAAAGGGAGATTTCGGACTTTAGCTACTGACTTTGAGCTAACATGAATGCTAAAAGAAGCTAATCTTCATAGTATAGCCTATCTATAGTATCGAACTCTTTGTACATGCCCAGGTTATAGTATATGTTTCTGAGATATGAAAGAACCCTTTTATGATCTGTGTCGGGTGCATTTCTAGCAGTCAGCATGGCTCTATACTTTTCAAGTAGTTCTGCGCCATTTTTGTAATATTGGGCTATCTCAGGGCTAACCTCATCATTATTGGCTTCTTTTAAATCTTGCGCCTGCAGCGCATATGCCACACCTAATCCCTCTGTCAGCTGCTCGTTATCGGGGTGTTCTTTTAACCCTTTTTTATACAAATCTTCCGCCAGCTTATAATCTCTCTGATGCGCAGAAAGGTTAGCCCTCATGTTTATATAAGCCGCATAGCTCTCGCTCTGCTTAGGTGTTTTCTTAAGCAGCTTGTCCACATATTCTATTGCCTTTTGACTATTTCCTTCTGCCATGTAATGGTTAACCACAAAGGCCATAAAAAATGGTTTTTCTTTAGGAAGCCTATTCATTCCTTTCTCCATTGCTTCTACAAACTTGTCTTTGTCACCTGTTTTTTTGTATTCATCGGCAAGGAAGTAGTACAAGTCTTTCAGCTCGTAGCTTTTATTTTTCTTGGGTGATGAACGGATGACATTCTCAAGCAAAGAAATAGTACGCTGGCGATTATCCGTATATATCGAAGCAACCGCGGCATAATACTCCGTTAACAGTACCAGCTCGTTCTTCCGATTTTTCTTTGTTGCTATTTTGGATTTACAGAAATCATCATAAACTCCAAAAAACATGAGTGCTGTTTCGTAATCTTTTTCATTAAAGAAATAAACACCACCGGCAGAAAGTTCGGTAGCATATTTGTTCATTTTTTCAATAATATCATCCTGTTCAAGCGATGTTAAACAACCTGTATTAATAAGGGCTTTGCCATTTTGAAAAAACGTACCCAAAGACGTAAATTTTTTCTCTTCATCATACTTTTCCTGAGTCGTATCTACAAGAGAGCTGTTCTGCTGTTCTTCTTCAAATATCTTATAAGCTGTATCCACAGCAGATTTAAGAGGAGTACAATCAATATTTCCGACAGCTTGTGAATACGCTGCGATGGGGGAAAAAAGAAAAATGTATAACAGAAGCTTGCTTTTCATTTCAAGGCATGTGTTAGCTTAATATAATACCATCAATAGCTTGCTCGCCCAGCTTGCGGTTAATTTCGGCAGCCAACTCATTGCGGATCATCATTAGCTCGCTGCGAGCAATAGAAGATTTAAGATGTACAACCAGCTTACGGTTGCTCATATACTTTTTGGTAACCAGATTTGTAATACGTGTGCCTACCAGCTCGTCGAAAGTAGTATAAATCTTAACCTCTTTGAGCCCTTTCTCAAGGCCCAACTCTTTAATAAGGTTTTGCATTACCTCTTCTATCAGCTGTGGTTTACTGCGCCTCATGGCTCTATATAATTTGACAATCCGATAATATGCTAATTCGCTAATGTATGGTAGTATATCATTAACACATTAGCATATTGTCATATTTGCATATCTAAATCGTTTCAACCTCTCCACCCTTAACGCGGAATAGCGCATGGCTGTTGTTTACGCTGCTCAATATATTATCCAGCCTTGTTTTATTGCTATCGGTAAGGAATATTTGTCCGAAACCGTTGTGCGCTACCAGCTGTATCAGCTGCTCTACACGAGCCATATCCAGCTTATCGAACACATCATCTAAAAGGAGTAACGGAGCAATGTTGGTGTGCTTCTTATATAACTCGAATTGTGCCAACTTCAATGCCAGCAAGTACGTTTTTTGTTGTCCTTGTGAACCTACTCGTCTTATAGGATGTTCACCCAACCTCATCTCCAAATCATCTCGATGAATACCAACCGATGTATGCTGCAACATTCTATCTTTCTCAAACGCATGTTTTAAGAGATTATATAGCGATTCTTTACTAAGATCGGAGCGATACGAAAGCACGACATCCTCTTTGTTACCCGATACTACAGCATATACCATAGTAAAATACGGAGACATGGATTCTACCATGTCCATACGCTTTTGATAAATCTTTTGCCCATATTCCGACAGCTGCATATCCAATGTATCGAGCATATCTCTATCTATTGCTCCGGCTTGCTTCAACAGCTTATTGCGTATGGTAAGCGCGTGGTTGTATCGTATAAGGTTATCAAGGTATTCTCTGTCGAGCTGCGAGATAAGTCCGTTGAGGTAACGCCGGCGCTCCTCGCCAGAATCGGTAATCAATACGCTATCAGTAGGCGAAACCATTACCAGCGGAATAAATCCGATATGGTCGGCAAGCCGCTCATACAGCTTACCGTTGCGTTTTAGCGCTTTTCCCTCTCCCTTCTTTACTCCGCACGATATTTGCTCTCCCGCCCCATTTCGCTCATAAGAACCTTGAAGCATAAAGAACCCTTCGCCATGACGGATAACCTGCGAATCGGCCTGGTTAAAGTAGCTCTTGGCCATAGAGAGGTAGTAAACGGCATCAAGAAGGTTAGTTTTGCCCTCGCCGTTATCGCCAATAAAGCAGTTAAGCCCGGAAGATAGCTCGAAGCTAACCTGCTCGAGATTTTTAAAGTTGGTAATATTCAGCTGTTTGAGATGCACTGTAGTAACTAAAGAATGAAAGACAAAGGTAGCAAAATAGTATCACGATTTGGGTATCAAGTATCACGAAAAACAGATGTGCAGTGTGATAATAAAAATAAATACAGAGCTGTTATGAATGGTAATTTTTCACCCTCTTTTTTGCATAAATATAGCCATTTCCATCATATAGAACATTTTGTACGTTTGAAGAGAAAAGTAAACCTATCCTAACCCTTAAAAAGTAAAAAGATGTCACGAAAAGAATTAATCGGCAAATTAACCCCTGCACATTTTGCTCAGGGAGAAAACTTCGACAAAACGGCATTCGCATCGCTAATCGTAGGTTTACAAAGACAGCTAAGCAACGCATGGGCACAGCCTGTTATACTCTTAGCCATGTTTGGCATTGGGTTTCTGATAAAAGAATCTATAGGTGGTGCTATTGGAAACGGTCTTATGGTTGTTTTTATATTTCTTGGTCTGATAATAAGTGCTATACCCACAATGGGTCCTGCGAAGCAAGTAAAATCGGCTTGCAGAACACTTGGTATAACCAGGAGAGATATTAATACGGCGATACAGCATGTGAAAAAAGAACAGCGGTAATCTTCTGTGAAAGACACAAGATAATAAAGACGTACAATAATAATATCCTCGCACGAGGTGTAAATAAAAAAGTAATATGAAAAAGATTCTAAAGTCAATGTTTTACGGAGCTACTATACTAGCAGCAACAATCAGCCTTGCAGCATGCGGTAGCGGCAAAAGTGGTAAGCTAGTGATTGATGGCAAAACTTATGCTATCAGTATTAAAGAGATAACCTATACAGATGGTTTTTGTAATATACAACTGCAAACAGATAAAGAGGTTATAGAAAAATTTGAGGAGTTTAATAGCTCTCCGTTCTGGCTTGGTACAATCAATGGCAAAGAGTATATCTCTGCCACCGGAAAAACACCCATTAAAGATGGCCTGATATTCGTGGTAGAAACCCCCACCAAGCCCAGTAGAATCGTTATTTTTACGTCTAAGCAAGAGTCGATTGTTGAGTTTGACGAAGCCACATTGAAAGAGATACCAAACCCTTCAGCCGAAGAAATTTCCAACCTTATTAAATCTATAGATCCGGAACTTTGCAAAAAGTTTGCCGATTACCAACCGCTCAGCTCCTCTCAAAATATGGCAGGTATTTCGTTCAGCATTATATCAGGACAGTCAAGGCTACATACTTTTGGCATGATTAATTATGACAATATACAGATAAAAAGCCGCGAGAACTATGCCAACGAATTTACTGCCCATTTTTACGCTGTTGATGCCGACAACCCTGCAAAATCGCTTGATGTGCATTTGCGTAGCGGACGCAACTTAGATAACACCGAGTTCTTTGGCATTCTTATGTTTGGTGATGTAGATGCCAAGTACGCGCTTATTGTTTTTGAAGGAGTACCACCTAATGCGCTCTCTGCCGATCTTGTAACACCGTCTTTCTTCTATGTTGTTGAGCTGGGCAATAAGTACACCGAAAATGGCGAGACTTACACAGCAATAAAATCTTACTGTAAAACACCTTATCTGACAGGAGATATTTTTAGTAAGCTAGAGAAAACCGAGGACTAACTTTTTATCAAAAAAATGAAAATGAAAACAAATGCAAATAAAAACAAAAAAAGTGCGTTTATAAGCACACTACTAGCTCTTGCTATAACCTTATGCATAGCCTCATGCGGAGATGGTGGTAATGCTAATACAGACATACAGTTTAAAGGCGGATCGTGTAAGGTAAGCACACTGGACCTGCAACCAATGTTTGCTCCGGCAGATATGAAAGACAACGAAAAGGCTTTCATGCTAAGGCTTTTGTACAAGCTAGACGATGGTGTTAGCCGCGATGCTCTTAGCGTTTTATACGACGAAGGGCAATTTGTAGCCCCAAACGGAACAGCTTATAAGGCGGGAGTGTCTGCCGTAAACGATTCGTTATACTCGTTAATAGTGGCTGTCCCTAGCGATGTGGATGTAGAAACGCTAAAGTACGAATACAATAAGCAAACAGTGTCACTAAAACAAAAATAGAGATGAAAACAAAAAAGCTCAACAAGAAAAGATTCTTTACAAGCACCGCAGGGGCATTTATCATAACGTTGTGCATTGCATTGTGCGGAGGAAGCAGCTTCTGTAACGCCCAAAGCGTTGCGAAAAAAAGCAACGGTGTATTCGAGATTGTTGCGTTTAGCAAAGACAGCGTACAGCTCAAAATAGCCGCAGAAACAAAGCTCTATTCGGTTGAATTAATCTCAGGTGATCAATCCTTTGAGGGAAGAAGCTTTTCTAACTCGGTAGATACCGTGTACTGGGCAAATGGCGCACAGTTTTGGCCGGGTTCATCTATGAGCATGCCGGCAAGCTTTGGCGTTGGCGCAATGACTCTAAATAAAGGGGCTGTTCTAACAATCTCAAGATTTGATACACCCGATGGTTTTAAACCAGCAAAGATTAAGCTTACAACAGATGGTACAACCGAAATGTGGTATAACATTTTAAAATCATCTTGGGAAAAATAGCTTCTCTAAAGAACTACATGGGTATATAGAACGTTAAACTGCTATGTATTGCTATATATCTATGTGGTTTTTTATTTTTTATTTATACAAGCGAACTCAAAGGAGCCCATGTTAAGCGGCATTTGCAAATGCCGCTCAACAGATGTTTTAGTATAGAAAGGCAGCTCTAAAATCACCTATTTGATTATTCTCCCAAAACGCCATATTGTTTGAATATTTTTTCTACTACTTCTTTGTACCAACCACTACTCCATGCCCGTATGCAGTCCAACGCAGTCATCCCGTCATCGTTTTTGATTGTTGTGTCGGCACCCGCTTTTAGTAAGATTTCCACGGCTTTTTCACGCCCACCTGCCCATGCAGACATCAGTGCTGTTAAGCCGTTTTTTCGTTGTAGATTCAGATTGGCACCCCATTCAACTAAAAAAGCTACCGCTTCAATCCTTGCTTCTTCTACTGCCCACATCAAAGGAGAGATGCCGTATTCGTCCTGTGCATCTATATTTGCTCCGGCATCCAAGAGTGCTTTTATCACAGGTAAATGCCCTTTAAAGCATGCAAGATGCAGAGGAGTGCGTCTCTCGTAATCCCTATGGTTAACATTTGCGCCAAGAGACAGCTGTAAAATCACTTCGTTTAAGCTTCCTGCCAGAGAAGCATTTTGTAAAGGCGTTCTGCCATTGCCATCTAAAGGTTCATGAATACTAACAATTTCAGGTGATGTATTGTCAGCACTCACCACATTATTCTGTTTTTCGTTGCTGTTTTTGCTTTTGAAAATTTTATTAAAAAGCCCCATCGCTAAATTTTTGTGCCTCTTTCGAGACTGTTTATACTAGTTTTATATTGCTGTATGAACCATAATACATAAAAAGAAGAACCCAAGCTGAAGAGGTCCTCTTTTCGTAGATAAAGATACAGAAATAGCGAGGTGTTTTTATGGGCAATTTTTAACCCCTTGATTTGGCTATTATTTTTGTAATGCTGCTTAACAGAAGGTAGAAGCCCTTTATTAAGTGTCATGATATACAATTCTGCTATAAGGATAATTACTAACTTTGTATGAATTTGCTATCACAGGTTATACTATCAGCGATGCTATACCAAGAACAATGAGAAAATTAATTCTAATTCTTGCCGTTTTTACAAATCAGGTTTGCTTCGGGCAATACTTGATTTCCGGTTATATCGATAGTGATCAAAAAGAAAAAACCGTATATCTAAGCCTATTGGGATACGATGACGAATCTCTTCTTTCTTCCAATCAAATTCTTTTCTCAACAAAAACAGATAGTACCGGCTATTTCGAATTTAGCGGGCAGCTCCTATCAGAGAAAGACAGGTTATACAGGGTTCATTCCAACTTGGAGGAGGAAAGCGAAACGATGCAATTAATAAGTGGTGATAAATCAACAAACCATCATAACTTCATATTTTCCAATCGAGATACGATATACTTTCCGAAGGTAAAAGATATGTGGTTTTCCGGCTCGCATAGCACCAATCCGGCAGATCGGGAATGGAGGAGCCTAAAAAAATATGAAGCAAGGCTTATTCAAGAATATCCTCAAACCAAAAATAAAGAAACAAAACAACAAGCCGTTGATGATTATGTTAGAAAAATAAAGCGATACACACAAGACTCGCTAAGGTATCCGTTGGTAAAGCTAATGGCTTTTGCCGATATCAAAAGAAGTGATTTTGATTTAAGCGCCGACTTTAAGAGTGACCCTAATTTTTACTATGCTATTCAGAAAAAGTTGAATGAATACTATCACGACACCTCCTACTATCTGCAATATCAGGAAGAACTATCCAAACTATCATTTTCGGTAACCCAGCAAAAATACGACTTCCATAAGAAGCTGAGCTATCTCTTGGCCGCTTTTATTCTTATCCTACTGGTTGTTATATTCGTATTAGTTAGAAAGCTGAAGGCAGAAAAAGCAAAGAAAATCGGCATAGAGCTTTCGGCGCTTACCAGTCAGGAAGAAAAAATCTCGAAGCTTATTTGCAAGGGCAAGTCAAACAAGGAGATTGCCAGCGAGCTATACATCTCATTAAGTACCGTTAAAACCCATATCCGAAACCTATACGCAAAGCTGGAGGTTACCAACAGACAGCAGCTAGCCGAGAAATTGAAAAATCAACCCGGGGACTAATCCCAATATCCACCCCTTTATCTACGCGCCTACCGGCACTCTTACCCTATCTTCGCTTCAAAATCAATAACATATTTTGAAGATGAGAAAAGTATTTTTGTTTTTGTTCGTATCCATAATGATATCGGGTGCCGTTAGAGCACAGGAGTCTGATCTTAACAAGGTTTTCCAGAGCGCCCTTAGCGCATATGATGAAGCCGACTATAATACATCAGCAAATCACTTTACGCAGCTTATAGAATTAGCCGGAAGTATCGAAAAATTGTCCGATTATGCTCTGTATCAGGGAGCGCTTATTTATGTCGCCGATAGCAATACCAAAAAGGCTTTAGAAATTCTGACTTATTTGGCAGAGGGGCGCCTATATTCGGATCTTGAAAAAATTCAGAATCAAAAAGATTTCGAACAGCTGCACCATACCGATGAGTGGAAGCAAATAATCTCTAAAGTTACCGAGAACAAAGAGACCTACCCCGCAAGAACCAGAGAGAAAACCAAAAACAAGCTTTTAGAGGCCAAAGAAATACTTGATAAGGACAACGGAAAGCTTTGGGGGCATAACATATGGAGCGACAGCATTCTTGTTATCGACTACGACAGCTCCGTCTATTCTCTTATACACCTCGCCGACAGCAAAACAGACGATAATATTCTGTACTACAAGAGCTTTGAGCCAAATACGCTGACGTTTGTCAATACAACTCAGGAATATGAAGGAGGACAATACGCAACGGTTCTAATCAGCTATTTAAGCGATAAGAACTCAACCATAATTCATGAACTATTTCACCTGTTGCAGTTCAGGGTCAGAAAATTTTATGGAGAATCAATCGGCTATCTTGATGAAACCAATGCTAGGATTCTGCTTCGCATGGAGTATCAAGCCTTAAAAAATACGCTGAGCGCGATAAATAACAGCAAAGGCCTTGATGAGGTAAACCTCTATCTGAAAGATGCGGTGGTATTCAGAAAAATCAGGCAGCAGCAGTATTCCGAATATCTGAAAAACGAGCTTGAGATTGAAACTCTGGAAGGATTAGCAAACTATACGGGATTCGTTCTTTCCACACATGCAAATAAGTATAAGCTTGCTATTTCGGAGATAAACCAGCGAGAGCAGGCAGAAACTTATACCCGCCCGTTTCCGTATGCAACCGGACCCGCCTACGGATTAATTTTTGACTATCTTGGTATTGATTGGCGTGACGGATTAGACAAAATATACAACTTCGCCGAAATTTATGAAAATCAGGTGTTGAAAGATGAGCTGGCAATAGATGAGTTGCTAATTGAGCAAGCCAAATCAAGAAATAACTCCGACGAAATCTATCAACAGGAAACTGAACGAGAAAAGAAACAAAAAGAGTTGACTGCTTATTACTCCGATTTACTCATCAACAAGCCAACACTAAATGTTGTCTTAACTGATGAAAACTATAGCCGTACTTTCAATATGAACGGGACAATGACATTGAAAGATAAGGGAATTATATATTCGAGCATAAAAGGGCTGGATAAATCGGGGGGCAAAAATTTTGGAGATTTTTCTACCGTGGAAGGCAAAGACCAGCTAGGAGTGGCCGGAATCTTAAGCTATGAAGATAATGGGGCCGACTATTTAGTATTTCCGCTGCCAATAGAAATAAGCGGCTCTAAAATAATCGGAGAATTTTATGAAATAAGCTTGAACCCCGAGTGGACTGTGGTAGAATACGATGACGGAAACATGGAGATATTGAAAAAGTAGCTCTAAAAATATTCATTCTTATACCTTTTTCCTTTGTAGGGTTGGGGCAGAAACCTCAGCCCTACTATTGTATAGGCTTCCCTCGTTCGGCTTAGGCTGTGCCTAAGTCGAGGTATATATTTAGGCTGTAGCCTAAAACAGTAAACGGACTGAGTCCCAGCCCAACAAAGGGTTGTCTAAATTTGATCTAAAGCTATATTTACAAGCAGTGCTTTACGTTAGTAGTAGCTGTTGGTAAGCGTTTTCTCTCCCTACTTTTTCCTTGATGAAAAAGTAGGCAAAAAATCAAGGCGGCCCGACGCTAGTGGCTTTCCATAGGTTAGCCTGTTCTTCGTGGGAGACGCCGTCCCGCCATGCGCTAATTGCCATTCTGCAAGTTCTTCGCTATAGCTGAGTAGTCAATGCAAAATATAATTCCACTATAAAAATGCCTCCGTTATGCAGCATTTGCGATGCCGCTTAACAGAAAGGATGTTCTAGTATAGAAAACAGATTCTAAAATTAAAAATCTCTGAGATTATCAAATAAATCGAATAGAGCATTTATGTTTATTTCATCGCCGTGTGCCTCTATGGTTGGCTTTAGCAGCAAATTCAAAGCTCCGTAAATATCTTCTCGTGTTACGGTATCAATCCAATGCTTACGCTCATCCATTTTGTTGAACTCTTTTGCATACTCTTTTATAATGTTTTCCAGCTCTTGTTGCAACGCTTTGGGGTCTAGCTTTGCTTTTAAAAAATCACCTATTTGCTTATAGTATTTAGCGTATAAGGTAGAAGCCTTTTTTGTGTGAGCCGCTGCGATATACTCATCTCCATCCCAATGGCGGAAAGGATTATTAAGATTTGCTTCAAGCCACTCGGGCTTACGTCCTTTTCTAATCCATAAATCTATATGCTTATACTCCTTCTTTACTTTCTTCGCAACATCTTCTGGAATGCTGCTCATCCATATACAGCTAACAGATGAAAGGCTATTTGGTGAAGGGAAATCCTTTGCGCTAAATCCGAATATATCGTTCAGCGTAAGCCAGCTCAAGCTCTTAAGCAAAGAGATGCTGTTCATATTCTCTACGTTATCAGGATGCCCCCATATACGTAAAGTTCTAAGCTGTGGCAGGTGCGCTGCTACAGCTGCTATATTAATTGGCTCCTTACCATCACCAACAATACACAACTCCGTGATATTTATAGCCCGAAATACCTGCAAGTTATTTGTATTACGAGCATGTAAATCAAATGAGCGATTCATTGGAGCCGCTTGTACGTTTAGTCCCGAAGGGATATCGTTAAAAAAGTATAGCTCGTTAAAGTAGTCGTTTAGTATCAGCTGTTCAATTCTTTTGCCATCGGTTTTAAAGCACATTATCCGACTCTTGGATAGGTCTATGTTAGCTTCGGGACTATTCTCCCAAGTCAGCTCCGTTATGTTGTGATGTGTGTTTATATAATCCATCAACCAGCTACACTCTCCGTTTACCTCCAGCTTGGTAAGCTGCGGATATTTACTCAACTCGAACGGATCAACAATTTTAGCAACATCATCTGCAAGCAAGTGCGATCTTTGGTTGCCCGCTTTTTTGTAGCTGTCCCGAAACTCCTGTGGTAGCTCATTCCACGCCTTTTGTAACGACTGGTGTATGCATATAAACGACCATCCTGAGGAGCCTTTTACTTTATCCTCATCCGGAGCAACTAATATTTCTCTGTTGCCAACAAGAGTAAAGCTGTCGGGTATTTTCTCATTAAAAAGTAAAAAATCGTGTTCACCTTTCCAATTATGATGGTCACGCCAGAAAGGTTTTATATCGTTCAGCTTTTCGGGTGTTAGCGGCTCGTCTTCCCAATAGTATAGCGCCAGAAATACGTACTGATTTTTCTCCTGAATAATATCTACAAGCTGTAGCGCTGTGTACTTCTTTTTGCCCTTGTTGTAGCAGCTATAAATATCCCCTTTTTGCATATCAAGTATTGTATTGGAATAGCGTAGTATAAAAATAAGGCTTAAGAAAAATCTTAAGCCTTACAAATATACAAATAACAGATGTGTGATGACTATTTTCTTTTCGTTATTACATTTTCATATCAGCACATCCCCACATTATTTTTTCGCGCTACTTCAATGCTTTCAACACTTCAGACATCATTGTCCAAATAGTATTTTCAGTTTGTGCGGAGTAGAAGTTACCGTCTATTTCGTACTTCTCGTCTGTTGCAATAGCCTTTTTAATCGCAGGTTTGCCGTAGGGGTGTACTGCCACTTTTTTGCCATCGGCTATACCCAGCGAATCCCACATCATAGCTGCAGCACAATGACCAATCATCAGCTTTCCTTTTGCTGCAAACGCTGCCATTACCGCCATCATATCCTGATTATACGGCTTGCCGGCATTCTCTGCAAAGGTAGGAATAGCATCTCCACAAGCGAATACAAGAGCATCGTACTCACCTTCGTGTCCTTTCAGATTCGCTATTACATCATCTACTGTCAGGCTAATGCCCGAGTTCGTCTTTATATCCTTGCTATCCGCAACAGCAAAGGTTTTGTATGGAATTCCGTTCTCAAAAAACTCTTCAAGATATTGGAATAAACCAAACCCGTTTACAGGATTTACCGCTATAACTGCTACTTTTTTTGCCATAATTTTAATTTTTTATGCCCCCTCCCTAGCCTCCCCCCAAGGGTGAGGGAAAAACGCCCTCGCTTTGGGAGGGTTGGAGTGGGCTTTGGTTATACTTTTGTTACTTTTAGTAAGTTTCTTACTTTTGTATAGCAAAAATAAGCTATCCAGCTCAACAAAACAAGAACGAACAGCCTCGTAAGTGACTTACAAACAGGTAACGATTACTGATTTATAGAGCAATATGAAAAAAGAAAAGTTAGATACTTATCAATCTCTTGCAAACTGCCCAATACGAAATGTACTCAGTAGATTAGGAGATAAATGGTCTATTTTAGTTATAGTTGTACTAGATGCTAACGGCACCATGCGTTTCAGCGATTTGCACAAGAATATCGAAGATATTTCGCACCGAATGCTAACCGTAACTCTCCGCACCCTCGAAACAGACGGATTGGTTAACCGTAAGGTTTACCCCGAAGTTCCTCCCCGTGTAGAATACTGCCTAACCAGCATAGGCGAAGGGCTTATACCACACATCAATGGATTGGTAGAGTGGGCATCCAATAACATGTCTGAGATTATGGAGAAAAGGGCGCTAAACCACGTAAATACGTAGAAAAAATAATGTGGGAATGTGCAGATGTGAAAATGTGAAAATGAAAAGATAATAGGCGATATGTCGACCAGCGGGAGACATCTCCTGAAAAGCAGCAGTACGTTGAATAGGCATAATACAACATCTTTTCTCATGATACGTGATACTTGTGTCGTGCTACTATTGAGGAGATGTCTCCCGCTGGTCGACATGACGCTCTTTTACCTATCGCATGTCATGATATTTGATACGCATATCGTGCCACTTAACCTACAGCCCACAGTACTCGTAAACCAAAGGCTGCATGACCTTATAGCTTTTAGGTAGGCGATACCTTCCCTTGCTTAGCTTTCCCTCCAGCGATTGTACCGCATCTCTCAAGCGCGCCCTATCTATCCATAGTATATCGGCTATAACCTCGGGATAATACTTACCCGTAGTTATCAGAAAGCATAGGGAGAGCTCCAAATGGGTTAGTATGTATTGGTCTTTAGCCGTGCCGAACAGCCGCTTCTTAAAGCTGTCGAAAATGGGATTCTCGTATAGCAGCGCATTATATCTGTCGAGCGATTCGAGCAGCTCCTCTTTTTCCAGCTGCTTGCCCACATGCTCGGCTATATGGACGAGCAATTTTTGCTCCGATTCGCCCTCTTCAGCATAGGTTCGTATAATGTGATCTACAACGGCAGCTTCTTCTTCCTGTTCTTCCCGCTTTTTCTTGGCTCGCTTAAACATATAAAAGGCTAGCGTTAGTATTGTATATCAAACTGCATACTGTTACCTTCTGCTTATTTACCCCTAAATCCCCTGAAGGGGACTTTCTGAAAGTGCAGATTTAAAGTCCCCTTCAGGGGATTTAGGGGTAAACAGCAGCCGTACAAAGAAAAATAGTATTGTTAAAAGACACCCAACAAGATTAGAATAATATATTATTTTTGTGGAATGAAATATTCTTGCAATTAGCGAAACAAATCGTAAGTTTTTTACATTTGTATATCACATAAAAACGATAGCTATGACTGTAGCAGCAAAACCGAAGGTACACCACGGACGAAACATAATGCGATTAAGGGAGGGGTTTAACCGTATGACGCAAGATGCCCTTGGGCAGTGCGTGGGCTACTCGCAGTCGCAAATATCCAAGTTGGAAGACTTGGAGCATATAGAGGACGATGTGCTTGTAAAGTTTGCCAAGCTGTTTGGCTACACGCTGGAAGACATACGAGATAACGAGGTTACGCTTGTTGCCAAGCCCATGACGGTAAATAACAACACCTTTGAGGATGGTAGCGTAAGTAGCGTTGGCAATACCTTTGAAAATGGTAGTACAAACAATTTAGTTTCAGGAGACCAAATCAATAACCCTCTTGACGAAGTACTAAAGCTTTGTAAGGAAAAAGAAACATTATTTGAACAAATGCTAAAAAACGAGCAGGAGCGCAACACCTACCTCATTAAGCTGTTCGAGGATATTGATAGAAGGCTGGGTAGTAAGAGATAACTTTATATAAACAATATAGTAAAGGAGGGCTTTGGCTCTCCTTTTTTGTTTTTCTAGAATGCTTGATAACAGCAAGTAAAGATAGCGAATTCTTGCCAGTAGCTTGTATGAACAAAACTCTTCATACATCGCTTTGTTCTGTGGGGTATCTTTGTGCCATCAACCGCATAGCGCGCATGCGGTTGAGCGAAATTATTAATCATTAAAAACAATAAAAAATGACAATTGACGATTTACAAATTGGTGGGCGAAACCTGGTTCCAGATACAAGTTTTACAAGAGGAGCATTAAAGTGTATTCGTAGTAGTGGATTTAATGAATACGTAATGATACGTGATAGTCAGTGGATAGATTTGAATGCGATTGAAGGAAGAAAATACATACATGCCTTTTCATCTGTTGTTGGGGATAACTACTATTATTTAGAACCATGCATTTTCGTTCTACCCCAAGAGACCTATACTCTTAGTTTCTACTATAGGATAGGGGGAGCGGTTAGTGGGAACTCTAGTTTCATACGTTTTGACACAGATGAATTTGTGCCAATGGGCTTTAATCCAAATAAAAGTGTGTGGACGAAAGGAGTATTTACATTTACTACTCCGATAGATGTTAGTACTGTACAACTTCGTTTTGGAATTCACAATGCAGGTGACGCTTGGTTGGCAATTAGTAGTATTAAGTTAGAGAAAGGAAATGTTGCTACAGACTGGTCTCCAGCACCAGAGGATATTGCAATGCTTTCAGACATTCCAACATCTCTTCCTGCTTCAGATGTTTATGATTGGGCAAAGCGATCAATTAAACCATCTTACTCTGCTTCCGAAATTTCAGGGCTTCCCACAGTAACAACCGGTACGGGAAATCCACCGGCATCGGGTATGAAAAAAGGCGACATTTTTATTAAAACATCCTAAAACCGTATTCCTTATGGCAACAAAAGAAGCAAAAGATATACAAATATATACGGGTAGCCAATGGAAAAGCCTCAAAGACCAAAAAATGTATGATGGTAGTAGCTGGAGAGCGTTTGGTGTTGGCTCAGGTGTCAGCAACGGAACGGATTGGTATGTATTGAATGCCAGTAGTTCTGGAACAACTTTAGAGAGTAATCAGATTAATCTCCAAATAGATTTTTTTTGGCATGAAGGGCTCAATACATTTACAAAAAAACTTGTAGTTTGGGCAGTAAAAGCTGTGGAGTCTAATGTAAGCATAGAGTATAAGGTAAAGTATAATCCTGATGGGAACTTAAACTCTTCTTCTTCCACAACAGTAACATTTACCGTACAAATAACAAAAGGAAACAGTTCCAGCTTTGTTAACACAAGCATACCAGCAAGTAATATTACAGCAAAACTTGTAAGTGCTACAATTAAAGCACCTGCAGAAGGTAAAGATAGCAAATATCAGTACCTCGTAAGCAGTTCTTCTGGACAAAGCATATAGTGAACTATTAACCTATTGCTATGTTTTCGATTAAAACTCGGTTGATAATAAACCTGCACAATAGCAAGACTTAGCCGAACGAAAAGCCACATAACTTTTAACTCTTTTCTATGTGTCCTATGTGGTTTGTAATGCTATTCTATCAAAAAAATAGGGCTTAAGATTTTTCTTAAGCCCTATTCCCCTAAAAAAACAAGTCCATATTTTTACTTAATCAGCGTATCAAAATCAACATCCAGCGGCTTATTATTAATAAAATCGAAGAGAGCAAGCTGGCGTATGGTGTAGTAGTAGTTCCAGTAGTTATGCAGCTCTGTTACATAGCGTGCCGTAGAGCGGTCTCTGTCGCTCTGTGCGTTATTCATATCTGTAATGGTAACCTTATCTATCAGGTAACGTTTTTTCGTTACATCGTAACGCAGCTGCGAAACTGTATCGGCTTTGGCAGCTATCTTATACTGCATATCCTGCATATTAAACTGCTGGACTTTCAGGATAACATCCTGTTCAAAGTCAATTTCTTCCTGTTGAACCTTAGCCTGCTCAAGTTCCTGCTTAGATTGCGCCATCTTTACGCGACCCTTACCTCGTCCCCAGTCAAGAATAGGAATCGAAAGGCTGATTCTGGCGGTTTCCATATCATCGGGAGATGTGTATGCACTGTTAAAATCCTCACTCCGCTGATTCAGACCGAACGATAGCGACAAGTCTGCCTGAAAACCCCTGCTGGCACGCGCTTCGGCAACCGCTCGCTCCGCCTCTATAAGTCGCCGCCTGTAGGCCAAAATATTAGGGCTATTTTCTTTTGAAAGGGTTAACACCTGCCCTAACGATAGCACAACCTTTGGCACCTCGGTAGGAATAACGATTTCTACAACCACCTGCTCATTAAACCCTAAAAACGAACGCAACCTATTCTTGGCCGAATTAAGGTTGTATTCTGCCTGATTAAGGGCCGAATGGGCATCCATAAAAGAAAGCTCCGATTGTAGCAAATCGTTCTCTCCAATAGTTCCGATATTATATCGACCGTTAGAAATCTTATAAAGCGTATCGTTATTGTGGTAGTTAAACTCGGCTGTAGCCAAGTCTTGCTGAGCGGCAGCCAGGTTGAAGAAAAGCCGGATAGCCTGTATCGATACACCTTCCATATCGGTTAAGTACGTACGCTTAGCTGCTTCGTACTTAAGCGGCTCTATTTTCTTATCCCACTTAAACGTATTTACACCAAAAAGCGACTGCCTATAAGTAACACTGATAGGGTTACTTATATAGCTGGTAGATTCTTTATTGCTTAAGCTGCCCGAAAACCTATCCACACGCTGCAAATCGGAGCTGATAGAAAACGTACCTCCGGTAAACGGCACATTCTGATTTATTGACAATGAACCAAACAGCGTATTTGAGAATTCTGATGAGGGAACATACGATACGCTTCCGTCGGCATTTGTAGTTTTTATATTCTCAATTCTTTTTGAAAAAGACGGAGCATCTCCGCTTAAAACCAAGCTGGGTAAAAAGTTTGCCTTATAGCTCACAAACTCCCAGTAGCTGGAGCGAAAGGTATGCTTTGCCTGTATGGCATTGGGAGATTGGTCGTGCGCCAAATTTATTACCTCTTCCAACGTAAGCTTATAGTTGTATTTAGCTTGCGAATATGCTGTATTACAAGACACAATAGCTACTATAAATACAATACAACTTTTGAATAATATTCTGATCATACTCTTAAAAAGATAATTTAAAAATGCAGCAATATAAGCTTATTCGCTCTTCGAAAATCTTTTCATTAATACATTTTTTCATTAGTATACTTTCAACTATTCGTACCTTAACGATTCTATTGGGTCTTTTTCTGCAGCCCGTTTTGCAGGTGCGTAACCGAATACTATACCGACAAAAGCCGATACACCAAAAGCAACCACCACAGACACGCCCGAGACAATCGTCTTTATTTCAAAAACAGAAGTGATAATACTTGCCAACGTAACACCGAGTATTACGCCTATCAGCCCTCCTGAAACGCTGATAAGTACTGCCTCTGACAAGAATTGAACGATTATATCTTTTTTCTTGGCCCCGATAGCCAAACGTGTACCAATTTCTTTAATACGCTCCATAACCGAAGCAAACATGATATTCATAATACCGATACCACCTACAAGTAATGATATACCCGCAATAGCGCCAAGCACAATGTTAAAAACATCTTTTGTGCGTTGCTGCTGTTTCAGTAGCATTTCGGGTACGGTAATTTGGTAGTCCTCCACTCCTTGATGGCGGCGATACATCATGCGGCTAAGTACCTCCATCGAAGAGTTAAGCATTTCCGTTTCTTTTACCTGTACAATAATACGGTCGAGCTGATGGTAGTTCTTGGAAGCCTCAGTACTTGCAGTACTTGACGCTTGTATGACAAAGCGCATTCCGCCTCCTCTGAAAGAAACAGCATTTTCGCTTTTCTTGGAGTTTGCCAACGCACGGTTCTGGTAACGCATCAGCATCGTTTTGATTGGAATGAAAACGTTATCGTTATATACGTTTACCCCTGTATTTTCAAAAGTACTTACTGTCATTTCGCTTGACTCAAGCACACCAACAACTTTAAGCCATAGGTTACCAAACTTCAGCTGCTGACCAATAGGATCAACTTGGTTAAAGAATTTTGTTTTGATATTTTGCCCGATTACGCACACCGGTAAGCCTTGCTCATCCTGCTCTTCGGTAAAATATGTACCTTCTGCTAGCGGAAGGTTGTAGAGGCTAAAGAAATCGACAGAAACACCTGTCATCTTAGCCGAATAGCGCCGTCCGTCACGAATAACATACGAATCTACGGTCACTTCGGGACTTATACGTTGTACGCTAGGTAGTATATCTTTTATCGCCTGCGCATCGGCAAGCGTAAGTCCGGGAGAGAATTTTTTTACTTGGCTCTCCCCCCCTTCTGAAGAGTCGTCAGATTCATCGGATGAAAGAACGGGCACAACAACAATATTATTTACCCCTACCATTTTTATCTGCTCCAAAATCTCCTGCTGGGCCCCGTTTCCAATAGCCATCATGCTGATAACGGCAGCCACACCAAAGATAATACCCAAAGCCGTAAGCATCGACTTAAGCTTGTTGCCCATTATTGCCTCCATGGCAATAACGATATCGTGCATATACCTGCTCCAAAAGCTAAACATAGCCGTCTTTTTTATAAACCATAAAACGCAAATCTTTTTTGTCGAGGTATTCTTTACTCTGTCTTTCTAACTTGTGTTGAGTCTGCCGAACGTTGAGGCCTTCTGCGTTGTGTTGAGTCGCCGGATTGAGCCTGCTGTCCTCGCGAACGAGTCATTTGTTGTGTTCCACTCGCACCTTGCGAAGTCCCTCCTTGCATAGATATCCCTTGCGGCATTCCTCCTTGGGCTCCGCCATTACGACCGCCTGCTCCTCTAAAATTCTGACGGGCATTTCTACGAGCTTCTTCTGCCTTTTGAGCCTCTTCTAAACGCAGCTGATCTTCGCGTTCTTTTTCTACCTTACGCTGCTTTATAATTGGCACGAACTCTTCGCCTACCAGCTTAAACTTTTCTACATTCTCCGGTGCCGACAGGTAAAGCTCATCACCTTCTTGCAGACCCTGCTCAATAATGCGATAGTTTTCGTTCATTTCTCCGGCAACAACAACTTGCTGTACGCCGTTGGTTTTATATACATATGTCATAGTATCGTTGCCAAACAAGGCTTCGATAGGAATATAAACCACATCTTTAAACGAAGCAGTAACAATCTGGTTAGAGGTAGTCATTGCTGGACGAAGAATAGGGTCTGTTCCTTTAAGACGAATAACTACTTCAAAAACTTTAGCATCTGCATTTTTCAGCTGTTCGCCAACGTTTGCAACAGATATTACCTGTCCTGTATATTTTTTATCGGGAAAAGCATCGATACCAACGCGCACTTCCTGATTATTCTTAATCTTGCTGATATCTATTTCGTTTACGTAGGTTTTCGAGTCCATTACCGAAAAATCCGGCAGCGTAGCAATGGTCAAATCCCAAGGGCTGATGGTAGAACCCGTTTTGCGCTTATCGCCGCTATACGTTTTATAGTATATAACCATACCTGCGCTAGGGGCGCGGACATTGAAACGACTGAGCACATCAACCATTCCGTTGTACTCTGTCCGCGCGCGGGCGAAGTTAACCTGCACTTCGCTAACTTGCGCAATAGCCTGATCTACCTTAAGCTTATAGTTGCGCCGCTCCTGTTCGAGCTCGCGAATAGCCTTATCTAAAGCATTCTGTGCTTGACGCTGTGTTGCAGGTGGTTCGTATATAGATTGATCTACCGTTATCTTTTTCTCTTCAACATCAAACTCTAGGTTCTTAATGTTATTACGGATTGTACGAAGGTTAAGCGAGGTATCCAGCTGCGCCCGCTCAAGCTGCCCTTTATAGTTCTCTACTTCAGCATCAAGGTCTTTTAAGCGGGTCTGAACGGTAGATGGGTCAAGTGTTGCAACATAGTCACCTTCATTTACAACCGTACCTTCGGCTATCATATCCAGAATCTTAATATCGCTAACACCTCGCATATTACGTCCTTGTAACTCTACAGGACCGGTAATGTTAACACTGTTAGGTGCTACCAGCTCGCCGGAGGTGGTAACCACAATCTCGAAATCACCTTTCAGAACTTTTACCTTTTGCTCCTCTACTTTAGAGGATGAAGAAAAAATGATAATTGCTGCAATAATAATAACAACGGCAGCCAGCGACAGATAAATAATTTTTTTCTTTTTCATGCAAGAATGGTTGGATAATTACTTATGCTTGTGTATCAGTTGGGTTACCCCTTAACCATACAAAACTAAAAAAAATCTTTCGAAGGTTAGATATAAAAAACAACCAAAGGTTTAGCCCGAATTTTTCTTTTTTAAAGAAAAACACTACTTTTGCCCCACGCAATTCAAATTGCCCAATAAATGGTGATTGTAGCTCAGTTGGTTAGAGCGCTAGATTGTGGCTCTAGAGGTCGGGGGTTCGAATCCCCTCTTTCACCCAAACCGCACCCGGTATATACCGGGTGCGGTTTTTGTATTGTGGGGAATTTGAACCACAT
>JAVBOE010000043.1:0-5688 GCA_031550925.1 Bacteroidales bacterium | reverse complement strand
GGCTTGTCTTGCTTGACTGTGAGTCGATGATGGCTAGCGAAGGGCAGGCCTGCTTTCCTAGCCTACGGCGGACTTCAGCTCGCAGCACTTCATGAACTTCCGCTATCGTACCATCATCTCGCCACTTACGGTAGTAGTAGTACACCAACTCCCACTTGGGGTACTCCTTCGGCAGCATGCGCCATTGACAGCCCGTTTTAAGGAGATAGAAAATAGCATTCCATACATCATGCAAGCGGTGCTTTCTGTTGCACTTCTCGTCAAAAAGATGTACTATTGCATTCCACTGGGTATCGGTTAAGTAAACTCTATTCACATATTTTAAGTGCTTGATAACCTTAAAATTACGAATAAATACCCAATTGAACAACTGATATTCAGTGATTTATTTGTTAATCTATTGTTTCCTTTTTGCTCTAAACTCTTCTACTAACCAAATTTAAACAGTCTCTTATTTATTAGCCTTGTTGGCTTTTGTTACAATTGCTTCTTTTGCTCAAGATAGAGTAAGCAAACCCAAAGTAGAATTTGATAAGGTTTCTCCTGTTTTGACAGATGTAACAGGATGGTCATATTATGAACATACGGGGCAATGGATAAGTAATACAGGTTTTATAAGTAATAACGCATCTTTAAGGGATAACAAAATTCTCAAGGAAACCGCCAAGATGGCTAAATGCAAACAGAATTTTGAAAATATGCAAATAAAATCGTTGATGCTGGAAGGGAATCGCTATTATGTTTTGATGTATGACTATTATTATGAAAATCGACTGAATGAATTAAGTCCATTAGTTACAACTTCATATACAGTTTTTACAGAACCTGAATATGAGGAGTTGTTAAATATTAAAAAGAACGAGGTTGCAATATTAGAAAGCAAGGTGTCTATTGATGGACACTACAAAGGGAGTAATGATGCTAAAGTAAACTTTGTAACCTATTTCATAAAAAACGGGTCAGGACTTATAACCTATTATTTCAAAGTTTTACTAACAGAAAATGAAGGAGAACCTGTAGTTAGGTTCATATTGCAATTAGACCAAACGGTGGTAAATAAGTATGATTTCACAAACAATTACTTTGAGATATCGGAGCAAAAATTTGACGAGTTTTTAGAACTAAGTAGTGTAGATTAAACCTATAAGAGTTAGTATAGAGGCGTTGTGTAAAGGGTAAAAAGAGTGGCTTAAACTGCTAAATAACAATACTGAATACATTATCCCATTTCTATTATTGTTTGGTTGAAATTTGCACCCTATCTGCGCCCCGATAAAAGATAAACCCCTGTAAATCATAATATTTACAGGGGTTTTGAGTAGCGGAGACAGGACTCGAACCTGTGACCTTTGGGTTATGAGCCCAACGAGCTACCAACTGCTCCACTCCGCGATGTATGTTATTCTTATGTAGAATTCTGTGTTTGCGGTTGCAAAGGTAGTAGAAATAATTGATAGCGCAAATTTTTCTGTCAAAATAGTTTATATCTTTACCTGCAAATGCGTTTACTTATGCCACGAATATTCTGCTACAACGAGTTTAAAGACGGAAACGACGAAGTAAAAGCCTATGCCGATAAGCATTCGCCCGTTATTACATGCAGCCCTTCGGCCATACGAGATGCTAAGCTAAAAGTAAACGTGCGGATAGGTAGAACTGTTGCCCATCCTAATAAAACCGACCATCACTTTGTATATATACAGCTTTGGGATCTGGAGACCTTGCTTGCAGAAGCGCACTTTACCAGTACTACTTTCGGCTGCTCTCCGGTTATGGTAGAGGTCGATTTTTACGTTGTGCCGGCGGTTAGCATGCGGCTAAAGGCGTTGGCATACTGCAATAAGCATGGGCTATGGGAAAGCGAAGAGGTATTTGTAAAAGTAGCCGATGATGAACAGCTATGAGAGACCTACCCCACTTAAAGCCATTTCATACTTGTAATACCATAGAAGCCGGATGCGATGAGGCAGGCAGAGGTTGTTTGGCAGGCCCCGTAGTCGCGGCGGCAGTTATACTCCCTCAAGACTTTTACCATCCGCTGCTAAACGATTCCAAGCAGCTTACCGAGAAGCACCGCATGCTGCTTAAGCCAATTATTGAGAAAGAAGCTCTTGCCTATGCCGTAGCAATGGTAGATAACGACGAGATAGATAAAATAAACATACTGAACGCCTCTATACTTGCCATGCACAGGGCGTTAGAGCAGCTTAGCATAGCTCCCCAATTTATACTTGTGGACGGTAATAAGTTTAAGCCCTACAAGAAAGTTCCCCACCAATGCGTAATAAAAGGCGACTCGATATACGCAGCTATCGCTGCGGCTTCTGTACTTGCTAAAACTAACCGTGATATTTATATGGAACAGCTGGCAGCGGAATACCCTCAGTATGGATGGAAGAATAACAAGGGTTATCCCACCGAGCAGCACAGAGAGGCCATTAGAGCTGGCGGAGCGTCTCCCTTTCATAGAAAAACGTTTCGCTGGTTCGATGAGCAGCAAACGCTGTTTTAACATAATGTTTAATGTTCAATGATTAATGCTTAAGCTCAACTCCCAAAGGAGGCTTTCAGCATCGCGCATCTCATATCGTGATACTTGATACGTGCTTCGTGATACATTATCTTTTTCTCATATTGTCTTTTTACATTTTTGCTATCTTGCAGTCTAAATTCTTTCACCAATAAAGTTTAACAATCAAAATACCAACAAAACGTTATGAAAAAACTATTTGCACTGGCTATCGCAATGCTGCTAATGGCTAGTACAGCACTACGTGCCGACGAGGGTATGTGGCTTCTCCCCCTCCTTGATAAGCTGAACATAAAAGATATGCAGAAAGCCGGCTGCCAGCTTACTGCCGAGCAAATTTACAACATCAATAATTCGAGCTTAAAGGATGCTGTTGTTCACTTTGGCGGCGGATGTACCGCAGAAATGATTTCGAGTCAGGGACTTTTACTTACCAACCACCACTGCGGCTACGGACAAATTCAACGCCACAGCTCTGTTGAGCACGACTATCTGAAAGATGGCTTTTGGGCAATGAATAAAAGCGAAGAGCTGATGTGCCAAGGCTTAACGGTTACATTCCTCGAAAGAATAGAAGATGTTACCAGCCGCATACTACCCGAACTTGATAAGACAACCAACGAAAAAGAGCGTGCAGAGCGTTTTACAGAGCTTGCAAAAGAAATTACCGACCCTATCTCAATGGGACCAGACGGTAAACCCAGCTTGTTTGTTCGCGCAATTGTTACCCCTTTATATGGCGGTAATACCTACTACTTATTCGTTTCGAAAGTATATAGAGATGTTCGTTTGGTTGGCGCTCCGCCTTCATCAATTGGTAAGTTTGGAGCAGATACGGATAACTGGGAGTGGCCCCGTCAAACAGGCGATTTTTCTATCTTCCGTGTGTATGCCGATAAGGATGGAAACCCTGCAGAACCATCAAAAGATAACGTTCCGTATAAGCCTAAAAACTATTTTAAGGTATCGACAAAAGGTATTCAAGAAAATGATTTTGCAATGATCTTAGGCTACCCGGGACGTACCTATCGCTTTATGACTTCGTACGAGCTGAAAGAAATGATAAAGACAAACGATACGCGTGTTACCATACGTGGTGCTCGTCAGGATGTTTGGCAAGCCGATATGGACTCCGATCAGAAGATACGTATTCAGTACTCTTCGAAGTATTCAGGCTCTAGCAACGCTTGGAAAAAATCTATAGGAATGAATCAGGCATTTGCTAAGCTGGGCGTAGTTAGTGCTCGCGAAAAGGATGAAGCAAAATTCAGGCAATGGGTAAACCAAAACCCTCAACGTAAGGCTGCTTATGGTAATGCGCTTGACTTAATCTCTCAGGCTGTGACAACACGCCAAGACGCCAACTTAAATCTGCTGATTATGACAGAATGCTTACTACGTACAGAAGTCATAGGAGCTGCGCGTAGCTTAGGCTTTGGATTATACGAAGCATATCAGGAAAAGGATGATGATAAGAGAGATGAAGTAAAGAAAGAAGAAGACATAAAAGAGGCCATAAAGCAGGCTAAAGAAAGAGCTGTAAACTACTTTGCAGACTACAACCAGCCTACCGATATAAAAACAGCGAAGGTTATTTTTCCATTGTATATAGAGCTGACGAAAAAAGAAAACCGTCCTGATATTTTCAAAACCATAGAAACCAGCTACGGCAACGATGCTGTACGTTATATAACAGAGATTATTACCAATTCTATGTTTGGCAACGAGGCTAAGTTTAATGCGTTTATAGAAAATCCTAGCCTTGCCGCTTTAGAAAAAGACCCAGCAATGGTAGCATTACTGTCTATCAACGCAAAGATGGACGAGCTGGATAAAGCTATAGAACCGGCAGCAGAGCTGTATTCTAAAGGATTTAGACAGTATATTGCTGCCACAATGCAAATAAAAGAAGCGGAAGGAAAGGCTCTTTATCCCGATGCTAACTCTACCATGCGCCTTACTTATGGCAACGTAAAGAGCTATAGTCCTAGAGATGCGGTAGATTATTTGTACTATACAACCCTTACAGGAGTTATGGAAAAAGAAGACCCAAACAACTGGGAGTTTATTGTTCCCGATAAGCTAAAAGAGCTATACAAGAATAAAGACTATGGTCAATACGGATTGAGCAATGGAACAATGCCTGTAAACTTTATTTTTACCGGAGATATTACTGGTGGTAACTCAGGTAGCCCGGTGTTAAATGGCAAAGGCGAAATTATTGGTCTCGCATTCGATGGTAACTGGGAAGCGCTTAGCGGAGATGTTCTATTTGAACCCGATCTGCAACGTTGTATAAACGTAGATATTCGTTATGTGCTGTTTGTTATTGATAAGTACGCAGGAGCAACACATCTTGTAAATGAAATGACACTTGTAAAATAAGCACACCTGCTTTAATATGGAAATCAATGGTTTAATGCAGCTCTTGCTTTTTATATAAAAATTCGGCTAGTTTTAATATGATTAATAAAACAATGTGGCATATTTTATTACTTTTGTAGAGATATTAAGTATTTGAGCAGATAAAATGTAGAATAAAAATTTAAAAAACATGAAAAAATTATTTCTGATAGTAATCTCTTCGGTTTTATTAATTTCGGCTCTTAGTGCACAAAACATAAAACAAGGTAATTTTTATGTTGGGGCGAGGTCAACAGGTTTGGATCTCTCGTTTAGCGATAAAACCTACGTTGGAATTTCTGCAGCAGCCGGGTATTTTTTGATGGACAACCTAGCTATTGGGGGCGAAGTAGGTATTCAGTCATATGGCTCTGATACAGGCTTCAAGCTTATGGGAAACGTGAGCTACTACTTTCTTGAAACAAACTCCGGTGCTGTTTTTGGACGAGTAGGGATGGGAGTAGATCAGGAAACAAACGGAGATTCTTCTTTTGCAATAGACCTAACGGGTGGTTATAGCTTCTTTATTACAGATGTAATAGCAATAGAGCCTATAGCCGGGTTTTTTATCCCATTTGAAAAAGGTCGCGACGCCTCGTTTAACCTAGGTGTTGGATTTTCGTTGTATTTCTAAGCTATATCTTCGTAGATAAACAGAAAGTCTCTATCTGAAAAGATAGGGACTTTTTTGTAGGGTTGTAGCTTGCATTGAAAAAGCATCTTGCACATACCCCTAAATCCCCTAAAGGGGACTT
>JAVBOE010000004.1:0-8528 GCA_031550925.1 Bacteroidales bacterium | reverse complement strand
TATATCCAAGCACCAATAAAGCTACCCGCAATACCAACCAAAATATTGATTACTATACCAAAGCTTCTTCCGCGCATTAACGCTCCTGCTATTGCTCCTGCCGCAAGACCGATAAGAAGCACCCATAAGATTCCTATTCCTTCCATAGTATTTTTAGTTTATGTTAATATTCTATGTATAAAACACCTCAGCTGAAAAAAAGTTTGGCATCTATGTTAATAAAAGCCTCGAAAATTGCTTATATTTGTTATCATCATTGCGTCAAATGCTGCCATTATAACCCAAAAACATGCTCATGACACGAAAAGATTACTTGATATGTCTTATCCTCTCAGTAAGTTTAGCACTTTTAGCAAGCTGCTCCACTCCTAAAACAGATCCGATTATTGATAAACAGCTTGCGCGTTTAATGGAAAGCAAAAATTATTTTAAGCTGCGTGCCGAGCTAGAGAAGGTAAAAGATAAACTTTCTGAAGACAGGTTATTATACTATCAAGCATGCTGCAATAATGTTTTTGACAAATGCGAGGAATCAAATAAAAATATCGAAACCCTGTTAAGCAAATATAGCGACAGGTTGAGCGATACAGCTAAAAAAGACATGCTTATCATTAAGTCTATGAATAGTGTTCGTTTATATAAGTATAAAGATGCAATAGATGCATACGACATCATTCTAAGTAAGTATGCCAATATTTTAGATGATAGCAATCTTGAAGATTTAACAAACGCGCGGCAGCTATTTGGCGCTTTAGTAGAGGTAAAACCACAGCTTATTCATAAGCATGGCGATATTGAAATTAAAGGGTATCGCGATCAATTCAACCTTTTAAGAGTGCCAGTACAAAGCGGTGGTATAGATGATGATTTTGTTTTTGACAGCGGAGCAAACCTTTCTACCATTTCGCAAAGCCATGCGAAGAAAATGGGTTTGATAATTTATGAATCTGATATTAATGTCAATACGGCGACCCATATTATAATTAAAACAAAGCTTGCCGTTGCGGATAAGATTTATGTTGGCGATTTGCTTTTTGAGAACGTTGTATTCCTTGTCACTCCTGACGAAACCATGAGCTTTCCGGAGCTGGACTATAAAATTAATGGTGTGATAGGATTTCCTATGATTCATCAAATGGAAGAGATACGCTTACGAGGGGATGGCTCGATATTCATTCCTCAGCAGCCCCAAAATAAGCCGTATGCGAATATGTGCATGGTTGGCTTAAGTCCTTTAGTTCAGGTAATATCTAGTTCCGATACTTTAGTGCTAAACCTTGATACCGGTGCTGTGGAAACCAATTTATCGAAACGGTATTTTGTTAACCATAGAAAAGAGGTAGAAAACAATGGAAGGCTCATTATAAGCGAATGGGGAGGTGCTGGTGGAGCTATAGAAACCGAAGTGTATGAGATAGAAAATTTTCCGTTTACCATAGGCTCTAAAAGTGGTGTTTTAGAAAAAATCTTTGTAAATACAGAAGACTTTGACTACACCAAAAAATCAGATGGTAATATGGGGCAAGATATTATAACCCAATTTAATGAGTTAGTGCTTAACTTTAAATACATGTATTTAGATTTTAACTAGCTCGAATAGTATAATGTAATACATAGAAAAAATAGCAGAAGCCTTCTATAAATAAGAGGGCTTCTGCTATTTAATAATAGAGTATCTACTAACCTCTACTTCTTTTTAAACAGAGATAATACCCATAGTAGCACAACTGCGCCTACCACAGCCATCAATAGTACACCCCATATACCGCTGCCAATTGAGATACCAAGCAAACCGTATATCCAACCGCCTACAAAGCTGCCGGCAATACCAACCAAAATGTTGATTATTATACCAAAGCCTTTTCCGCGCATTAATGCTCCTGCTATAGCCCCTGCTGCAAGACCTATAAGAAGTATCCACAAAATATTCATTCCTGCCATAGTAATTTAGTTTAGTTGTTGTTTTATGTAAAAATTACCTTTAATAATGATCATGTAAAAATGATAAATGATTTTGACATAAGCAAGCCAATCTTTAAAATGTTTATATAAATTTGACAGCTGATTTTAGTGCCACTTATATCTTTATTCCATCAAATGATAGTAGAAAGAAAAGGCTACATACTGCGCCCATGGGAAATGGGCGATGCCGTATCTTTAGCAGAAAATCTTAATAACAAGAAGATCTGGGATAACGTGCGAGATGCGCTTCCATTTCCATATACCATAAGCGATGCTCAGGCATACATAGAATATACCCAAGGCACACCTTATCCTCAAAATTTTGCCATTGTTATAGAAAATAAAGCCGTTGGATGCGTTGGAATATCACCATGTGTGGATGTTGAGCGTATAAGTGCCGAAATTGGCTACTGGTTAGGCGAAAAATACTGGGGGCAAGGTATTACCGGCAATGCTGTTAAAGCCATTGCAGAACATGTATTTGAGCATACTGACATTCTTAGGCTTTATGCCTCTGTGTACGAGTATAACAAAGCATCGATGAGGGTACTTGAGAAAGCAGGATTTACCTACCTATGTACGTTACATAAAGCTGCTATTAAAAATGGCGCAGTTTTAAATATGCCCCATTATGAGCTGGTAAAACCCGATTAGATTACATACAGTCCGATAAATAAATACAATTACAGGCGGGTAATATTTTGATTTTCAATAAAAGTCTTTAAGTCTTATAGTCCTTAAATCTTGGAATCTATATATGTTTAGCGTTCGCACAACAGTCACATTTGCAGACATACCCGAGCTTAAGCAGCTCTACAAAGACACTGTCTTAACCGTTAATAAAAAAGACTATACAGCCGACGAGGTTGAGGACTGGGTCTCATGCGGAGACGATAACCAGCATTGGCTGGAGCTGCTAAATACGCTGCATTTTATCGTAGCTGAAAATGAGGAAGGAGAAACATTGGGCTTTGCTTCCATATCAGACGAGGGTTATTTGCACTCGCTATTTGTACATAAAGACTATCAGCTACAAGGTATTGCAACTTTACTCTACAAAACGGTTGAGGAATTGGCCCAGCATAAGCAAATTACCCAAATAACATCGGAGGTTAGCATAACAGCGCGTCCGTTTTTCGAAAAGCAAGGCTTTACGGTTGATGAAGAACAATGTCGAAAAGCCAATAAGCTATGTCTTACCAACTATAAGATGAGTAAAACAATTCCGCATACACATCATCAATGCTAGAAAGTTATTACTAATCAACGGCTGGAATTGTCATTTAGACCGAAGGGATAACCATTAGCTTAACGATGCCAAATCCCTTGAATAGAAGCACCTCGCACATTGCCCCTAAATCCCCTAAAGGGGACTTTTTTTGCACTTCCAGAAAGTCCCCTTTAGGGGATTTAGGGGCAATGTGCAGAATACCATTTCAAATCAGATATGGCTTCATTGAGATTACTATTCTTACCCTCACTTTTCACCTCACTAAACAACTTTCCTTTTTGCTTGTTATTATGTCATATTAATAACCAAAGAGAGAAGTCTAATATGAAAACAACGCTAATAAAAGCTTCATCAAGGGGGCATGCTAACCACGGTTGGCTTAATACATACCATACATTCAGCTTTGCAGATTACTACAACCCTATGCGCATTAACTTTGGCGCACTAAGGGTTATAAACGACGATACATTTACCGGAGGCGAAGGCATTGGAACGCATCCGCATAACAATATGGAGATTATTTCTATTCCGCTAAACGGTAGCATAGCTCATAAAGACAGTACAGGTGGTGAAGGCATTATTAAGCCGGGAGATGTTCAGGTTATGAGCGCAGGTAAGGGCGTACTGCATAGCGAAATGAACGGGCATAAAGAAGACCCTACAAGCTTTTTCCAGATTTGGGTACACACGGCTAAGAAGGATGTTGAGCCACGCTATCAGCAAGCAAGCTTCGACTTTTTTAGAGAGGCAAACAAAAATAAGCTGATAGAAATTGTTTCTCCGGGTCCCACGGATAAGGGTCTTTGGATATACCAAGATGCATGGTTTAATACCGGAATTCTTGATAAAGGAAAGAGCATAGAGTATAAGCTGAAAAAGAAAAATCACGGTGTTTACGTTATGGTAATTGAGGGCGAGTTTACCGTTGCCGGACAAAAGCTGGATCGTCGTGATGGCATTGGCATTTGGGATACCAACGCTATCGAAATCACATCAGATATAAACAATGGACGCGTTCTGCTAATTGAAGTTCCAATGGAATTCTAGCAGACTATATATAGCTAATAATAGCCAAAGAGGATATATTCTAGAATACATCCTCCCTTACATTATAGCGTGAGTTCGATATAAGGCTATCCGAATTCTTTCCAATGGTGGCTAATTATAGCGTACCTACGGCACGCATTTTTCCTGCTATACGAACCTTCTACCAATATGTTGCCTCTACGAGTCAAGTTCTACACGTATTTTTGTCCTGTAGGGATAACATATTGGTAGAAACAGATAAGTGATACTTTTCGAGTGCCGTAGGTACGCCATTTTACATCGCTTATTTTTCTGTCTTATCTTTGTTGCATACCCAAATACGCAGCACTCGTATTTTTTTCGTGATTCGTGATACTTGTGTCATGATACTACTGCTTACATCAAGTTCTCTTTTATTTAATAAGAACGACTATAAATTGTAATAGCTAATAATATGCGAATTGTTTTGTGTATTATAATGTTAAGCGTATATTTGCACAAACAATCAGTGAAAACAAACAAGGTTCTTATACAATGGTCAGCAGACGCTTGCTCCGCATTAAAGTTTTAAAATCGTTTTTCAGCCATCTAAAATCAGAGGGTAACTCTCCTACTAATGTTGAAAAAGAAGTAATTTTCAGCATTCAAAAAACTTATGATTTATATCATTATTTACTACTTCTTTTGATAGAAATTGCCGACTACGCGCAACAGCGTATCGATCTTAATAAGCAAAAATATTTAGCAACAGAAGAGGAAAAAAATCCGAATACAAAGTTTGTCGATAATAAAGCTATCGCGCTACTTAGAGAAAACGAAGCGCTAAATAAGTACATCCGCCGCACAAAGCTTAGCTGGGTAAACTCTCCCGAGCTCATCAAACAGCTATACAATCAGGTGGTAGAGTCTGACTACTATAAGCAATATATGAGCGAACCGACTCGTTCTTTTGAGGGTGATAAGCGTTTACTTATTGATATAATTTTAAACGAGCTGGAGGATTGCCAAGAGCTGTACGATATACTCGAAGAACAGAGCATATTTTGGGTGGACGATGTGGAGTTTGCCTTAAGTATGGCTGCAAAAACCATTAAGCTGTTTAAGGCTAACCAGCCTAAATATACAGAGCTGCTTCCGCTATATAAAAACGAGGACGATCAAAGCTTTGCTATACGCCTGCTAAGACGAGCCATAAATGAATACAAAAGCTACATGCCGCTTGTAGAGCAGCACACTAAGAACTGGGAGGTAGAGCGCATTGCTTTTATGGATACGGTACTTCTTCATCTGGCAGTTGCCGAAGCTATTGAATTTTCATCTATTCCTATAAAAGTAACCATTGACGAGTACATTGAGCTATCGAAGTATTTTAGTACGCCCAACAGCGCGACTTTCATAAACGGTGTTCTCGATAAAATTATTCAACAGCTGGTAAAAGAACAGCGAGTGATAAAAAGCGGCAGAGGGTTAGCCTCATAAAGATAAAAGAACAAGAACAAAAGACTAAAAGACAAGGACAGGGATTATTAGTTCTGGTTTAAATTGTTTTTAAATCTTTTACCATAAAATTCAATAATATATTTATTTTCACATCATTACATTTTCATATTTTCATATTATCTTTTTTTATTCTTTAATCTATTTATATTTTATTGTAACTTTGACTTTTATCTTATATTCGAACTAAACAACAAACAATAAACAAACTATGCTAACATTTATTTTTCTACAAGAAGGAGCAAACGGTGCGGCACAAAGTACCCCAGGTGGCGGAATGGGATCTATGCTTTTAATGATTGGAGCACTTTTCCTAGTTATGTACTTCTTCATGATTCGTCCACAGCAAAAGAAGCAAAAGCAGCTACGCGAAATGCGTAACCAGCTGCAAAAAGGCGATAGAGTTATTACTGCCGGCGGTATTTATGGCACTATTAGCGAAATAAAAGATCAGTACGTGCTTTTAGAGATTGATAGCAATGTAAAAATTCGCGTTGATCGCTCGACTATATACAAAGACAACAGCGATCTTCAACAGCAACAAAGGTAAATTACAGCTAAAACAAAAAGGTGAAAATTAGGTTTATGAATAATAAACCGTTTTCACCTTTATTCTTTATACTACAGCCGTTTAATGAACTTATCAAATATACTAAAGTGGCTTAAACAGAAGCTATACAATAGAGACATTGCTGTCTTTCTTATTTTTCTTCTGGTTGCTTTTTTTGTATGGTTCTTAAACAAACTTTCTCACGATTATCTCTACTATATAGAATATCCTGTAGAGCTATACAGCTCTGGAAGTCGTCAGGTTACCTTCGACGAAAAAAACGCTACGCTAACCATTCAGCAACGTATGGATGGTTTTTCTATACTAAAAAGTAAAGTATCGCGCGCTCCCACAATCAGAATAGATTTAAGTCCCGATAGATACTACAAGGTACCATCTACGCCTAATACGTACTATATACTTACAAGAAACCTTACAGATATGGTAGATCATCAGATTGGGGATGATCGCCAGCTGATTTCTATAAATCCCGATACATTGTTTTTTGAGCTGGGAGTTTTGGCGCATAAAAAAGTACCCGTTCGCCATCAGCTTAATATTACAACAGAAAAAGAATACATGCTTAAAGATAGCATAGCACTTAACCCCGATAGCGTTACAATATCCGGTTCGCAAGCGGCTATTGATGAAGTTGCCCATGTGCTGGGTAGCCCTCAAACATTGGTTAATCTAGCCGAACCTACAGAAGGCAGCTTTGGTTTACTACCCATAAAAGGCATACACATTTCTGATAGTCAGATACGATATAGCGTTAATATTATACGCTATACCGAAGGAAGTATAAAAATTCCGATAAGAGTAAATAATCTCCCTCCAAATGCTACTGTTACTCTCTTACCTAGCGATGTTGAGTTGAGGTATAGAGTTGCCATTAGCGATTTCCCATCGATAGATACCTCTAAATTTTTAGTTTCAGTCAGCTATAAAGACATTACCGATAGTGGCGATAGAACGCTGGCCGTACAAATAGATCATAGGCCTAATGGAGTGTTATCTATTCAAGCGATCCCTCCGTTTGTAGAGTATATTATTCGTAAAAATTAGCATGCTTAAAGTTGGATTGACAGGCGGAATTGGCAGCGGCAAAACGTTTGTTGCAAATATTTTTGCTCACTTGGGCATACACATATACTATGCCGATGTTGAAGCAAAGAAGCTATACGATACCGACCAAATACTACTGCAGCAGCTGAGAGAGACTTTTGGCAGCTGCATTTTTGACGGAAATATACTTAACAAAAAGGCTTTGGCTACAATAGTTTTTTCTGACAGCGGCGCCTTAGCCAAGCTGAACAACCTTGTACACCCTGCGGTAGAGAAGCATTTCAACGCTTGGGTTACACAACAAAATTCTCCTTATGTTATACAAGAAGCGGCTATTCTTTTCGAGAGCGGCTTTAATAAATTTATGGATAAAACCATTGTTGTTGCCGCACCCGAAGAGCTGCGCATAGAGCGTGTTGTAAAGCGCGACAACGTTAGTGCAGAAGAAATACGTAAGCGAATGCAACACCAGCTACCGCAAGATAAGCTCATCAACATGGCCGATTACACCATCACTGCCGACAATGCTACTCCCCTGCTTCCCCAAGTACTCGGCATCCATAATCAGCTACTAAAACTATCTGCGTATGGGCTATGCTAAATGGGTAGGAGCATTTCTAGGGTTCTTAGTTTTTAATTTCCCCGGAGCCATAATTGGTTTTATTCTCGGCTCTATTCTCGATGCTGCCAACACGGGTACACAGCAAACAAACCATGCCTCACAAGTAAGCAATAGCAGCTTTATGGTGAGCCTACTCTCGCTCAGTGCAGCTGTGATGAGAGCGGATGGTACGTTAAAGCGATCTGAGCTTGACTATGTAAAGCAGTTCTTTGTTCGCAACTTCGGGGTAGAAGTTACCCAAAAGTCAATGCTTATTCTGCGTGATATTCTGAATAAGCCTATAAATATTCAGACTGTGAGCATTCAAACACGCGATAGAATAGACTATTCATCACGGTTACAGCTATTACACTATCTGTTTGGTATAGCCGCTTCCGATGGCTTGATTCACAGCTTAGAAATACAAGTAATAGCGCAAATTGCCTCTTACTTAAGCATATCAAACGCTGACTATGTCTCTATTAAAGCCATGTTTGTTGTAGAAACAGATTCGGCATACAAAGTACTCGAAATAGAGCCGTCCGCCAGCGATGAGGATGTAAAAAAGGCCTACCGCCAAATGGCCGTTAAGTATC
>JAVBOE010000083.1:0-22055 GCA_031550925.1 Bacteroidales bacterium | reverse complement strand
TAAACATATGCTGATGAGATGAAAACGCTAACTTTCTTATTGATTATCGCATGTTTTTTTGCTGATAACATGTATGGTATGACAACATATCAATACTGCCATGTATATAAAGTTGAATCTTCAAATCACGAATACTACCTTTGGTCATATCCATATGACAACATAGTAGAGACAACAGCCGGACGAACAGTAGTTTATAAAGCAGACTCTACCGTTTTATACGAAATACCGCGTTATTTTGAGGTACGTGATAGTGAGAATAAACTTTTTTTAAGTGATGATGGAGAAACAATTATATACATTTTAAATAGAGAATACGAATGGGAAGGTGTAGAATATAAATGTGTTGAAATATATAAGGATGGGAAGAGGTTTAAAGAATACTCAATGTTAGATCTATCGGGCTGTGATGATGAAGATGAATATTGCTATTTATTATACAGAGATGCGATTAAAAAGGTAAACTGGGATAAGGATAAAGGCAAATATATATTGCTTTTTAAGGACGAATCTACCGAATTTGAGAAAAAGATATCAGAGGAACCGGTGTACTATTCGAATAATACAGTCTATATTTTTACAAATAAAAACATACTGGTTAAGCTGGATGTATTGACAGGGAATGTGCTTAAAGAAGCATTTAATTCATTGACAATAGATGATCTTGCAGCATTTAATGTAATGAATATGCAGTCTTTTAAGTATGATTTACCCTATTTTGACTCTATAATAGGAGAACTTAAATTGACAGACGGCAAATTATATGAAGAAGAGTTGGCAAAGTATATTGATATGCGTCTTTTTCCGAAACACTTAAAATATGAAGAGGAGAAAGAGTATAAAAAGTACTTTGCTGATGTTGGAATGTATATAGATTCCACAGGTAAGGCTCATCTTCTATGGATAAAAGATCGTAAAAGTGTACCACGCGATAAAGTTGAAGGCTTTTTGTATCAGGTAAGATTTGAAACCTCTAAAATGCCAAAGAACGTTGATAAATGGTATGTTGAAAGAAGTGTGTCTTTTATGAATAAAGATGAAGGGGAATCAAAAAGAGAGAGAAAGCAGGAAGTTGTAGAAGAAAAGGTTGCTTATGAAAAACGGCTTGTAGCAGATTCCATAGATGGTGTTTATATTCCCAAAAATATAGAAGAATGCTTTATTGAGCTGAATAAGCTGCTAAAACCAAAAGATATTGAGCAGATAAAAAAAGAAGGAGGAGGTTTATATCATTTTGGGCTAGGCATGTGGCTGAGAAATAATTGGGGGTTGTGGGGAGGTTCTAGGCTTCAGGTGTATTTAAAAGAAAGAGGTGAGTGGCATCCGGATGATATGTCAGGAACGATTCTTGATTTTTACAGAGATTGGCTAAACGATAAGCATGAAAGATGGCAAAAATACGATACAAATAAGAAAAAAAAGTAATAAATGCAGATCAGCTTTAAAATAACATAGTACTTCACTATAAACAAAATATATACTCATGAAAAAGCACGTTTTTCTAATTATTCTTGGTCTTTGTGCGCTGTTTTCAACAACGCTCTCTGCTCAAACAGAAACTTTTAGGTTTGCATTTTTTACCGATATACACACCGGGACAGCAACTGCACCAAAAGATTTAATGAATGCCATTAACGATGTAAATAGCCGCAACGATATCGATTTTGTTTTGGTAAACGGCGATGTTACCGAGCTTGGTACCAACGCGCAGCTAGACGAGGTAAAAGGTAGGCTGGATAAGCTGAATGTACCCTACTACGCAATTGCTGGCAACCACGAAACCAAGTGGTCGGAATCAGGCAATACATATTTCTCAGCCGTTTTTGGCGATAATAAATATACATTCGAGCATAAGGGAGTTCGCTTTATTGCTGTAACTTCAGGACCGCTGCTGCGTATGGGAGATGGTCATGTTTCGCCCTACGATATGCGTTGGATTAAGAGTACGCTTGAAAGCATGCCCGACAAAAACACTCCGGTTATTTTTGCAACTCACTTTCAGCTGATGGACGATATGGATGTTGCCGAAGACATCATTTCGATGTTGTGTCCATACAATGTACTTGTTTCGTTATGCGGGCATGGTCATAGAAATCGTATTATTCCTGTTGATAACATTAGCAACGTTATGTGTCGTGCCGTTGTGAGTTCGGGGCTTCCGGAGGGTGGCTACACTATAGTTGAAGTTGCAAAAGACTCGCTTCGCTTTTTCGAAAAGAACTACAATACTTCTGAATTGAAGAACTGGCTGACTATTTCGGCTAAGAAGGTATGTAACGAAAAGACGTTATCGGTAACAAAAGGAGAAGATAAAACAGCTTGGACATATCTTGCAGATGGTATAGTTGTTAACTCTCCGGCATACTCGCAGGGCAAGGCCATTGTTGGCGACGAAACAGGTAAGGTTTACTGCCTAGATGTAAATACAGGTAAACCTATTTGGACGTTTAAGGCCCGCAACGCTGTTTACTCAATGCCTGCAATAGATGGCGACAGAGTAGTTTTTGGCTCGTGCGATAGCAGCATTTACTGTCTTAACCTCAATGATGGTAAAAAAGTTTGGGAGTATAAAACCAACCATGTTGTAATGGGTACGCCGCTTATAGATAGTAAAACGGTTTACGTTGGCGGTAGCGATAATTGCTTCCGAGCATTGGATATCAAGAATGGCAAGCCGAAATGGGAATACTGCGGTTTAAGAGGATACATAGAAAGTACACCTATACTATACGAAGGCAAGCTGATTTTTGGTGCATGGGATACCTATTTGTATGCCTTGAATCCCAAAGATGGCAAGCTGATTTGGGAATGGACAAACGGAAAGAGCATGCACATGTCGCCGGCAGCGTGTATTCCGGTTGCCGCTCATGGTAAGGTTTTTGTCGTAGCACCGGATCGTTTTATGACTGCGTTGAATGCAAATACCGGAGATGTGGTATGGCGCGGTACTCCTCATAAAGTACGCGAAAGTATTGGTATTTCAGAAGACGGAGAAACTGTTTATGCCCGCTGTTTTAATGATACTTTGTTTGCCGTTAGCTCTACACCAAACGCATACGAAGAAAAATGGTTTGTAAACGCAGAATACGGCTACGACATTAATCCGTCTATGATACAAGAAGCAAACGGACGTATTTACTTTACAACTAAAAACGGTTTGTTTGTCGTATTGGATGCAAATAATAAAGGTAAAGTATTATGGACGTATAAGTTCAATAACACTATTATTAGCACGCCAACAATCATCAAAGACCCGAAGGCTAAGAATGGCGTTAAGCTGCTGTTTACAACCCATGATGGTATAATAGGGTTGCTTGAACCGGAGAAGTAAAAGACAATGTATTAATGTGCTGATATGCTAATATGTAAATGTAATAATGTTGGCTTGGGCTAAAAGTTCCTATTAGGGACAAACATTAAACATTGATTATTAAACCTTAAAATCCCGCTTTACGATTAACCCTTTACGGCTAACATTATATAAAACAAGAAGAGCATCTGATATTCAGATGCTCTTCCTGTTTGTGCTACTTGATGTTACTGTAAACGTTTTAAACGATACAGCAGCTGTTGAATTGCTTCTTGGTAGTCGTCGAAAATTGCTTGAGTAAAGCTTTCGGGAAGCAATGGGCGGCTGTCTTGTAGATAATCGTAGAAGCCTTCGCAATGCTTAATGATATCGCTTGGACTTTTTGTTTCTGGAATTACGATGTTGACGTCGCCCAACATAGCATAGCTGGTTTCAACAATACGATCAATGTGCTCTAAGACATCCTCTAATGCTTGGTCTAGAGCAATGTGCTGTGCGTAGCTGCCTTTGCCGCTAATATGCCAGTGGTATAGCTTAAGGCTACTGTTAAACGCAAATAAGCGTCCAAAAAATTCGCCTACCTTATCAGCATTTTTTGTTGCTGATTTTGTCTTTGTCTTTTCCATAACTGAAGTACTCATAGTTTTACGATTTAAATTGTTTTTATGTGAATGTTTTTAGAGAATTCCATTTGTTTACATATCAAACAGCTGTTAGCGGTTTTTGTTTTGTTAAAAAGTCTTATTGTTGTCTTTTTATGCAAACATGGGACAAAAGAAGAAAAACAAACATGGTAGAATTTTATTATTGTCAGCTTTTTTGTTCATATATCCTTTATTGTTAAGAAGTTTTCTTGTGCGTTATATTTCATAGCTAACCCTTTTATTGGTTCGTTACCTATGCTGTTTTCTTGCAAAATACTCATTAAGTGCAAGTTAAATAATGTTAATAACTTTGTTGATAATTAATGATAAATCGATAAAACAGCTACTATTGTATATTGTTATATAAGATATAGAGCTGTTGAGCTATGAGAACGAATAAAGAATTAAAAAAAAGAGCCGAATATCTAAAAAAGCAGTTTAGAGAGGCTTCGAAAGATACTCCCGATGATGTTATTTGGGAGTGGATAAAAGAGTTTGACCAATTGATGGTCGCCTTGGGGAATAGAGTTGAAAATAATGGCTATTCTATTATAATACCACTAGCATCATAGTCATGTAAGTTAGCTGTTGGTAGAATAGCAGTATCATATCATTATTTGTAAGCAAGCAAGAGAGGAGAGGAGCCGATGAATTAATTCATCGGCTCCTCTCTTTATGTATAACGATTTGCGGTATGAGTATTGCGATATGTGATATGCAAAAGCTAACTCCTCCCTTTGGGAGGGCTAGGGTGGGTTTATACAACAGCCTTTTCGAGCAGCTCAAGCTGCATAGTATTGGCGTTAAAGTGTGCCTTGATACCAACGGGTAGAGTCATGTTATGAATGTTATGCCCAAACGATAACCCATAGGCCGCAGGTACTCCTAGTGGTTTCAGCCTGTCCATAATCACTTCGCGTAAGGTGAACGAGTCGGGAGCTTCGCTATCTTCCGGACGTTCGCACCCCATGCATATACCAAATACGATACCTGCCGCTTCTTTCAGCTTACCCGAGTTGATTAGGTGGGTCAGCATACCGTCTATGCGGTAGGGTTCTTCGTCAACCTCCTCAAAGAAAACAATCTTATCTTTTAAGTCAACCTCCCAAGGTGTACCAACTGCAGCGCTTACCAGCGATAAATTTCCTCCCGCCAGCTGTCCGGTAACCTCGCCTGAAACGATGGTATAGCGTTCGCATACCGGGTTCTCTTTTGCTCGCTCAAGATCGCCTTCGGCATTTTCAATCAGGTACCTGTCGCTAGGGTTCATCACTACGTTTTTAAACTGGTAGGTGTTGTATTCCCTATAAATGGTAGTGGCTTGAGGGCCATGAAACGTAACCAATCCGGTTTGCTGAGATATGGCGTTTCCTAAAGCCGTAATATCGCTGTACCCTTGAAATACCTTTGGGTTCTTACGAATCATATCGTAGTCTATCATGTCAAGTATGCGTGCGCAACCATATCCCCCTCTTATGCATAGTATGCCATCAATATCGGGGTTGGCAAACATATCGTTCACATCGGCAGCTCTCTCTTCATCGGTATTGCTGAAGTAGCCATACCCGCCCGTAACCTTGTTGCTATGGTATGTTTTAAAGCCGAATGCTTCCATATACTTTATGGCATTCTGTAGCTGGCTTCCGGTAAGCTTCCATGCCGGAGCAACAAGCCCTATCGTATCGCCGGGTTTTAGCCTGGGTGGTTTTATAATTTCAAGCGATTTCTTTTTTGTAGAATTATCAGGTTTTTTGGCCTGTAAACTTTGGGGTATCATACTGGCAACGGTTAGACCTATACCTGCGCCGATAAAGTTGCGTCTGTTCATAGCTGGATTTTTAGAATTAGGTTGTAACAAAGCTATAAAAATAATGTGAAAATTCGCTAATTTGCTAATGTGTAAATATGAGAATGAAAAGATAGTATCACGATGCAAGTATCACGTATCACGACAAGATAATATGCTAATATGTAAATATAGTAGTGTTAGCACTAGCCTAAAATCTCTCTTTGGAGGCTTTTTAAACATTCTTCGAGCTAAGCTGTTCTACGCTAATAAACCGAAGGAAAATGTTGTAGCAATATAAAATCAAAGCTTATGAAAAACTTATTTAGAGGAGTACTGGTGGGTATAGCGCTCTCGGAGCTATACCGATACATGAAGAAAAAAGGCGTATTTGATGAGTGTTGTAACGGCTGTAACGACTTTGTGTCTAAGCAACGCCGCAAAAGAAAGCATGTAGAGTACGATGCCGGAAAAGGTTGTAACTACTTTGGCGAGTAAGGTTTAGAGAGGAAGTTAGGTTTGGATTTTTCTCTTCTCAATTAGTTCCAACGAAAAGTCCAACAATAACCCTTCTTTTTCTTTCATTTTTTCATCCCTTACATATAAAGAATCCTGCAATTCATTAAATTACAGGATTCTTCATTCTTTTTCATCTAAAGGTTGTGGAGATGGCGGGACTCGAACCCGCGTCCAAACAAGCAACCCAAACGCTTTCTACATGCTTATCCCGTTATTAGTTGTAGGGAGCAGCCAAGTAATGGGCAACCGAAGCTACACCTTAGCCTTTAAAATTTCGCATGTACTTAAAGGCGTCGCACACACTATCCCTAAAGCTTGAAACCCCATATGCCGGACAATTAAAGGGCGGAAAAGCCCGGCGGGATTCTCGTCTGACCGCCAACCTAGGGCGACCGGATTAAGCTAACCTACTTGGTAGATTAAGCTGCGAGAGCGTAATTGTTATTTTCGCCGTTTAAGGCTTGAGTGTTGGGATTTACGAGCCACCATCTCAACGCTCGGCATGCTTACGTTCCGATTGAACCTTGCTGTCAAAACCAAAACATCCCCATATATGCTTGTAAGCACAAAGGTAGCGTTTTTTATGTTAGTTGAGCAAAGAATAAAGAGCAAAGACAATGTGTTAATTTGAAAATGTGAAAATGAAAGAAAAAGGAGTGTGCTGCAATTACTCCTTGTTGGGTTGAGGTGCCTGCTTCAATCCTGCTATTTATTTAGGCTGAGCCTATGCTGTATACTCCGACTTAGGCACAGCCTAAGCCGAACAGAGATTTGGGGGTGATTGTAGAAAGGTTTGAAATTATTTATATTATTTTAATTCTTAAATTTCATTTCTATTGTCGTGATACGTGATACTTTTATCGTAATACTGAATTTTCGCACAAAAAATCCAAAGAAACGTTAACAATGGCATGGATATTGTGCAAAAACAAATAACTTTAACATCAGATAATTCAACTATTATGAAAGCATACGCGCTGACCACCAGACTGTTTGTCATAGTGTCACTTTTCTTTGTATCATGTTCTCCTTATGTTGATATTGTAAAAGTTGACGTACTTAGCCCTTCTGCATCAACCTTTACCTTTGCCGGTAAGGATGTTGCCATTGTAGGTAACCTATACGAATTAGGAGGCGGAAGATACCTGTATGATAGTATTTTGATTGCAGAAGCAACGCAAGGCATTAAGGCTGCGCTTGAGCAGTCTCCCGTTTTCGCTGATTATGATATTCCTATCTACTACACCTATACCGCAGATACGAGCTTGGTGGGCGAAATAATGACTAAAGCCGATGTTGATAGCCAAGCCGGCGATATGGGGGTTGATATGTTTATAGCTGTCGATTACGTTAATGTTATTAGCGATAAGCCGGACAACGAAAAAAACATGGATTTTAGTATGATGTACGACGGGTTATTCAGAGTTTATGATGTGGCTTCAGAAAAACCATATACATCGTATATTTTCAGGAGCGATGCGCCGGAGTACGTCATTATGTATGACGATAGCGGTAGTAAGCCATTGTTAGTTCAGGGTAGCGATGCAAAGGCAAGTATGGCCCACCGGCTAGGAGAGAACTACGCGTTGCTTATTGCCCCTTTCTGGGAAACGGTAGAGCGCGTTTACTATGTTTCTCCCGATGATGAATATGGTAACCTGAGGATGGGAGACAGGTACGTGCAGCAAGGAGATTGGACTAAGGCAATGGAGTATTGGAACAAAACCATTACAACATCAACCAAGAAGATGCAGGTGGCTATGGCAGCGTTTAATATGGCGGTAGGTTGCGAAATGCTAGGCGATTTGACCTTAGCTATAAGCTGGTTGGACTTCTGTAAAAAGCAGCAGGTTCCTAAAATAGACCCAACACCATACCGGCAAACCCTTGTAACCAGAGCTCAGGATAAGCAGATACTGGATAAAACACTACAAGCAGCTGATAATTAATAGCTGTTGATGAGTTCTAGCATCTGTTCTAGGTATAGCTTATCCACTTCGTTAAAGTCATTTAGCAGCTCGCTGTCAACATCCAGTACACCAATAACTTCGCCATTTTTGATAATGGGGATAACAATCTCCGACAGCGAACGGCTGCTACAGGCAATGTGTCCGGGAAAAGCGTTTACATCGGGTACGATAAGTGTTTTCCTTTGCTCCCAGGCAGCACCGCAAACACCTTTTCCCAGCTTAATACGGGTACAGGCTACCGGACCTTGAAACGGACCAAGCACTAATTCTCCGTTTTTTACAAGGTAAAACCCCACCCATAAAAAGCTAAAAGCTTCTTTGATGGCGGCAACCATATTGGCCATGTTGGCAACGGCATCCGTCTCTCCTTCTACCAGCGATTTTACCTGTGGAAGCAGGTTTTTATACTGCTCCTCCCGATTTGCGTTTAAAAGTATGCTTAAGTCTTCTGCCATAGCTGATTATGTGAATTTATAACTTCTTTGTTTTTATATGTAATTTAAATGTTGTAAAAATCATTTATTTAGTTGATTAAATGATATTTAATGTCGTTTTGTTGAAAACTTGCAAACAGCTCATTTTGATATAGCGTAACAGCCTATTTATAAGCTTACAAGGCTTGATTCCTTTCGTTAATGAGTATTAAAATCCGAATGCTTGTAACAAGTATTTTTAACAAATAGAAGGGCTGATATTTTCTCTATTCTCTATACAAAAAAGCACGTATAATAGACCTTAACAAATGTATTTTTCGCTCGCTGCAAATCTAAGGTAAGGGGTCTTTTAGTCTTCCGTTTTCATCATATTCCCTTGTTTGTCAAACTTTACACAAGCGTATTGAATACTTCCGCCTTCTGTTCCATATTCAGACGAAGTATATTTATAGCATTTATTTCCCTGGAAATGAAATAAAACAACATTATCATCGGGAAGCAAAAACCAAATGGATGGATTCTTAAATTCATCTATTAGCTCAAACATAATAGAACCCTGCAAATAATCATTTTCGAATCGAAAATTGCAACCACAATATAATCTTTTAGACGTTTGTATTGACTTTTCAATATCAAAAGATGGTTTCACGCTTATTGTATCATATCGTTTCATGCTTTCAACCCAATTTTCATGCCTTTTCCATTCCATCGGGTTTTTATTAAAATCATCAACCAGATAATCATTAATTCCTTTGTTGTCAAAATAATAAAGGTAATGATATATCTATTTACACCAATTCTCTTGGATAAGGTTAGCATTGATTGCTAATGCAATTATAAATTCCTTTCTAACCTTTCAAAACAAATATATATTCTTTATCTGAATAATACAAAAAATGGGCAAACCTAATTATAAGGAATGCCCATTTCTATTTTTAATCTGATTATTTTTTCTTTGGATTGAATTGCATTGCTTTGAGAATATTCTTATCAAAATCAGATAATAATTCCCTTTCCTTACTTGGTGGGGTATCAATATATTCATCAAAAGAAGGATTGGATTCAATCATTTTCAATCCATACCTTGCAATATATTTCAATGGCTTTGGTTTCAAGTGTTCTATAAAATCTGCTGCTGAATAATCCCTTGTATTTATTTTTCTTCCAGCACAAAGCATTCTTCTTCGCCCACATCGTGCATATCAAGCGCAACAGGAAACGGAAACGATTTGATAACCGGGTCGAATGCGCCTTCTTTTTGCAGCTTCATCAGCGCCCAAGCCATAACATGAAATTTTTCCGTTATTTGTTCCTGGTAATCCTCCCTGTCTTCTTTGGTATTAGAAAAGCAGAAATCTTCCAAGAATAGTTCTTCGTCTATTTCGCCATCCACCATATCAAAGCCTTGCAGGTAGCACGATTCGTCGGGCATGTCATGTGTTGCTAAAGCAAACCCCGATATTTTTTCGTTGTTGTTCGCCATTTCCTCCAGCTCGTTTTTCACAACATCATATACCTCTTCAATATCGCCCTTGTACTTACTTGGTTTCAGGCTAAACGCGAATTGATTGTTGACCGTGTAATTGGCCTTCGGCTTTTCTTGTTTCTTTTTCTTTGTTTCAACTATTTCGGTTTTGTACGCCTTAACTTCTATGCCAAGGCTCTCGGCAAACATATTGATGAATAAAGTGCCCGCATTGCAATCGCTTTCGTAGCTAAAGCGCTGTTCACTTTTAACCAGATAGCATAGTTTCGGGTTGCCCGATGTGTTTTTTTCGGTAGGGTGAACAAGCCAATTGCCGTTATTGTTTGAACAAGAGCAGATAACACGTTCCAAGCCTAACCTTTTCATCACTTTACCCTCGATCTCCAACCATGACCATCTGTTAAAAAACGTCATCCCGCCGTGTATGTTGCTGAAGCAGTCCATGTGGCCGTCCATGTACGGAAGCACGTGAGGCTCGTAAATCACATTATCGTAGTTTATGCACTCGGGGGCCGAAATTTCAAGCTTTATTCCTTTTGATAAGGTAACGCTCATATAGTTTCCTCCGCTGCTGCTTTTCTCAACCTCGGCTTTTTCGGTTTTCGAACAGATTACTTTCAATACTTCCAATGTCTCTTCCTTTACTGCAGGGGTATCGGCAAGAACCGACAGGAAGTCGAACAGCAGGGCTTTATCCTTTTCAATGGCCGCAATCTTATCGTTGAAAATACCTTTAATCTCCTTGTCCTTTCGCTTATATTGGTCTTCGCGGCGTTGTTTTGCTTCGGCAAAGTCCATTAATTCGGCTATACCGCTTGCCGCATCGGGGTTTCCGAGGTCTAGGAATTTTTTTACGCTGGCTACTCTTGGTTTCGGCGGATGGTAGTTGTCTTCTTTCACCGAGCCTTTTATGCGCCAGTTGAAGAATGTTTTCAATACCGTATCGTACGGGTCATTCCAACTATCCTCAAGGTCCATTGTTCTTGCCATGATGGAGTATAAAACCCTTGCCTTTTCGTTTTTAAATTCGCTTGTAACCAAAACCGAGGCAATCAGATCCAAGAATCTTCCGTGATTCATGTCGTACTTGTAGCCTTTGGTTACATTATTAAATGTTTCATTAATACCAGCCTTAGCCAAAGCATCCGTTATGGTTTTGTCTTTTAGCATTTCCGCCAATTTTTCCGGCGCACCGCCAACATGCTTCATAAAATCAGCCATCATGTATTTCGACAATACTTCCTCGTTTTCCTTGGATGGCTCGAAGTAGTTGATAAGCATGGCTATGTATCCCTTTTTATCTTCTTCGGACATTATCAGACCGTCCTTGCTCGGAAGCCCTTTTGTTTTCATGTATTCTTTAAAAATACCGGGGAACGCGTCGGACACGGCTTTGAATGTTTGAAGCGGCTTCGGGGCTTTGTTATCATTAAGCCAGTCGGCACAAGCCAAGCTCATATCTTGAAAGAAATATAATTCGGTCACATAAAAATTAGCAAGGCCAGTTTGTTTCAGAAACTCAATGGGGGTCATCTTTCCGTGGCGCGGCTTTTTCCCGTAGTCTTCCTTATCAAGCGCCATCTCACGCAAAAGAAAGAAAGTGTCCGAGGTATGCGACTCTGTTTCGGTTTCAATAAATTTCCTGAATATGGGAAAGTAGCTTTCCTTATCGGTAAACATCAGGTCTTGCAGCTTTTTGTAGTGAGTGTTTCTTAACTCGCTGAATCTGTTATTGTCATCGTGGGTTTTTATTTTTTCAACTTGACTGCCGAATTCTTTCGGGCTAATTTCGCCGTTAATGCATTTAATGCGCAATGCTTCGTATTCATTGGGCGTTTTACCTATGCGCTTGGGGAAAGCCGTATCCAAAAACCGTTCGAGGGGCTTTTTCTCGTTATCCTTTTTAAGTACCGCCTCTTTTGCAGGCAGATATTTTTTCAACGCATCGTCGGTAGTTAGCACTGCAAGCTGGGGCAAATCATCGGTAGAAATAATGATAGTATTGGCGGCTTTTAGCAACGGCTTTAGCTGTCCGGCAGCATTTAACCGCAGCAACGATGCCTTGGTAAGCTCCTGATAATTGGCCGAAGATTTTTTCTCCAGCTGGTACCATGCGAGAAATTCCCAAAAAGCGTTGTCGCCTAAATCAAGGCTATAGTCGCCTATTTCGAGGTAGATGGTGCCTCCATTCTTTACTTCAAATATAATTTCGCCGTCATTATAATCCACCCAGTCGCTGCGCTTGCTTGTTTTGCGAACAAGTTTCATAATATACTCGTCCACCTCTTTCTCCAAGTCCGTTCTGTTATCTTCTTGGGGAACTGCTGCGGTTTTTGTCGACTTTGTTTTTTCCTTTGCGGGTGTTTCTTGCGCTGGGGCGGTTTGTGCCGAAGCGCCATCTTCCGTATAGCCTTTTTTGGTTTTTTCCTTAATTAATTTTTCGGCTTCTTTGGTGCAGGCGGCTTCGTCGGCAAATGTTTTATTGCTGGTTTGTCCTGCAGTTCCTGCCTTGCCGAATGTTACAGTAAATTCGGCGCCGTTGGTTTCTATTGTCCAGAATTTGTCGGACTTTTCATCTTTGTAAGTAAATGTCTTTTTCATTTGTTATTTTTAAGTTCATAAAATCAATTCATTTTTAACAACTTTTACCAGTCTGTTTTTACACCGAATTTTTCGGCCAAAAGCTTTACAAACAACGTACCTACGTTATAGTCTATTGTTTCCTCTACGAGGTATGAGCCGAACGAGCTCTTGAATAGCTTGGGTTGCCCGTGTATATTTTTTTCGGTAGGATGAAATACCCAAAGGTTGCTGCCCATATAAACGGGTACAACGCCTGCCTTTTTCAATCCCATCGATTTCCAGTGTTTGGGTTTGATGCACATACCGTCGGGGTCTGTAAACCGATGGTCTTCAAAAGTTAAATTCCCTTGAGATAAACGTATCAACTCGCTTTTTTCCAAATGCTTGCCGAAATACTCGGGCATCGTCTTACACTCGCCAGTCAATTTCCGGCAAGCCTTTTTCTTTCAGGAAAGCGTTGGCTTGCGAGTAGGGCTTGCTACCGAAAAATCCGGTAGAAGCCGACAACGGCGACGGGTGCGGCGATTTAATAATGCAATGATTTTTTCCGGTGATGAATTTTTCCTTTGTCTGAGCAGGTTTTCCCCAAAGCATAAACACAATGGGTTGTTCACTTGCCCCAAGGTAGGCAAATACAGCATCGGTAAATTTTTCCCAGCCTTTTTTAGCGTGCGAGTTTGATTTGCCGGCTTCAACGGTTAATACCGTGTTCAACAACAACACGCCTTGTTCCGCCCATTTGATCAGGTGCCCGCTTTTTGATTGCGGAATACCGAGATCACTTTCTAACTCCTTATACATGTTTTTGAGAGATGGGGGAGGTGTTATTCCGGGCAATACAGACAATGCAAAACCGTGTGCCTGTCCTTCATTGATATATGGATCTTGTCCGAGAATGACTACACGGACTTTATCCGGAGCGGTAAATTTCAATGTGTTGAAAATATTTTCTTTGGCCGGATAAATGGTTTTGGTAGCGTATTCGTCTGCCAGGAAGTCTTGCAGTTTTTGGAAATAATCGGCTTCAAATTCTTTTTTCAGTACATCGTCCCAGTCGTTGCCTATGGTATGGTCGAAGGCTTGATTGGCTGCGCTTACCGTTGTCGGCTTAGGCGAAGATATGGCTGCCGGTTTGCTGCTGCCTTGCTTTTGCCATTTCACGAAGTCTTTGTCTTTCTTCAGGTCTTGGAAATCGCCGAAGTCGGGGAATTCTTTCAATATTTTATCTACAATGACATAGGCTTCTTCGTTGCGCTTGAGGGCAAGGAGAATGCGTACATGGGTATCGTAAATAAAATAATAGAAGCTATTGCCGTTGATATATTGTACAGCTATTTCTATTGCTTTGAGGGCTTCGGGCAGGTTTTCGCCCCGCTCGTACGAGTACCAGGCAAAATGGTTGCCGCCCAAACGGTGCATGTCTTCAAGAACTGCAACATGGGCTTGAGTAAAGGGTTTTTCGGGCATCATTTGCAACAGTTTGCGCCCCTCGCTGATAATCATATCAATGCATCTTTGGGCCTCTTTGCCTTTGAGAAACTCCACTACATTGCGCAGATTGCATACATAGCAATATTGCAGATAGGCACGGTCGAAGTCGGCGCGGGCAATGGCTTCGGCGTATGTTTGTAGTCCTTCTTCAAATTTGCCGGTGGTCATCTGTGCGCCTCCAAGCTGGGTGTAGCTTCCTATGTACCCTTTGATATTGCTGATTTCCAGCAACTTATTTTTGTTATTACCAGTTTCGTCTTCGTCTTCATCCTCATCATCCTCGTCTTGATCCTCATCATCCTCGTCCTCATTTCCTTCTCGATATATTTCAATTTCTTCTTCGGTCACTTCTATTTGGGTTAAATCGTCACCATTGATCAAGTCGGATGCTTGAAAACTCTTACCTGCCAAAGCTGCATCGAGCCAAGCTTCGTACCATTCGGCAAAGGTCATGGAAGTACCATTGTTTATCTTACTTTCGATCGGGAACAAGCCGGACTCGTTGCCAAAGTCGGTAAACCAAACAGCACCTTTTTCCTTGCCTTTAAGCACAATCATGATTTCCATACCACAACCTTCGGTACAGATATTGACCGTGCCCTGTTGCGATTTTTCATATACAATGTCTTCACGGACAGAGTACAACGGCTCATTATCGTCGTCTTCAGCATCTTCTTCAGCATCTTCTTCATTTTGAACGACGGAAAACATTTGTCCGTACACAAATGGGTAGTCGTCGTCATTTTCCGGATCGGATAGCTCGTATAATCCGTACTGCGGTCCTGCGCCACCGTTACCTATGTTTGCTAAGAACCATCGGTAATCTTCGGGTAGCGTGAGGTTGTTGCGTTCTTCGTAAGCTTTTATTTCAGCTTCGGTAAGCACCGGATTCATTTTATATTTATGAGAATTGGCGCCAAAAACTTCAAAATCTTTATCTTGTTTCCTAAGTTTATTTAGCTTTTCGGCTATTCGTTGCATGTGTTCCATACTTAACTTACTTTCTTAAATTTCTTCATTCTTGCTTTCATCATGGTTGTCATCGTCTTCATAAGCATCAAATTCTTCTTGCGGTATCGACACATGGGTAAGGCTTCCGTCATCAATATAGTCATCGTACTTAGGCGAATTGCCTTCCAGCGCCATATCAATCCAGTTTTCAAGCATGTCGGCAAAGGTCATCGGTTCGTCCTCGCGGTACGGGCTACTGTAAGGGAACGCGCCATAACTGTCGGTGCCGAAATGAACCGACCAGATGGTGCCTGCGGCAGCGCCTTTCAAAACCATACATATTTCGGCATATCCGTCATCGCCCATACAAATATGCCCCTTGCTCGCTTTTTCGCTGGCGATACCGATGGCTTTCCAACCATCGTCGTTGTCTTCATATTCTTCTTCAAACTTATCCATCGAATACATCTGGCCGTATTTCAGCGGAAATTCCCCATCAACCGGTTCGTCCAGTTCCAATAAGTAATAGCAACTTGGTCCGATAGGTCCCTGACTTCCCATATTGATGAGCGCCCAGCGAAAATCTTCGGGCAGGCGTAAACCGTTCTTTTTTTCGTAGGTTGCAACCTGCTCTTCAGTTAGTGGGTCGCCCAATATATATTCATGTTCTTTAGCGCCATCTAATTTGAATTTCGGGTCGCTTGCTTTGAGTTTTAAAAATTTAGCCTTGATGGCTTCCATTCGTTCGGTCATGTTCATTGTGTAATTTATTTATTTCTCCACGTTAAAAATTCTTCGTTTACTTTAAAATCATCGAAATCACAAAAGTTGACCTGCAATTTTGCTGTTAATATACTATCAACCACTTCAAACGCTTCTTCTTTTTTCCCCAATGCTAATAAAATCCGAACTTGTGTATCATATATGCAATAATGGGCGAACTGTTTGATAACGTCTTCATAAATAAGAGCCGATTCCACAACACGCAACGCCTCATTTAAATTCTCTTTAGATTCAAGGGTGTACCATGCGAAAGAATTTGCAGCTCTCAAGTACATATCTTTATTCCATACCGTTATTTCATAAGGAAAACCTTGCCAGTTTTTTTCGGCATTGAATGCAACCATTGTTTTATCTTCAGGTGCGGGATAGGGCAGCGCAGCACGCGCTTTTTTGCTTTCTTCCAGCAATCGACTGCGCCAAACGGGGTATTGAGATTTTGTGCACAGGGGAGTGCGCATAAAGTACTCGATTTTTTTCATTAAATCATTACGTACATAGTTCCTTTGTAAATCGGTGCATAAAAGCTTCCCCGATTCAATAAATTCCAGCATCTTCTCTGCCGTTTCAATATTTCTTTCGATAACCCCTTCATTCATTTTGAAGACCCATTCTTCAAAGCTAAGCTCTGCCGACTCCATTTCTTTTTGGTAAGCGATCTGTTCTTCCTTCTCTTTCGCTTCTGCTATTAATTTATAGGCACTCATTTCATCTTCGGGGATACTGATATGTTCACAGCTATCAAAATCAATATAATTACCATACTCAAGGTAGCTGTCTTCAAGCGCCTCGTCCAACCAAATTTCAAACCAGTCGGCAAAAGTCATAGGTTCGTCATCGCGATATGGGCTTGAAATCGGGAATGCGCCGTAGCTGTCGGTACCAAAATCGACCGACCAAACCGTTCCGGCAGCAGGACCTTTCAAAACAAGATTCATTTCGGCATGGTCGGTATCATAACCGATTGTTATTTGACCCTTCCTTGCTTTTTTACTGGCGATATCTATTGCCTTACAAGCATCGTCATACTCTTCGTATTCTTCTTCAAATTCGTTCATGGAGTACATTTCGCCATATTTCAAGGGAAAGTCTCCGGAAATCTTCTTTTTCAGGTTAAGCGAATAGCAGCAAAGGCTTGGTCCGACTTTGCCTCCATTACCCATATTGAGCAAAAGCCAACGGTAATCTTCTGGTAAACGCAGCTTGTTGCGCGTCTCAAATTCAGCAAGCTGCTCCTCGTTAAGCCTTGTGCCCAGCTCATATTTATGTTCTTTAGCGCCATCTAATTTGAATTTTGGGTCGCTTGCTTTGAGTTTTAAAAATTTAGCCTTGATGGCTTCCATTCGTTCGATTGTATTCATTATTTGTTTTATTATTTGTTTTATGGTTAATGTGATTGTTCTTTTTTGTGGGGTTATATTGCATTGCTTTCAGAATATTTTTATCAAAGTCAGATAATACATCCCTTTCCTTACTTGGTGGTGTATCAACATATTCATCAAACAAAGGATTGGATTCAATCATTTTCAATCCATACCTTGCAATATATTTCAATGGCTTTGGTTTCAAGTGTTCTATAAAATCTGCTGCTGAATAAGCTTTTTTCTTATAGGTATCTTTACCTACTATAAAATCTACATCAATAGTTTCAACAGTTTCTATTGACCTTTCAACAATATCTTTTACTGATTCAATATCAATATAGATAGAATCATCATCTTCCATTGTGGAATAATAAAATCCAATTTCCCATTCTCCTATATTAATGGTTGAATATGATTTAGAAGTAATACTTTTCTTTTCTATATTATCTTTCATGCTGCTGAAATCAACTCTTTATATGGTAAATACTTCTTTGAAATAGCTGTAAGGAAATAATCAAACCTTACTTTTTCTGTGTCAAATTTACGGGTATTATAGCGAAATACAAACTCATCCACATAATATTGCAAATGCTTTTTGCTGACAAAGTGATATATACCTACAATTCCTCTCTTTAATAAAGACCAAAAACCTTCAATTGTATTAGTGTAAATATCCCCATTAACATATTCTCCTGCATTATGTATAACAAACAAATGATTGTATATTTTATCCATTCCCTTATATCCTAACCATTAATCAGTGTATAAAGTAGCAGCTTCTTTTACTGCTTTGTATATTTCAGGTGCTAAATGTTCTGATGCAGTAGATTCAACTTTCTTAGCAACTAACTTACCTTCTCTTTGAACTAATCCTAAGACAGGGGTTTTATCTTTACAACTTCTATCTTGTGAATTTTCAACTTTCTTAGAAGCATGTCTATTTTTATTCTTACCACCCACAAAAGTTTCATCTGCTTCAACTTCATTATCTAATTCATGATTGTTTTCAATCTCAAAACAATTTCTCATTCTTTGAAGTATGAACCAAGCAGTTTTTTGAGTTACGCCAATATCTTTTGCCAACTGATGAGAAGATATGCATTTTCAGATCTATTTATTAGTGTTATTATTGGGTTGCTCAATTCTCTCTTTGTTCAGATGGCGTTCTAACAGGCTACGGTCTAAGTCAAACATGGGCTTTCGCCTTACCGTTTGTCTGCAAATTTTTGGTGCTTAGAAAGTCTGACGAGCGTTTTTGCTATTCTGTCCACTTTTGTTTGGTCTGTCTTCGCAGAGTATATCCACTTTACGTATTGGTGCTGTTCACTCTTGTTGAGTGAGTTGAAAAACCGCAATGCTTCAGCATCATCTTGCAGACACAGTAGCAGCTCTTCAGGAACTTCTAATGGGGCATTATCGGGATATAAAATAATGTGAACGTAATCGCCCGCTTCCTTTTTAATATTCTTTCTGATTTCAGACTTTATCGGTAGAAATAGTTGTCCTGAGCCTGTCAAGTATGGCATTAAATGGTAGTCGCTGATTTCGTAGCCATCAATACTGCCTTTTACTCTTACCCAGCCAAATGGCGTTTTGGGGTCAGGCGAAACTTCGGGGATAATTGTATATGTCCAACCGCCTTTACCGGGAAACTTCTCAAGCAAATATTCTTTATCTACCAATGGTTTCACATCCATAGAATTCATTGTTTTTATATTCAACAGCTATTTAATTTGCCTGATAAAATCATGCTTAAATATTATTGTCGAATGTAAGTTCCATTGATATATGGTCCTGTTGAGCCTTCCGCCCCAAAAGAACTTAGGTTGGAGAAACCACTTATCTTTAGAGTATTCCCGTTGTCAGAAAAAATAGCTGTCCCATTTTTGCCACTAACAGTTAAAGTTGTTCCAGTATAGGAATAATCCAAATTTGAATTCATATAAGGTTGGTGTTTCCATATAGCTATTCCATAGTTCGTAAACTCAAGTCCGTATTTTGTAGTACCGTACATTTGCCATTTTCCAATAATTTCCACGTTTTCTGTGTTCGAATTGTCATTATCAGTATTACAACCAATAAAAGCAAAGAATAGTGTAAGTGCAAATGCAAGTGCCAATGTCTTAAAGCTTGAAAATTTCATCTTGTTATTTTTTGGTATTCTTTTGAATGGTTTACATTTTGATTAATTGTCTTTTTTCTATCCATATATAGTATTAAGGGGCGAAGTAAGAAATTCATCATCAATATATTCAGCAGCGGTATCTAAAAATAGCTGTAAACCACCTTCCTCTACAAACGCTGCCCATACATCTTTACCGAGTCTATCGGATGTATTTCTGTCGTAGAAATCTAGAATAAGCTCTTTCAAATAAGCCTTTATTGCCTCATTAATGGTAACATATTTTTTCCCTTCTATAACGTAGTATTCTCCCATCTTCTTTATTTCTAGGTAAGTTCCGGTTCCCCAGTTTAGAGTTTTGTCGCCAAACTGTATTCCAATGCAGTCAAACTCTATACACTTGTCCATTTCTAACGTAACCGTTCCGTCAAGTATGGTGATTTTTACTGGCTCTAAAGCATCATCAGCAGCTTGGGCTGGCAACATTTCTGTTCCCTCTTCTATAATATGAGTAAACCTTCCCCATACCTCATGTTCCAGATAAAGTGTTTGTGTGTTTTGGGGTACAACGAGAACAATCTGCTCAAAGTCGGTATCAAAGCTGCTGTCTATCTTCAGCAGGCTCAGCTCGTATGGGGTTTGCCATTGTACCTCAAGCTGTTTTAACGTTCCTCTAAGGTTGCGGAATGCACCCAAACCAATACGCTTTACTGATTTGGGAATTATTACCGATTCGATGCTAGCTTCCTTAAAGGCTATCTCGCCAATGCCTGTTACCCAATACTCTTTACCTTCATAGATAATTGCTTCGGGGATTACAATATCTCCCTCGTAGTTTCCTACACCATCAAAATCGTCGTCCCAGTAGTCTATAAAGTAGGTTACTTCAACTTCGTCTGTTGCTCCTTCAATAAAGCTGTAGTAAATTCCGTTCAGTTCAAAATCGTAAGCTTTTGCTTGTGTAGCACCAAGTAGAATAGTCAAGAGTATAAATGCAAATCTTTTCATGTGTTCACTGTTGGTGGTTTATAATTTTGGGATGCTATATGTAGCTCAAGCTAGCGTTTAATTCTCAGCTTTGTTATCTTTCTCTAACGTCTCATAATCCGGGAAATAGCTCTCGCCTGTATGTTTAATGAGCTTCCAAATAAGCTGCTTCCCTGATTTATCCAAGTAGAGCTTGGCTTGGCCTTTTCCACCGAATGCGCTTGTAAAGCTAATGTAAACCGTATCTTTTTCTAGATAGCCTGCTAGACTTGGTGCTTCGTTCTTTTCTGTGCAGTCTATTCTTCTGCCGCCGCGGCATACAGAGCAATGCCAGCCTTTTATAGCGTTTTGCTTTGTGGGGTCTATTTCCAGCAGCAATTCAAACGTGCTATTTTGCATTTCGTTTTCTTGCGAAACAAAGCTACAGCTCCACGTACCGCAAAAATTCGCTATTTGGGTATTTTGCGCATGGCCAGAGAACGCGCATAGAATGATAATAGCTATTAGATAAATACTTTTCATACTACTCAATATAAATAGCCTTGTTGGATAATTACGTATTTATTGGGGAAAAATGTCCGTTGTGGTTTTTCTGTGCTTGAGCTGTTTACTTTTTGAATCAGCTCTGGCAATGGATAAGTGGCTTTGAATGTGGTGTCGTTAGCCAACTCTAAAACCATAAATGGCTTCCCGATATATTTTTTGTCGATTCGGTTCATGGCTTTTACCATATCGAAGTCGTATTTTGTGTCGATATCAACATCCCAATAAACCACAATTTTATTTTCTTCCAATTTGCAGGGAAATGTCAGGTAGCATTCTGATGAATAGGCGGCCAGCACAGCACCATCATAGTCAAAGCGTAGCGCTAACGAAGCAGTGCTGTCTTTTACTTCGGTCCACGTACTATAGGAATCGTCGGCTAAAATTTCGGCAACATTTTTAAACGATAGCCGCTTTTTCGGAGCACTAGGTCTGCGGTAAGAATCGTCAACGCGCCAATCTTTCAGCTGCCTGAAATTATCGCCTGTCCACACATACAGCTCAGGTTCTACTCCCCATGCTGTGGTGTAGCAATATTTCCCGGCACCATCACCAGCTTGGAGCAACGTAGAGTTGGCAATCAATAATTTACTGTTTGTCCAATACCGGTAACCATATTTACCATCACCGTCATCATCTTTGTTAAGCGTTATGCGCGGAAATATTTTTCCCGACTTGCGGTCAACAATAAATATATGTTCGCACATACAGCCGCACCTTTTTTCTATAATTGTATAGTGCCCGCCAAAATTGATGCCGTTTTCCTTACAACCTTCGTTGATAAGTTCAACGTATTCCTTATCTGTAACATATGGATTGCCGGTAAAATCTGGGTTGGCTAATTTACCTACATACTCTTTTGTCTCGAAGTCCCAAAACCAATATTTAGAGCTGAATTTTACTAAGTGTTCTGTGCTATCCGAATCATTTACAAGGGAATCAACCGATTGATTTTCGATGAGTAGGTAGGTGGTGTCTTTTCCCTCATTTTGCGTTGTTAATTTTCTCTGTTTTCCGGTACAAGAAAGAACAACTAACAAAATAGCTATTGCGAAATAAAATTGTTTCATATTATTGCCTTAAGA
>JAVBOE010000092.1:0-18815 GCA_031550925.1 Bacteroidales bacterium | reverse complement strand
TTTAGAGATAGATGAAGCATATATTATGGCAAAAAGTACTGCCCGTAAGCTAGAGGAGCAAGCGTATGCTGTATCAGTTGTTGATTTGGGTAATGCCCATAGCACTTCTGCAAGTATGGGTAAGCTGCTAAACCAAACTTCAGGCGTCCGTATTCGAGAAGAAGGAGGCTTGGGCTCAGGGTTTAATCTTAGCATAAACGGCTTTTCAGGCAACCAGGTCAAAATATTTATGGATGGTTTACCAATAGATAACCTCGGTTCATCATTTGGTGTAAATAACATGCCCGCCAACATGGCTTCTCGCATAGAGGTATATAAGGGTGTTCTGCCTGCTAATCTGGGAATGGATGCGCTTGGTGGTGCCATAAATATCGTTACCCGTAAAGATGCTAACTATCTGGACGCATCCTACTCAATAGGCTCGTTTAATACGCATAAAGTATCGGTGAATGGAGCGTACACTAATAAAAAAAATGGGTTTACTGTTCGCGCAAATGCATATTACAACTACTCTGATAACGACTATAAGGTATATGTACCGATACTGGATTTAAATACCAGCCAATACGTAGATACGGCATGGGTAAAACGTTTTCACGACAGCTACCAGTCTGTAGGGGCAAAAGTAGAAACCGGCGTTGTGGGCAAATCATTTGCCGATAACTTACTAGTGGGTATTCTATACTCGAATGATGATAACGATATACAGAACGGACAAACAATGAAAGTTGCGTATGGTGGCATAACACGCTCAAGCCGTTCGATAGTACCTTCTATCCGTTATTCTAAAGACAATCTTTTTACAGAAGGACTATCGCTCTCGTTCTATGGAGCGTACAACAATGTTGAGGATAAAAGAGTAGATACATTAGCCCGTAAGTACAACTGGTACGGCGAATGGGTTCCTGCTTCTTCAAGTACTGCAGGAGAAAACTCGAGAACACAGGCAACAAGCACAACTCGTGAATGGTTGACAACTACAAATCTAAAATACTCTATTAACGACCATCATACTGCTACGCTTAACCATACATTTTCTACGCTTGAAAGAGAAACACATGACAAAGAAGACCCAGATAATACGCTCAATCGCTATCCCCAATCGTTAGACAAGCATATTGTAAATGCCAGCTATATGGTTCAATTCGATAAGTGGAATGCAACTTTGTTCGGGAAAATGTACAACCTGTACAACTATTCTTCCCGCCAAATATATCAAGCCACAGATAGCGCACGTGTAGAGCATGTATCACGTAATAAAACATACTTTGGATATGGTGCTGCTGCAACTTATTTCTTCTTATCCGATTTTCAGCTGAAGCTATCATACGAGCGTGCCTACCGTTTACCTCAAAGTGGTGAAATATTTGGAGACGGTCTTTTTACACTGGATAATCCCGACTTAAAGCCAGAGAAGAGCGATAACCTGAATGTCGGCTTATCGTATGGTGCTAGAATAGCCCAAAGACACTATTTGCTCGCTGAAGCCGGTTTTTTATACCGTAATACTACCGATTATATTCTTAAAGAGTTGAACCAATCAGGTAACAGTAACTCTACAAAAAATACTAACCGTGGAAAGGTTCGTACATATGGCATTGAAGGAACGATAAGGTATATGTGGGGAAATATTTTCCACATCGGAGCCTCAATAACTTACCAAGACATAACCGACCAAGAGAAGATGATAGACCTTACCGGTAGCTTTAATCAGGGATGGACAGAGAATCCAAACTATGGTAATAGAATACCTAACACTCCATACCTGTTTGGTAGTGTTGATGCGGGCATTAGATTTCATAATGCATTAGGTAAAAAGACAGAGCTAACGCTGGATTATTCTATGAATTATGTTCATGAGTACTACTTACGTAATACAGGACTTGGCGCAAAGAGTACAAAAGATATGATACCGGAGCAGCTGTCTCATGATATTGCTCTTGGATGCAAGCTTAATGATGGGAGGTATAGCATTTCATTGGAGTGTACCAATTTTACCGACAAAAAATTATATGATAACTATATGCTTCAAAAGCCCGGACGCGCATTCAGCTTAAAGTTAAGGTATTTCTTTATGTAAATAATATAGCGTTTAACTATTATACTAATAATTAAAATACATAATAAGATGAAAATTTTTAAACATTTTTCAAAGCTATTTATACTAGGAAGTCTAGCGTTAGGATTAACTATAACATCATGTAGCGATGACGATGGTCCTGACAACCAAAACAACACTGCTGAAAGACCTTATGTATTCAGCCTTGGAGTTACTGCAGATGGAACAACTACTTACTACGTTCTTGATACAGACAATATAATGAGCGGTACCATATCTGCTGCAGGTGTTGGCATAGAGCAAAGCGGCTACCACGACTACAAGAAATTCAATAGCACTATTTTTAGTATTGGAGGTTTGGGTGTTACAGGCGTTAAAGGTGTTACACGCGATGCTAACGGGGAACTTCAGGAAAGCGGCAGCTTTGTTTTCGACAACAACATAAGCGAAATAGTTCAGGTTGATAATAACACCGTTGTGGCAATAGAATCTCCAGCTCGCCCTACTGCCGGTAATATGATTAAGCTATATGTAGTAAATATTAGCTCGCTAGCCATTACAAAAACAGCGACAATACCGGTTTCAAACATCGTTACACAAAGTAGCGGAGCAGATGTAATATGGCCAATAGCAACAGGCATAGGTTATAGCAGTGGTAAGATACTTTTATCGTACTATGAGACGAACAATACACAAAGTTCTGCCACACAATGGACAGATCAGGGGCAAATTGCAGTAATTTCTTACCCTGCACTTGAGCTGAACGGAATTCTTACCGACAGCAGAATTGGCCCTATCGGATCGTGGGCTACCCATAATGGTATCTTAGCAGACGAGGAAGATAACCTATATATCATGTCTCACTCATCAATGGCAACCAGCTTTACACAAGCCACAAAACCTGCTTCGTTTACCCGTATTGCTAAGGGAACAAGCACTTTTGACAGCTACTATTTCGATGTTAGTAATGTTACGGGAGGACTCAGACCTACGCATGCAAAATATATTGGCAATGGATTAGTGCTTGCCGAAATATGTACGAATAACAGTGCTGCTCGTTGGTCTGACAAACCTTTAAAAACGTGCATTATTAACTTAAACAATAAAACGGTTACAGATGTGGCTGGTGTTCCTGAGCACGATGGTCAGGGAGGTCGCTATTATATGGCTGTGGTTGATGGCAGCTATGTATATACTGCAATTCCTACCAGCGACGGCATATATATATACAAGATTAACCCTACAGCGGCAACAGCAGAAAAGGGTGCAAAAGTATCTACAACTTTCGTGGCAGGATTTTTTAGGTTGGATTAATTTGTTTTAGTGGTAACTGATGAGATAGCCGAAATCATATAGTCGTAGGTGATTCCGGCTATCTCTAAAAAATAACACTCTAATGGGTGCTCTCGTAAAAAAGATTTACCGTAAGCTACATTTATGGCTGGGGCTTTTATCCGGAATTGTTGTCTTCGTTGTTTGCATCACAGGTTGCCTTTATGCCTTTAAAGATGAGATTAACGATTTGCGGCAACCGTGGAAGTTTATTGAAGCCCAAGACGCTCCGGCTATGCAGCCACATAAGCTGATGGCGATTGCTGAGGAAGAAGCGAGCCTTCCTGCCCATTCTGTCGCAGCCATCACATATGGTGAGGCAACCGATGCCGTAAAGTTGGATTATTTTAGTAAAGAAAGTTCTGCCGAGGTTTTTATCAATCCATATTCCGGCGAGCTGATTAAGGTTGTTGAGAAAAGCAGAGACGATTTCGACTTCTTTCGCTTTGTCCTCACCGGGCATCGTACCTTCTGGCTACCGAGAGCTATAGGTAAACCGGTAATAGGCTTTGGTGTGCTATTTTTTTTAATCACACTCATTACCGGTCTTATACTTTGGTGGCCTAAAAGGTGGAATCGTAAAACGGCAAAGCATAGCCTTACCATTAAGCTTAAAGGTCCGTGGCATCGTCTTAACTGGAAATTTCACACGGTTTTAGGTGCTTATACTTTTATTATATTGATAGCCTGTTCGCTAACAGGCTTAGTGTGGAGCTTTGAGTGGTTCAGCAAATCGCTTTACCATGTAACATCCGGCGGAAAAGAGCTGAAACCTTACCGTATGCCTTCTTCCGATACCACTAAGGTAGAGCAGGCATTAAGCTTTCCGCTCGATTCGTTATATCAACACTTAACTGAAGCAGAACCCAGCGCCGCTTCGTTCTACTATGCATTACCTCGCAATAACCAAGGAGTAATAAGGGTTAGCGTTGTGCATAAAAGGGGCTCGTACTATCGCACCGACAACTTATTTTTCGATAGGTACACGCTGCAACCGCTACAAGGTGAGGGGCCTTATGCCGGTAAATATACAGAGGTATCTGGTGCAGATAAGCTTCGGAGAATGAACCTCGAAATTCATGATGGTCGGATTTTTGGTTTAGCCGGCAGAATCACCGTTTTTATCGGAAGCCTTATTGGTGCTTCACTTCCTATTACCGGATTTATAATATGGTATCGTAAAAAACGAAATAAAAAGCGTAAAGTGGTCAGGGTTTAAGCTGTGACAATATTTCAGAAAAATAAATGGCATCATAAATAGTTGATTTATGATGCCATTTTCTCTTGAAATATGATCTAACCTAGCTTCTACATCCTAAAATGATATCGTTCTGTACCTTTTCTATTAGCATAGGTTATTAACTATTGAGTTCTATAAGTTGTTTTTACTGCTTATTGGAATAGAGCATCATCAATAGGTTGATTTACTTCAACAGACTCAATAGTCATATTCATAGCCATACCGGAAATAGTTTGCTTAAGGCTGTAAGGGAATTTTACACCGTTAACCTCTTTATAGTCGCTATACTCCGATACCTGTTGCATTGCTCCTTGGGGGCCTTCTGCTGTTGCTACAGTCTTTACTTTAAGCCCGCTTTCAACATCAAAATACTCTATGCTTGTAGAGCTTGCTTTAGCTATTTCCAGCACATACGCATCCTTTCCGTTTACTTGTTCTATTCCTTTAACCGTAAGCTTAAAGCCGTTCTTAGCATAGTCCATTTCGGGACATACGGAGGCTGTTGCTTTCATCGATTCAAATTGCTCGCCTTCGGTAAACTCTTGTGCGCCTTGCATACCCGACATTTTGGCTTTACTGCCGTCGAATACCATCTTTTGCATTACCGCACTACCCATGCTCATTACCATGGCTGTTTGGTTAGGTTTCTTGAATGCTTGGACGATTCCTATCTTTTGTCCCATCATGTTCATTTCTCCGCTAATCTTATAAGAGTCTATCTTACCAATAGCATCCTTACCGCCAATAGCAGCAACATAATTTTCAATAACCTGCTCTGCGCTTATAGCTGCCGATTTTGCAACAGGTGCTTCTACCGTATTGCCATCTATATCGTAGAACTGAACGGTCTTGTTGCCTGCAAATTGTTTTAGCCCTTCTTCGTGCGATTTATCTCCAACAACAATAATCCAAGCATTATTGGGCTTCAGATATTTTTTTGCCGCAGCTTGTATATCGTTTGCTGTAACAGCTTCAAGGCGTTTCAGATAGTTTTTGTAGTAGTCTTTCGGGAGGTTGTACTTATCGATGTTTACTGCAAAGTTGGCAATAGCAGAAGGCTCGTTAACCGAACGGCCGAAGCTTCCGGCAATAGCAGCCTTAGCATCTTTAAGCTCTTGTTCGCCCACCGGATTATTAATCATACGGTTCATTTCGTAAATAATCTGATAGATTGAGCTGTCTGTGGCGGCACCTTTTACAGAGGCTGCGCCACCACGACCGGCCGTCAAGCCAAAAGAGCCGGTAAGCTCACCACTATTAATCTCGCTATATACGCCATAAGTGTAGCTATGCGTTTCTCTTAAGTTTTGGAATAAGCGACCAGACGATCCGCCTCCGTATATGTGCTGTAAAAGGCTTACTGGCGAGGCATCGGGAGCTCCGGGCTTATAGTCGATAGGGTAGGTGATGTTGATAGTTGACTGTGGCGCGCCATCTTTACTTACCATTGCAACCTTGGTGGCTGTGGGAGCCTGTGGTATTACGTAGCTGGCTATCGGAACGTTTTTCTTTTTCCATTTGCCAAAGTACTTCTCGGCGTTAGTCTTTGCCTCTTTTTCTGTAATGTTGCCTACAATAACAAGGCGAGAAACGTTAGGTGCGAAGTATGTATTGTAAAAGTTCTGAAGATCTGATACCTGAACGCTTTCGATCGATTCAACTGTTTCTACCTCACCATTTGGATACTCCTTTCCGTACATCAGAATATCAGATACTCTATAGTTAATAGAGCCTGGATCGTCGGCAATCATTGCCAGTCCGCTTTTATTCTTATCCTTCCATAGGTCTAGCTCTTCTTGGCTAAACAACGGGTTAAACAGCATATCGCTCATAAGCTCCAGCATCTTTGTCTCATGCTTTCTTAAACCGCTTGCATATCCTCCGCGAGCGTTAATGTTGATACTTGCGCCAATGAGATCTATTTCTTTGCTTAGCTGCTCTTTGCCACGTGTTGTTGTGGCATTTCCTATAACAGACTGAAATAGCGTTTGTAAACCCGCTTTATCTTTTTCGAGAGCAGGTTTAATATCCAACCTTAGCGAGTAGTAAACAATAGGAGCGCGGTTATCTTCCACAACAAAAACCTTTAGCCCGTTTGAAAGGGTAAACGTTTTGGCATCTTTAATGTTTATCTCTTTTGCCGGTGCCGGCTTTGGTTGAATGCTTCTATCAACCGTTTGTGCGTTAACAGCAGCTGCACAGATTAACAATGCTGCCAGTATGGTATATATTCTTTTCATAATGTTTTCTATTGTTGGGTGTGCTTACTGTTGTTTCATCGATTCGGGCAGGTAGTAAAGCACTACTCTGTTATTCTTATTGAAGTATTTTTTGGCAACATCGCGCAAATCTTCGCGGGTAATGTTGCTGTAGTTATCCATCATGGTGTTAATGCGGCTGGCATCTTTAAAGTAGGTATAGCTGTTGGCAAATATTTGTGCTTTATCAGAAATTGATATCAGGTCGTTTGCAACCTCAACTTCTTTTGCTGCCAGCGCCATTTGAAACTCTTCTTCGGTTACCAGCTCGTTCATTACTTTATCTATTTCTGTGTTTATGGCTGCTTCAACATCTTCCAGCTTGCCGCCTGCATTTGCAAACCCAATAACGTATGCTAACCCGGGTTGCTCTTGTGTATATGAAAACACAGCCGTTTCTAATGCTAGACCTTTATCTGCAATGTTGGTTTTAAAGCGAGAGCTTTTTCCTCCGTATAGGATATAGCATAAGCCTTCGAGAGCGTATGCATCTTTAGTACCCATTGCAGGAGCGTGATACCCCATAAATACGGCTGGCATCTGTACTTTATCGTATATAACTTCTCTGATTTCTGTTTTATCAAGGGGTTCTACTACTGTTGGGCGGAACATCGGTTTCGTTCCTTTAGGGATGTCTTCAAAATATTTTTGTATCCATTCTTTCGCTTGCTTTTCTTCAAAGTCGCCCGCTACAACTAAAACAGCGTTATTGGGCACGTAGTATGTTTTGTAGAAGTTGTTGATATCATCAAAAGTAGCATTCTTAATATGCTCAGGGTCGCCAATGGTTTGCCAACGGTAAGGGTGAACGGTAAATGCAGCCTGTCCTATTTTTTCCATCCATGTTCCGTAAGGCCTGTTGTCGTATGATTGCTTGCGTTCTTCTATAACAACACCTTTTTGAGTGTTTACTCCTATTGTGTCGATCTTGGCATGCAGCATACGCTCAGACTCCATCCATAACGCCAGCTCCAGCTGATTTGCAGGCATCATTTCAAAGTAGTAGGTACGGTCTTGAGATGTATTTGCATTAAGCGAACCTCCGTTCGCCTGAATAATTTTCATGTACTCTCCACGACCTATATATTCTGATCCTTCAAACATCAGATGTTCGAAAAAGTGGGCAAACCCTGTTTTACTGGGATCTTCGTTTTTTGCACCAACGTGGTACATTAACGATACCATTACATTTGGCGATGAGTGATCTTGATGTAAGATAACATGCAATCCGTTAGCCAGGTCGTATTCCGTGTATTCAACTTTCGCTTGTTGTCCATTGGCAGCAAAGCCAAGCATAAAGACAAGCGAAATAAGCGTTAGTACTCTTTTCATAAACTATGGGTTTTGTTGGTTATATTGAATTAATAGCTGTTTCTTTCAACGAAAATACAATCTTTTGCTCGAATAGCCTAGCTATTTTTAAGTTTATGTTATAGAAAAGGTAACTTTTATAGCTTAAGCTACATTAAAGATTGTTTGGTAATGCTGAGCTTCTTCCTTAGTAAATAAGAAAAAACCTCACGCAGATTGTCTGTGTGAGGTTTTAGTGATCCAACTAGGGCTCGAACCTAGGACCTACAGATTAGAAATCTGTTGCTCTATCCAACTGAGCTATTGGACCATTTTGAGGTTGCAAAGGTAATAAAAAACCATTTACACAAAAGCAGAAATGCATAAAACTGCGTAACTGCTTTATTTTCTGTTATCCGTATATTTCTTTTTTAGCTGCTTTAAGGGTATTTTGTAGTAGTGCGGCACGAGTCATTGGACCTACTCCGCCCGGTACGGGCGTAATATAGCTGCACTTGGGGGCAACCTCATCGTACTTAACATCGCCCACCAGCTTAGCTTTACCTTCCGCATTTTCTACGCGGGTAATACCTACATCTACTACAACGGCACCGTCTTTTACCATATCGGCTTTAAGAAATTCCGGTATGCCTATTGCCGCAATAATAATATCTGCTGCTTTACAGATTTCGCCAATATTCTTGGTACGGCTATGGCATATGGTAACTGTACAATCGCCGGGATTACCTTTCTGCGAAAGTAAATTGGCAACCGGACGACCTACTATATTACTACGACCAAGCACTACGCAATTCTTACCTGCCGTTTCTATTTTATAGCGAGCCAATAGCTCCATTATACCAAAGGGTGTAGCCGAAACGTAGCTGGGCAAACCTATTACCATACGCCCAACATTTACCGGATGAAAACCGTCCACATCTTTCTTATAGTCGATGGTTTCTATTACCTTTTGCTCTGAGATATGCTTTGGTAACGGCAGCTGAACGATAATACCATCAATATCCGGATTGGTATTCAGCTTCTTGATTTCTGTCAATAGCTCATCTTCTGTAATAGTGTCTGGAAAACGAGCAACAATTGAATGGAAGCCTACCTCTTCGCAGTCTTTCTCTTTATGCCCTACGTACGCTTCGCTGGCAGGGTTATTGCCAACAAGTATGGCAGCCAAACCCGGTACTCGCTTACCTTCGCTTTTCAGCTTAGCAACTTCTGCTGAAATCTCAGCCTTTATTGCTGCCGATATTTTTTTTCCGTCTATTATTTCCATTGCTTCTTTATTTATTGCACTAAGCTTATTCTTAGCGCCTTCTCATCTTGGCCATTTGCTTCAGCTTATTTCCGCCCGACATTGATTTCATCATCTTGCGGGTTTCTTCAAACTGCTTGATGAGGCGGTTTACCTCAACAATATCAACGCCGCTGCCTTCAGAGATACGCTTACGGCGGCTACCATTCATAAGGTTCGGATTTTCGCGTTCTCCGGGAGTCATAGAGTTGATAACAGCTTCGATGCTCTTAAACGAATCATCGTTTACTTCCACATCCTTCATCATCTTGCCTACACCCGGTATCATACCCACCAAATCTTTGATGTTACCCATCTTTTTGATTTGCTGAATTTGGTTGTAGAAATCGGTGAAGTTGAACTCATTCTTGGCAATTTTACGCTGTAGCTTACGAGCCTCTTCCTCGTCAATCTGTTCCTGCGCCTTTTCTACAAGAGATACGATATCTCCCATACCCAGAATACGGTCGGCCATACGGTCGGGGTGGAACACATCCAGCGCTTCCATCTTCTCGCCCATGCTCATAAACTTGATCGGCTTATCAACCACCGAGCGAATTGAAAGGGCAGCACCACCGCGGGTATCACCATCCAGCTTGGTAAGTACAACGCCGTCAAAGTCGAGGCGGTCGTTGAACTCTTTCGCTGTATTTACTGCATCCTGACCGGTCATAGAATCGACAACAAACAGAATTTCCTGCGGATCAATCGCTTTTTTAACGGCAGCAATCTCGTTCATCATCTGCTCGTCAATGGCTAAACGACCGGCGGTATCGACGATGACTGTATTATATCCCTTAAGTTTTGCTTCTTTTATTGCGTTCTTTGCAATTTCAACAGGGTTCTTATTTCCTTCCTCCGAATATACGGGAACATCAACTTGACTTCCCAAAACCTTTAGCTGCTCAATAGCTGCAGGACGATAAACGTCTCCCGCAACCAACATCGGTTGACGGCCTTTTTTGCTCTTTAGGTATAGTGCCAGCTTACCCGAAAAAGTTGTTTTACCGGAACCTTGAAGACCTGCAATAAGAATAACCGTAGGGTTTCCTTTAAGGTTTATATCGGTTGCTTTTCCGCCCATCAGCTCGGCCAGCTCGTCGTGAACGATCTTTACCATCATCTGGCTGGGGCGAACAGACTTCAATACATCTTGTCCTAAAGCTTTTTCCTTAACATCATCAGTAAATGTTTTGGCAACTTTATAGCTAACGTCGGCATCAAGCAATGCCTTACGTACATCTTTAAGAGTTTCGGCAACGTTAATCTCGGTAATCTTACCTTCACCCTTTAACAACTTAAACGAACGTTCGAGACGTTCCGATAAATTTTCAAACATATATTCAGAAAAATAATTTCGGTTTTAAAAAGTTGTGCAAGTTACAATAAACCATGCAGTAATACAAATTTCAGTATCACGATGCACGTATCAAGTATCACGATGAGCAAAAAAGGATGAACCACATAGACACATAAATACACATATAAAAAGATACATGAACCATGTGGTCATATCACTATACTCATATCGTGATACTTGATACGTGCATCGTGATACTGTGCTACGTCATATACCTATTATCATCCGCCTGAACCGGATATACCAGCACAAAGCTGTTTGCCGAGAAGTACTTATTCAGATAATCGGGTATGCGAAGCATATTCATCTGAAACGACAGGTGGTTACTACGGCTAAGGACAACCCACAGGTTATCGTCTTCTTTCAAATCGCGCGTAATAATTAAGAAGTCATCCCAGTTGCAGAACTCTATATGACCCACATTTTTCGCATTCTTTTTCAGTAGGTTCTTAATTTCCGCCATCGTGTTAAACGAGCAGTAAAAACAAGCTCTTGATGCCGTATTCTCAATTACGTTCCATATACGCATGATAAGATGCGAAAAGCCCAGCTCTTTCTCTGCTTTTTCAGGAATCATAATGAGATGTCGGCGTATGGTTGCCAGGGGTTGTACAGGTTTATATATAAATGTTGTAATGTTACATTCGCTTAAAACTCCTTCGGTAATATTTCCCAGAAACGAAGTAGGTATTCCTTTTTCTTTATGCAACCCAAGCACAAGGTCACTGACATGATACTCTCGTGTAACGCTAAATATCGCATCAACAATATGCCTATCGTAACGTAACACCTGCCTCATCTTTACACCCGCTGCCGCAGAAGTATTTGATGCTATCTCCAACACCTTTTCAGCCCTCTTCAGCTTTTCTCTATCGGTAGTGTAGTTCTCCATTACGTTAAGCGCGCACAGCATGTCTCCTCTTTTCTTAGACCTCAACGACAAGCTCAGGTTTACCAGCTCTTCGGCTGTCTCATCGTTACTGACAGGAACAAGGATACAGCTCTTTTCTTCAGCTTCCGGTTCATCTTCCTCTCCCAACATTTTTGCCCTCGAAAGATTAAAAGCCCCCTTCTGTGTAACGAATGAAGATATGGTACAGGTAATCAAAATCATTAGTATCGCACCGTTCAATACGCTCTCATTTAATAGACGTATGGGTTCTCCATCCGGTGTATGTCCCATAATGATATTGTAGCCCACAATTACCACAGCAAGTGTAGCCGCTGCTTGCGAGTTGCTAAGTCCGAAAATAATACGCCGCTGATCGGCAGAAAGTCGGAATGTTTTTTGCGTCATCCATGCCGCTATGTACTTTGCTGCTATCGCAACCAACGTCATTATAGCACTAACTTTAAGCGTATCAAACGATGTAAAGAACGAACGGTAGTTAACGAGCATCCCCACGCTGATAAGGAAGAACGGAATGAAGATGGCATTCCCTACAAACTCAATTCTGTTCATCAAAGGAGATGTTTTGGGAATAGAACGGTTAAGCACCATACCCGATAAGAACGCACCGATAATGCCTTCCAACCCCGCAAGATGCGCAAGAAACGCGCTTAAAAACAGCAGCACAAGTATAAATATATACTGCGATGTACCATCGGTACACCACTTAAAGAACCACCGTGTAAGACGCGGAAAAACAATGATAACAAAAAGCGCAAAGCCAAGAATAGAAGTACTCAGCTTAATCCAGAAGGCTTGGTTTACTTCACCTTCGGTCATTCCTACAATAATAGCGAGGATAAGTAGGGCAAGCGTATCGGTTATAATAGTACCGCCAACTGCTATACTCACCGACTTGTCTCTTACAATGCCCATCTTGCTTACAATAGGATAGGTGAGCAGCGTATGCGATGCCAGCATGCTGGCAAACAAAACAGAGGTAATTAACGTATAGCCGAATACATAGTATGCCGCACCAAAGCCAAGCAACATAGGGAGTGTAAAGGTATATATACCAAAGACAGTACTACGAAATGCGTTTTTCTTGAAATCGTTGATATCCATTTCAAGTCCTGCAAGAAACATAATATATAGCAATCCGGCAGTACCCGACATAATGATACCACTATCGCGCAGCATGATATTAAACCCATGGGGACCAACGATTGCACCGGCAAGAATCAACCCTATTAAAGCAGGTATTTTCACTCTATTAAGCAGAAGCGGAGCTAACAAAATAATGACCAGAATGATCAAAAATTTCAGCACCGGGTCGGTAATAGGCAGTGATATTACAGCTAAAAAATTCATTGGATAGGTGTAAAATGTTAATCGTTAATCGAAAAAGAAGCCCCTCTCAACCTCCCCGAAGGGGAGGATTAAGCATACATCATAACGTAGTGAAAAGCGAACTTGTAAGTTCGGCAAGTCCACTTTTCCTCAGAAGCCGCAATATGTTGATATGATAAATATCTTTATCGTGATACATGATACTTGCATCTTGATACTATCTTACTACATCCGTTCAGGAACACTTATGCCAAGCAATCCCATTGCACGTTTAATAATTCCGGCAACCTGTTTTGATAGCATTAAGCGCATGTGCTTTACGCCTTCGTCTTCTTCGCGCATTATAGAATAATCGTGGTAGAACTGGTTGTACTCTTTTGCCAGCTCAAACGTATAGTTTGCAATTTGCGCGGGCGAAAAGTCTTCTCCTGCTTGTTTTATAACAACCGGAAAATCTTCTATCAGCTTTACCAGCTCTATTTCTTTTGCATTCAGCAGTACAACAGGAATAATCTCGGGCATAGCAACTCCGGATTCATCAGCTTTGCGCAGCACCGACTTAATACGTGCATGTGTGTATTGAATGAACGGACCTGTATTGCCATTAAAGTCGATGGATTCTTTAGGGTCGAACAGCATAGTTTTTTTAGGGTCAACCTTAAGGATAAAATATTTCAGCGCACCCAACCCTACCATACGGCTTACATTCTCTGCCTCTTTGCTACTTAATCCATCCAGCTTACCTAGCTCCTGCGACATTTCGCGGGCATCGGTAATCATCTCTTCAATCAAGTCGTCGGCATCTACTACCGTACCTTCGCGCGATTTCATCTTGCCTTCGGGAAGCTCTACCATTCCGTATGACAGGTGGTATAAAGAGTCAGCCCAGCTGAAACCAAGCTTTTTAAGTATCAACTTAAGTACTTGAAAGTGGTAGTTTTGTTCGTTACCTACAACATAAATCTCCTCGTCGAGCTGATATTCTGTAAAACGTTGATGAGCCGTGCCTAAATCCTGCGTCATATACACCGATGTGCCATCTGAGCGTAGCAGCAACTTTTGGTCAAGTCCGTCTTCTGTGAGGTCAACCCAAACCGAACCATCTTCTTTTTTAAAGAATACACCCTTATCAAGCCCTTCCTGCACAAGCGATTTACCTAACAGATAGGTATCCGACTCGTAGTATGTTTTATCGAAATCTACACCAAGGTCTTTGTATGTTATAGCAAAACCATCGTACACCCAGCCATTCATCATTGTCCAAAGTAGGAGTGTGGTTTCGTCTTTAGCCTCCCACTTACGAAGCATTTCTTGAACTTCTTGCTGAATAGGAGCATGCTTCTCAGCCTCTTCTTTAGACATGCCTTGATTTACCAGTTCGTCCACCTGCTTTTTATACTCGTTGCTATAACGAACGTAGTACTTGCCAACCAAATGATCGCCTTTCATTCCGGTAGATTCAGGTGTTTCGCCATTTCCAAATTTTTGCCAAGCTAGCATTGATTTGCAAATATGCACACCTCTATCGTTTACCAAATTTACTTTGATAACCTTATGACCATTGGCTTTCAATATTTCGGCAACCGAATAGCCTAAAAGATTATTACGAATATGTCCTAAGTGTAGTGGTTTGTTGGTATTTGGCGAAGAGTACTCTACCATAACTGTTCTTCCTGTGGGTTCTCCCTCTCCAAAATTCTCGTTACCCAACGCGTCATTTAAGCGCGATAACCAAAATTCCGATTTCAGCTTAAGGTTTAAGAAGCCCTTGATAACGTTGTAGGTTTCCAACTCGGGCATGGTGTTGCTAAGGTACTCTCCAATTTCGTTAGCTGTTTGCTCCGGCGACTTTTTGCTTAGCTTAAGCAACGGGAAAGTAACCAGCGTATAGTCGCCCTCAAACTCCTTACGGGTTTTCTGTAGTTGAACTTGCTGCTCGGTTATTTGTGTTTCATATAGCTTTGCAATAGCCTCTTGTAGCTGTGCCGAAATAATACTCTCTACACTCATCATTTGATATTTTTGTACGTCTTGTCCTAAATAAGCGTTACAGGTTTAATCCGACAAAAATATTCATTTTATCACACAGAAGCAAGGTTGTTCTTACTTCTGTTCGGGTTTTTATATAAAACGAAAAAAGGAGGGCACCACCCCTCCTTTACACCTAACCTTAATTACCTATGAAAAAAACCACTCGTGTTTTACACTACAAATGTACCACCCTATCAAGCTAATGCGCTAAAAGAAGTGTTAATGAGTGATGAAAATAGGCGTTTAGTGTTATTTAGTCTTACATGCAAAAATTATTACGCTTTTTTCCGATAGCTCAGCATTGCCCATACAGTAAAGAATACTGTAAAGCTTAGCAACGCAATAAACTGGGTACTTAATGCCCACACATCGCTACCCTTAAGGTAAACCGCCCTCATAACTTGTATAAAATACTTCAACGGATTAAAAATCGTAATATTCTGAGCCCATTGTGGCATACTGGTTACCGGAGTAAATATACCGCTCATAAGTATCATGATCATAATAAAGAAGAATATCACGAACATGGCTTGCTGCATGGTTGCCGAATAGTTTGAAATAACTAACCCAAAACCCGAGAAAGTTAATATAAACAGCATTGCAAACAGATAAACAGCCCCTAAATTTCCTACAGGTGTGAGTCCGTAAACCAATGCTGCCAACCCAAAACAGACAGTAAGCACTATGAAGCCAATTATCCAATACGGGATGAGCTTTGCTAAGATAAACGTAAGCTTACTCACAGGGGTTACGTTTATTTGCTCAATGGTTCCTTTTTCTTTTTCTCCTACAATATTTAATGCCGGTAAAAAACCGCAGAGCACGGTAAGCAGTATTACCATCAAAGCTGGAATAATAAAGGTTTTATAATTGAGATAAGAATTATAGCGATATCGAGATACAACATCAATTAATGCTGACTGCTCACTAGTAGTGGCAAGTTCGCTACGAATTTCGTTGGCATAATTGCTCATTATTCGAGCCAAATAGCTACCGGCTAAGGCTCCTTTAGTTCCATTTACAGCGTTTGAGGCTATAAATACTTTTGCATAGCCTTCTTTTATCAGGCTTTTTTCAAAATTCGGATCTATCTCCAGAATGGCATCAGACTTGCTACGCTCTATGCTTTCCATAGCTTCCGAATATGTATTTGAGACATCTGTAATACGAAAATATCCGGAAGAAGCTATTTTATCAACCAATCGTTCTGAGTAAGCGCTATGATCGTTATCAATAATGCTTAAGTTGATATCTTTGACTTCTAAGTTTGCTACCCATGGAAAGACAAGCATAATCATGCATGGAAAGATAATAATCAGCTTTGGCAGAAAAGAATTCCGCCGGATTTGCTTAAACTCTTTTTCTATTAAATACTTTAGCATAACCTATTCTAATCTAACTTTGAACTTTTTTAAGCTGACTGCTATTAAAAATACTGCCATTGAGGTAAGTATTAATAGCTCTTTAAATACATAAGATATATCCAGCCCTTGTATCATCAGCTTTTTTACAGATGCAATGTACCAACGCGCAGGAACGATATTCGATATCCATTCTAAAACAGTCGGCATATTTTCTACCGGATATATCATACCCGATAGTAACATTACCGGCATCAGCAAAACCATACCTGACATAAGCATTGCTGCAACCTGCGTCTTGGCAACTGTTGAAATCAGCAGACCTAACGAGAGGCAAACCATAAGAAATATAAACGAAACCAAAAGCAACCAAATTAAGCTTCCGGCAATGGGTACGCCTAATACAAATACCGATAGTATCAAAATATTCATAAGGTTTACACATGATACTACAAAATATGGTACAGCCTTTGAAAGGATAATGTAAATTGGTTTCATTGGCGATACCAGCAGTATTTCCATCGTTCCGGTTTCTTTTTCGCGCACTATGGAAATAGATGTCATCATAGCGCATATCAGCATCAGAATTAATCCCATAACACCGGGTACGAAGTTGTAAGCGCTCTTCATTTGTGGATTATAGAGCATTTTTATTTCCGGAGTGATTTGTATCGGAATAGAGTTGGTCGCCATCATCTCCTGCTGAACATCAGCAATAATACTTGTAGCGTAGTTAATCTCTGTTATTACTGTATTCGGGTCGGTAGCATCTGCAATAAGCTGTATTTGTGCTTTACCCGTATGGTTTAAATTCTGGTCGAATCGTTCTTCAAAAATAATTGCAAGGTCAATATTGTCATGCTGAAACAGAGCATCTATCTCGCTTGCATTATCAATCATGTATTCAACATCAAAATACTTGCTGGCATTTATCTTATCAGTGATAAGCTGGGTAGAAGCATCTTTAGCCGGATCGAGCACAGCAACTCTTACATTCTGTACTTCGGTGGTAATGGCAAATCCAAAGAGAATAATCTGAACGATAGGCATACCAAGCAAGATAAGCATGGTGCGCCTATCTCTAAAGATATGTCTGAATTCTTTTTTTACAAATGACAAAAACTGTTTCACAATTAATAATGAATAATTAATAATGTGATTGCTTATAAGTTTTTACTATAGTGTAACCGTTTTCATAATAAACTTTTCCATTATATTTTTTACAATACCTTTTTCATCTCTAGTAAATAATTATTCATTATTAACTATCCACTATTAATTATTAAAGCGTTTTTTTTGATGTATTTATTATGCTTGTCAAGAGTTTTATCAACTCAATACAATCATTGTTAATCGAGACAAATACCTCTTCGTTAATATAGTCGCTATCTTTAAGTAATGCCAACCAGTATTGGGTCTCATTCGCTTCTTTTAATGCTATACTCAGCTTATGCACAAAGTCTGCTTTAGATTGTCCATACTCGGCTTCGTGTACCAATGCTCCAATAGCGGTACCACTACGAAGCAGCTGTTTTGACAAAACGAATTCTCGCTGAGTTTGATTTAAGAATTTATATGCGTTAACGACTCTTAAAGCAAATGCATACGACTTATCCTTAACAATATTCTCTCCCATTCCTCAATTATTAACTATTCATTATTAATTATTCATTGCGCTTTGCACTACGAGCAAGCTGCTGAAATACACCATCCATGCTGTCTGTAGCAAATTGCTGTTTCAGGTTTGAGGGTGTATCTAATGCCTCAATTCTGCCATCAACCATTATTGATACACGATTACAATATTCGGCTTCGTCCATATAGTGAGTTGTAACAAATACGGTAATACCTCTGTCTGCAGCCTGATATATCAATTCCCAGAACTGCCTACGTGTAACAGGATCTACACCACCTGTAGGTTCATCTAAAAAAACAATTTTTGGTTCATGAAAAATGGCTGTTGAGAATGATAGCTTTTGCTTCCAACCAAGTGGTAAATCTTTTACCAGCGTATTTTTTTCTTCGTAAAACTCTAACCGATGAAGCACATCTTCTGTTTTTGCAGCAATCTCTTTATCTTTCATTCCATATATTCCGGCAAACAAACGTATGTTTTCCCAAACTTTCAGGTCTTCATATAAAGAAAACTTTTGGCTCATGTATCCAATGTTTCGTTTCACCTTCTCCGATTGCTTCCAGATATCAAAACCTGCTACCACTCCCTTTCCGGACGTTGGTTTGCTTAATCCGCATAACATTCGCATAGCGGTAGTTTTACCTGCTCCGTTAGCTCCCAAAAAACCAAATATCTCGCCTTTATCAACGCTAAACGATATGCT
>JAVBOE010000057.1:0-25555 GCA_031550925.1 Bacteroidales bacterium | reverse complement strand
AAATCAACGCCCGGAAAATCAAGACCCTTGATAGTCAAAGAAGCGGCTCCATTATATGAGGATAACGTATTCCATGTTCCTGATACGTCTACCCGATATCCCCATTCTCCTTCGGTAGCTGTACTGCAACCATTGGATGTTTGGGTAGGTAGACAATATTGACAGTTGTCTTCTCTCCAATCAACATAAGTGAGACAAAATATTAAAGCAACTCTTTTTTTTACCGGAGCCCACATTGCAACTGTATCAAACTCAGGTATTCGATATTCCCATTTATACTTACTGCTTGAATAGGTTTCTTTAGGTTTAATCGTAGCCGAATACTTATCGGGTAGCAGCAGCGTATCTCCTGCACCAACGCCCGAATACTCCAAATTCATACTGGTTGTTTCAAGCTTTACTTTCAAGTAGCTACCGTTATCATATCCTCCCATGAATTTTCCGGTGAGCGTCTTTTCAAAACATGGATAGTCAGTTTGGTAAATAGTTTGGCTGGTTGTTCCGCTACCTCTTTGTTTACAGCCTCCGAAGGTAGGATCGTCCCAATGCCAGCCTTTTATCTCAATTTTTATTATACGCTTAGAGACAGTGACAGTTTGTGGTCCGAAATATACCCATGTTCCATCATTATAGCTTGATGTAATATGATCCTGCCAAATAATTCCACTTGTGTTATCAGCATAAGTAGCCCAAACCTCAAAACGATTCTTATTACCACAAGACTCCATTCGATGTTCCTTTGTCCTTAAACCAACATTAAGTGTTAGCTTATAGGTATCAGCATACAGTATATAGCCGGTGCTGATAAAAATTATTAAAAGCAATAAGGTTTTCCATTTCATCTTGTTAATACTTTATGGTTAGCTCCTTAAACTTAGTATTACGTCCATCATCCAATATGGCTCTGATAAGGTATTGGTAAGTCGTATTTATATATAGCTTTTCATCCAACACTTCTTTTTGCGAAGAGGGTAACTTTTTCCATAGCGATATGCCTTCCACATTATCGCCTTTATAGATTTCGTAGTACTTCACGTTTTTAATGTTATCCTTCCATAGCAGCTTAAGCATGCGATTTTCTTTATCTACAATAGCATCAAAACCGGTTATAAGCATTTCTTGTGTTTTGGGTTTATTGGTAAAAGCCGTCAGCACGTTCGAAGGCTCTGATTCGAGTTGCTTGTTTTTTAATGCAGTAACTGTATACATGTAATGTACATTGGTAACCGCACTGGTATCGGTATAGCGTTGTATGGCTTTATCTGTTACAGCGACCAACAGTTCTAAAGAAAGGTGATTCTCACCCTTTTTTCTACGGTACAAGCGGTGTTGTATTACGCCATCATCCGGACTGTTAACCCATTCTATCGTGATACCCTCGTTATCTATTTTATACCCTGAAATTACCGGCGCTGAAGGCTGGAGTAAGTCCGGCTTTTCCAGCTCTAATACCGGAGTCTGGTCGGACTGATTATAGCGCATATCTACCGCTGAAATGGCATAGTAAACATGCCTGTTCAAATTCAAAACATCAATAGTATCAACAAAAACGTTGTCTTGTAAAGCAATATCGAATAGAGGCATCAACTCTTCTCCCTTCACATGTGCCCGGTATACTTTATATCCATACATATCAAACTCTATGTTTCTGTTCCATGTTAGAGTAACCAATCCAGTACTGTCTATTATCCCCTTCAAACCAGTGGGAATTGCCGGAGGTATAGAGTCCACAGGCTGTACAAGAACAGGAAAAGATATTGCTGGTTGCCCTTCGAAGGGAATTGCCGATATGGTAAAGTAGTTGGAAGCATTAAGCTTATCAAACACTAAAGAGCGTTTATTTGGCGCAATATTTGAAGCGACAACCTTAAAACTATTGTCGGGGTTGTCTGAGTGGTTTAGCTCAAATCCCTTAATCAGCCTGTTACCGTTTTCATCGAACCGCCACTCCATTTCCATTTGTCCGTTATCGTTAACTACTGCCCTTGTAATGTAGGGTACGTATGAAAACTGGTCTTTGCCTTTGCCGGATATAGCTTCGGATGGAGAGCCTATTTCACCAAAAGCTGTAATTCCTACGACCCTGTAATAAAAGGTTGATTGGTTATTAGCCAGCGAATCGATGTAATACATTCGTTCCGCTTGCTGATTTTCCTTGTTGTTCAGGTTCACTACCGGAACGCCATCCATACGGGCAAAATTATTTCCATCGGACGATTTTTCAATATAGTAGGAGTTATAAATGCTGCTCAATATACCGTAATCCCATGCCAGTAAAACGCTTTTATCTCCAAATAAAGCCGTTAGCCCTATAGGTTTTGGCAGCTCTTCATATTCATTCAACGAAACATATACTGAACCCATTTCTATTTTGTAAGAGCTGCCCTCCGGCAGATTGGGTATAATACGGTATAGGTAACGCTCATTGGGTTTTACATCAGTGTCGCGCCACCCCCATCCTGCCATACAAGCAGCTTCAAAGTTTTGGTCAGCAGCGTATAGGGAGAAGGTAAAGCGTTGTTCCAAATCCTGCGAAAGCGTGATGATACAGGCGATACCATCAACACCTTCTCCATCCAGTTCAAAACTGTCGCCATAGAGCGCTTGTGCTATAATCGCTGCATAATCGTTGGTTTGTGCAATGCTTTCCCATTCATTTAGAGGGAGTGCTTTTACCGTTGCCAGTAACTTTTCCTCCGGTCGCGGAAGCACCTTATCGTCCCTTACCACAGTATATCGTTCCAAGCGGAATCCATGCCGGTTGCTTTGCTGCCATGCCATAGGCGTATTTGCTGCCCAGCGGAGCAGTATGGCATCTTTTTGTACACGGGCTTGCACATTAACCCTTGTGCTATCCTGTGAATATCCGTAATAGGGTAATAGCAGAAGCAACAGAAAAATGAAAAATATATTTGGTCGCATTTATCTACCTCCTCCAAAATTGTTGAAAAATTCAAAGCTTGCTTTAGTTCCCTCCACATTTCCAGGCAATATGTATTGCAATTCAATAGCGTAAGGGCCATATAAGATTACAGGGAAATAGCCGTTTATCAACGGAACCAACACTCCCAAATTGATATAACTATTTACCGCTTGATGCTGCAAATCATAAAAATCCTTACGGTATAACCAGGGTAAGTTATAGCTATATGGGAATGTAACTTTTGCGGCTCCATTAAAGATTCCCGATTCAACTTCTGTCAGATAGGCGACCTGTATTGGCAACGCTTTAACAGGAGGTACACCTAAAATCGAGATGTCTCTGTTGGTAATTTTCATTTTTGCTGCTGCATAGGGAGCATAAATCGTTGGATTGATATGGCTTTTAAAATAATCGTCGGCTAATGTAGCGTATGCTTCCACCAAGGGTTTATCTCCTGTGTAGCTTGTACCAGCTAACTCCGCAATATCAAACGGTTCTCCGGAAGCCACACACGCATATAGCTGCAGTACATCCGATGCCATACGTTCCCACGAGGTTTGTCCCCTTTTGATGTTTTGTATCTTCTCAGAGAAGGTGTTGTACTTACTTGAGGTAAAATTGTATGCTAACAGGCTCCTGCCTGTATCACTACGTATTACTTGTGAAGCTTGTGCATCACGAACCGTAATATCATTTTCATCGTCACCGATTGAAGTGCGCTGCTCTGTGCCTGAAGTGGATGTAGTTGAGCCTTTAGCAAAGCTCAACATATCGAAAGAGTAGCTGCTTCCTGTTGAAACCGCTGGCATAGAGTAATCAGCGCGGTTATTGCTACTGCTGTACGTAAACGGTACTTCCTGAACATTTCCGTTCTTATCAATAATATGAATTTTATGCGTCATATCTGATGAGAAGAGGTAGCTCTGACCACGCTTTAGCTGTATGTATGCATTTGTTGCTTCTTTTGGGTAGAAATGGTGTTGGTCAACCACAGGATAGCAGTATTCAATGTTATGCATCGGTATTACATCAGGAGCAGTGCCAGTTGAGAAAGTTGCCTCCATGCTCTCTATTGCTTTCTGTCCTCCGGTATACACCGTAGCCCAACGTCCGTTCTGGTATTCCTCAAAAGAAACCCGTACCAATGCCCGTAATGAAACATCCGGAGGGAGTATCTCGTGCGAGTAGAAAGAGGCAGCATCCATATTGCTGTTCCATGTTATCTTTCCTTGTAATGGAGTATTGTTATCATATACCGAGAGCTCTTCAAGGTTCAGCCTATACAGCTTAACCCCCGAATCATCCTCCATTTCAAAAGCCTTACCTATAGCCATATTGAAAGCTGCTTGTGGTACTGCAAATACATCAACCTTATCTGATTTATCTTGTGGGCTCAGATCGTTAATAACCCTCACTCCCAACGGGCTTCCACCTGGTATTACCAGCTCGCACTCTTCTCCTAGAGCAAGCTTTAACCGGATACTTCCTTTAACCAAGCCACCCAAAAGCTCGAACTTAACACCAAGGTAGCCCACAAACCATGCAGGGTTGGGCAGCTTAGCCTGCATTAAGGTAGCAGCAGCACCTTTTATGATGGGAATCTTCTTTTTAATGAACAACAAGTTTACTTTGACCCCCAGCTCGCCTTGCAGGTATGCATAAGCTTGCCCATTGGCATACCAGCCGTCCATTCCGATAGGGCCGCTACGTCCCTTGCACTGGGCATCTCCGTAGTCTTTTAGCATAATATCAAAACCAAGCCCTGCTGCAAAGTTGGCGTATAAGATGAGGAATGTAATATCGCCTGTAGAAACCGCAAAGTCGGAACCAAAGGCAAAGCCTCGTCCATCACCCAATGCATTCAAATCACGCATATAGTCTAGTTTCGAAGCATCAATACCTAAAATATTCGAAACCTGTTGCGGTGGAGCAGGCGTAGCCGGAATTTTATGTCCTACCATAAAGTAAGCTCCTGTTTTCATTTTTATCAGGTTGGCAAGGTTAAATTCTATTCCCAAACGCCTGTCCGGCGTACCAACGTGCATATACCATTCGTTAGGGTCAATATGCAGTACTGCCATACCTGCGCTGTTGCCCGGATTAACACCTCGCAGCATGCCGCCAAGCATGTTTACATACATTTCAAACGTTGAATGCAGCGAGTTCTTTGTAAAGTCATACTGTATTGCCATTGATGCAGCGAAACCTGCTTCTCCGAGGTTTTCTGATTTAGGGAACAAGTCGGCTGCTGCTTTATCAGGGTCATATATTTTTAACTTCTGGAGTGTTTGGAGCTGAGAGCTGTAGTTAGTACTGTTTATATCAAGGAAAGATGCTTCCAGATTAGCAACCTGCTGAAACTTACTGTTAACAAAGTCTCCAGCATTCTTAACTCCCGGAATCTCAGCCAACAGCTTTGCCATTCCAAAAAAGCCGATAAAGTTGATACCACCGTTGGTATTAAAAGCAATCTCGAAGGATGCCTCAGCATCAATTACGCCTTTTTTTCCGATGTTCATCAGCACAGCAGCCTTCAGCCCGAATCCCCAGTTATTATCGGGTACATAGGCGCTTCCTGTGGGCGTTCCGCTTCCTGTTCCGGCAGGGCGCATATGGTAGTATGCTCCTCCTCCAAAACCGGTAAGGTTAACAGGTGGAAACACGGGTATTGATGTACCAAAGCTTACGCTGCCATCTACAAACCAATAACGGTAACTCTTATTGCCAAAAATAGCTCTCGATTTTGCAGTTAAGCCTTCCAATACCTTATTCATTGTCAGCTCTATGTCACCGGCAAAACCGTCTCCGTAGGTTGGATCGTCATCAAGTATAGTAAGGCCGCCTTTTATGGTAAATACTTCGGCCATAGATGCGTTAATCGCAATTCTGGAAACATCAACCTTTTTGTACTTCCAGTTCTGAAGTCCTTTGCTTTCTGCCATAGATCCTACCACTTCCAAGCGAGTTTCGGCGGTAATACCAAACTTATCGCCTCCCAAAGCAAGCTTTGCATCAAAGCCCAGCTTGGCCTCGTAATCGTTAGCTGTTAAAGCAATCTTGCTAATGGATAACGGGAAGTTCATTAGCTTAACCTCTCCCGAATATCCAAAATACTCAACAGTAAAATAGGGAGACTGGGTTCGTAAATGCAGCTTACGGAATTCAATCCCTTTCAGCTGCGCCATTGATTTAGCAGTAGTATCGGCAGCATTTTTCTCCGAACGCGCGGCAATGGTTAGTGAACCATTCAGCATTGCCTCGGGATAGAACTTATCATCAACTACTTTAAACTCAACATAGGAATTTGGAAGAATTTCGGCTTTAGCAGACCATATATCGAAGTTGATGGCTTTTTCGGGGCTTACTTTTAGGTAATACTCGTTGTTAGGTGAAATAAATGCATCGTAAGCTAAAGCAGTAGACTCGGAAACAGGTAGCCCTATACTTCCGGCGAAGCCTGCCCCTGTAAGCTGATTAGCCTCAAGCTCCAATGAAAACTTGTCAACCGAAAAGCGCCACCCCCCGGCACTTCCTTTATCAATTGAAATGATGTTGCTTGCCGTAAATAATCCAGTAATACCGTTATTGTCCAACAGCATATCCTGTGCAGAAAACGACAGCCTTTTATCTGAATCACGCTGTGCAAACTGCTTAGGTAACGTAACAGACAGGTTTTTTATATATACACCCCTCCATAACTCCGGCTTTCCCGAAGCCAAGTATTCTCTGGCATAGTTACCGGGAAAAACAACTCCCGTTTCATTGTGATAGTCGCTAAAATCGAAAACTGCTTGGTTAATATCAAAGATAAAACCGTTTAAGCCCACAATCTCAAAACGTGGCAGAGTAATGGATACCAGTATATCGTTAAAATCCTTAACGATAGTGTGGAATGAAGCGGTAACTTTTTCAGCTGGATAGCCATTTGCATCTATTCCGGTAAGTACATCTCCGTTTTCGTTAACCCTACGAATCAATGTTTCCGGAAAGATAATATCGGCAGTTATCCCCAATTCTTTAAAGCCCTTACAATCCAGCGTTAAGTACGTCAGGTCATAGCCTCTACCGGTACCTCTATCATAGCCTCCACGTAAGATTAGTGCAGCTCTGTCACCATTTATAGGAATTGTTATATCCTCCAGCAGCATTAGTTTGGCTTCTCCAATAAAATTTCCTTCGTGCGAAAATCGAATGCCGGTACCTCCGAAAAATAGGACAAGATCGGACGACTCCTTTTCCATACCCTTTATGATGAGTTCGGAAGAGCTTTCTTCCTTAACGTTCGGAATTACAACCTTTCCATAAATCGACAGTTCGGTATAATCGGGATGAATGACAAAACCGCTAACAGCAAGGGTGTACTCGATATTGCTTAGCGTTCGCGACAGACCCATTGGCAGGTTATTCAGATCTGCCATTGTTAGCTCGTCGCTATAGTTATTGGATTGCTCTAAGGCAGCAAAAACAGCGATTGCCTTGCTCTTCTCTTCTTCGTAGCTGGAGAGCGCAGGGTTGGTATCATTTGCATATGCGTTAAATGCAAATAGCAAACAGAGGGCCATTATAATGGTCGTCCGAGTGGATAGCATAAGGTTCATAGTGGTGTATTTATCGAGTTTGCTATTTATTAGCTATAACAAAATATTAATAAATAATTCGATATGTCAAAAATAAGAATGTTTTCTACAATTACAGTAATCAAGTAATCGATTGACGATTAGTGATATATATTAATTTGCATAATAATCATTTCGGAAAATGGCAGATTATCAGAGAAGTAGCAAGAATAGGCAAGTTAACACAACATTTACTAAATTAACGTAGTTTAACCTGTATTATTTCGATAGATAGACTATAATAGCTTTCTACCATCCAATTATACCACACATTTCCCCAATAGTTCTTAATAATTCTATTACTAGAAATAGAAGAATATTGTTGACTTTAAAATATTTAGCTATAAACACAACGTTAATTTAAGCTAACAAAGTATTGATCATTTTTACTCTTTAGGTTCATGTATTATATCAAATTTTAACCTTCATATAATTATAATAATTTATTAATACTATATTATTATTACATAAATTATTATTAATTATAAATATATAAAAGACTTATCAAACACCCAACTATTTCTCTTACTTCAGGAAAAACGCTCATCAAGCACAGAGCTGAAAGAAGTATTCAAAAAATTTCCCTTCGCTTTAGAAAACATTTGCGACTCAGAACAAGACAGAAAAAAAGCCTTTCGAATAGTTCGCTACGCACGTATTAACCTAAAAGCCTTAGAAGAAAAAATAGCTTTATCTACTGAGAACAAAGGAGATGTAGATCTGCGACTACCTTACATTAAAGCATTGTCAGTCCTTCTAGACTCGGAACTAGATTATATCAAGAACCCTTTAACACTCTCAAGTATAGCATCCATAAGTTCCGATCTAGCCAAATACCAGTGGACTGATAAGATTTCAGACTTGGTAGAGCTTGCTTATTCGCTTATTGAAAAGAAAAGTATAAACAATGGAAATGTTCCCCTCGAAGAATTTGTACGTAATTTGGGGCTATTTTTCGGCTTAAAGATAACAAATTGCTCTAGAACCTACATCAACATTAAACGCCGTAAAACAGATAGTAGAACAACGTTTCTTAATGAATTAGGCAAATGCCTGAATCTTCGAATGCAGAAAGACGATGAAAAGTAGTTTGTCAAAAATCATTATCAAGCTGATATAAACTTGTCAAAAAGGCTCGTCAAAAAGATAGATTTTTGCAACAATTCAATAAGCAGCAATAATGGAAGTCGTTACCATCGAATCACAAGCATACAAAGATTTAGTTGCTAAAATCAACGCAATAGCAAAGTTTGTAGCAACCCACCAAGAAGGTGATACTGGCAATCCGGACGAGTTATGGGTAGACAGCTATGAAGTTTGCACCTTTCTAAAAATCAGCCAGCGTACACTTCAGCGTATACGCTCAAAAGGCGAGATCAGCTACTCCAGAATCCGGGGACGAAATTTTTATAAAATAGGCGAGATCAAACGTCTGTTAGAAAGTCGCCTGATAAAGAGTAGCAAGGAACATCTGAAAGACTTAATAGCTAACCATAAGCCCTTTGTCAAGCAGAAGCATAACCCTAAGTAGAACCAGTAAGAAGTTGGATATTCCTAAACATCATCAGCTATAGTAAACACTATGTATATCGACAAAGAAAATTTTGAAGCATGGATGGAGCGCATCATGACGCGCTTCGACAAGCAGGATAGAACGCTTGATAAAATGAACCAGCAACAGAATATGCTGGATGGCGAGCGACTGTACGATAACCAGGACCTCTGCCAGCTGCTTCACGTCAGCAAGCGAACGCTGCAGCGATACCGTAGCATAGGAGAGCTGCCGTTTCAGATGATATACCATAAAACCTACTATAAGGAAAGCGATGTCCATACCTTCATTCGGGAGAACTTTAATAAGAAAAGAGGAAGTAAGAAGCTGTAAAGTTGTTATCAGCATTCGAATAACCATTCTATTCCAACCAACGCTTTATCAGCTTATTTATATTGGCTTTGCTGATAAATTGCTTTATACAAAAGGCACCAAAAGCATTAAAGCTTGCTTTTGGTGCCTTTATTCTACAAATTTAAATTTGCTTATGTGCTATAACGGCATTATGAATATCTGTGTGAGTGGGATGAAGTTCTTTCGATGTTTAACCTGTTTATTCTCCCCAACTCTTCTAGGTAATAAAGAATATCGTCTCGCGTATATCGGTCATTCTTTCTAAAAAAAGAAGTAAATTTACCAACATTTTCATAAAACCTATTATCCATATTAATTATCTCAAAAGAATCCTCGTCAACTAAAAGGAAATGTACATGACCGGTAGATGATCCTGAGGAAATGATAAAAACACCTTGACCTCTTAATCTTATTGATTCTTGGTATTTTGCTTCAAGAATTAGATCGTTAGAGTAACTTTCAAATGGATACCATTCTACCTTCACAAGAAAGTTAAATACAGCCTGGTTTATACTATCCAAAGGAGCTTCATCAGCTTTTGCCAAGTTCGGTAAAAGTGTAATGATTATTAATATGGCTACGTTTTTCATTTTTATTCTTTTTTTGTTGTATTATTTTTTAGCTCTTCAAGTATTTTATACTCTATTTCCAGAGATCTCTTTTCTACATCATAATTACCTTTTTTATGTTCATTTTGAAATGATTCGTATGAGTTCATTCTCTCTACATGACCGGATTCGTGTCCGGCAATAGCACCAATAGCATCTTCTAAGTCCATTCCTTTATATGGCGATTTCCCGTTTCGGAATTCGTAACATCTTTTATAGACCCTTCATATATTGTTATCTGGTGTTCTTCAACCTTCAAAAATTCACCAGTTGACGTTAGCCGGTTAAGCCTACTGTTATTACCTACCTGAGGTTCTTCAGTTCCAGTCTCTCCATTAGTTCTGCTTGGGCTTTCAGAAGATATTGTAATAGAGATTTTTTCATCATAGCCAAGCATAAAATTTAACCTCTCAGTTCCTGTTTCTGTCCTAAGCATGGCATTACCAACTCTTTGCGCATCTGCTGATGCATTTTCAGACCACTTACCATCGGTATAGGTTACTTTTTTTCCATCTGTTCCAACAATCCACATACCTGTCGGATCTACAAACTTAATTGGATTATTAGCACAATACGCATACGGCGAAATGCCATAGTACTTCTCTGCCAACGGGTCTATACTACCCCATCTTCCTATCTCTGGGTTATAAAAACGAGCACCATAATCGTATTGCATTAGCCCCAGCTCATCCTGCAGCTCCTTACCATTGTAAAGGTACTTATTTTTTGTGGTATTGCTATAGCTATGCGCCAACCCATAGGGGTAGTAGTCGGTTTACTGTAACGCTTGCTACTACTTATTTATAGCAAAAAGCACCAGAAGCAATCTTTAATGCTTCTAGTGCCTTTCTTTATTCTACGAATTGTAAATTCGATAGTATTCTATGACGGCATGGCAAATGCGGCCGAACGGAAGGAATTACAGATTATCTATTTGTTCATTTTTTCTTTATTCTCACACATTCAAGATAAAACTGTGTTAATTATAAAAAGCCAAAATACAGTAACTCTAAACTATCCTTATTATGTATTTTAAATCTCTTACCTATAGGATCAAAGTCAGTATGTATTGCTTTGTCTGAATTCTCATCAGGAAAATCACGTATTCTATTTTTGTGTAGATTATCACTATAAACTAGGTCAAAGCCACATTCGCTAATATTATTAAAGACAATAAGGTTATCTTTAATGATAACATAACCATCCATTTTGGAACCATCATAATAATGATATCTCATGATCTTAACATAACAAGAACTATCTTCATTATAAAAATCGACTAAGAAAATATTTGTATCAGAATATCCCCCAAGTTTTTTTAAACTATCATTAAATTGAATAAGATCGTTCAGTTCATTCAGTAGTATAGAAGAAATAGCTTGTTGATCATCATCCAACTCTTGCTTATGGATAGATATGGTTGTTTTTGTCCTGTTCTTGCAACAAAAAACGAATGAGAAACAAACTATTACAATTACTGTATAAATTATCTTCTTCATATTCAAAATAGTTATGGTTAAAACCCCAAATTCCGATATAGATCACTTCCTTTTTTTGTATTACTTCTTATTAATATGCTACTTTTCCAAGGAGTGTAGTGGTATAAATTTTTACTTTGCTTGTGATACACATAGTGCTTTGGATATATGCTCCATTGATTATTATCATTTCTTTGAAACCATGTACCAGTATGACTCATACCTGCATCTTGAAATCTATCATATCTATTTCTTATATTATCCATGTCTCCATCCGAACCACCTCTTGTTCCTTCCCAGTTTATAATCCCATCTCCAGGATGCGAATGAATATTAAAAATCATATTAAGTTCACTATACTGAGATAATCCTGTTGATGCAGCTACCTCATCTTTTTTATGAGATGTTCTTAAAACATACTCATTTCCACTAGATGTTCTATATCCATCTATTCCCCATTCTACATCTGTATTATTTGCCGCATGATAAAAAACTTTAAAAGCTTCATTTTTATTATTAGTTATAGCATAGTTACCATCATAATCTGATCTTGAAGTTGATAGCCCTGGTAAAATAGACTGATCATTAACTGTTGTTTGCTGTACCTCTCCATCTTTTGTCGAGAAAAGTACATCATGCTTATCCATCGTTCTTAATGCAAGAATTGTAGCCCCTTCACTAGTCATCCAGTAGTAATCTCTTCCATCAGGGTCAATTGCATTTATAGGATTATCACCACAATACTCATAAGGGCTTTCATTAAACTTCACCATCGGATCTACGCTACCCCATATTCCTATTTCCGGGTTGTAAAAGCGAGCACCGTAATCATACTGCATTAACCCCAGCTCATCCTGCAGCTCCTTACCGTTGTAAAGGTACTTATTTTTTGTGGTATTGCTATAACTATGCGCCAAACCGTAGGGGTAGTAGTCGATTTTTTGTTCTACACCGCCACTGCTGTTTATCGCTGTACGTACATTACCCAAGTGGTCTGTCAGGTTGTACTGGTAGGCAAAGCTTGTACCATCCTTCTTCGCCAAACCCTCAGCGTGTATGGCGTAATCGGGAGCCTTGGCTCCTGTATATACCATACTACCCGCATAGTATTGAGTGGCAGTACCATTTAGCTTTTTAGCCAACTTATTGCCCAGCGCATCGTAAATGTAGTCTAAGTACTGTGTGCCCTTGGCTACCTTTTGGGGTAGGTTTAGCACGTTGTACGTAATGCTTACTTCCCGTAATCCATCGGTAACGGTATTGCCGTTGGCATCGTAGGCGTAGGCTTTGGCAGCACCATTCTTCGTTAGCGTTTTCAGCCTGTTGCCCTCGTAGGCATAGCTGTACCACTCGTTATCTACCTCCACGTTTGCACGCGCCACATACCACTTTACCGGTGCAGAGGCTGTTCCCGCTGTACCGTTGAGGTAAAAGAAGTTGGTGGAGCTGAACGTTCCAGTGCTTCCACAGGTCAGCTTAAACACGTACTCCTCCCACTTACCTGTTCCTGCCTGCGAGCTAAGCCACTGGTAAGAGGGACTATTTCCAACGGTGTTGGAAGCAAAGTTAATGCTATAACCTACAGGTATTTTAGCAAGTATGCGTGTAACCATTACCTTGGAAGCCTGCGAGGGAGTTGCCCAATAAAAACCGCCCAACCCGGGAGAAGCTGTTCCCTTGTTGCTAATTTCAAGGCAGTAGGGCGAATCGGTAGGGGTATCGGCAAGCTTAGCTATGCGGCTATGGGTAACGTTACCATTCCCTGTGTTGTTGTATACGCTAATGGAGTTCAACCCTTGCTTAAACTCAGGGTCGTTGTATAGCACCGTATTCGAACGGCTAAGCGTACTGATGTTGCCGTTGGCGTCATAGCTGATTTCCTTTTCGCTAAAACCTGCGCTGTGTATGCCCTGTGCCAAGCGGTTAAACGCATCGTAGCTGTAGCGATAGGCTTGTCCATCGTTTTTAGTGGCGGCGATATTACCATTCCACCTGGGAGTAATGCCGGTACCGCTGTTGTAGTAAATATCGGTAGTAAACTTTGGGCTGCTGATCTGGGTAGCCCAGCTGCGAATGTTATAGCTGTACTGTATGTTTTCTATCCCACCTAGCTTTTTGGTTTTTGCACGTCCCAACGCATCGTAGGTGGTTTCGGCAAGTAGCACTTCCGCTTGGCTGTTCAGCTTATGGTATAGCTTAACGGGACGACGAGCGTGATCGTACTGGTAGCGTTGAAGAATGGTGGTAGCTTGACCGTTAAAGGTTTGTACCTCCTTTGCTTGCTCGGGCAACCCGTCAAAAGCGAGTACATAACTGGATATGGATTTACCGTTGCTTGCTCCATCGTATAAATCACTCTGATTCTGTATTGGGCGATACATATAGTCGTAGTAGGTGGAGGTAGTAAGCCACTTGGCTGAAGCGGTATGCTCATTGCCATCCAGCACCTTTACCTTAGAGCCTGTTGTTTGGTTGGCTGCTTGATTCAGCTTATTCGGGGCAGTACCCATACCTGTAAACTGAGTGGCATCGTAGGTAGGTAAACCTTCATAGCTATCGTAGAAGGTATAGCTGAGCACTCCGTTAGCATCCAAAACAGGCACACCGGTTACGCTGCTCAACGTATAGCCGGCTCCGCTACGGGTTTGGTTTACCGTTACCGCTTTGTAGGCAGCTTGCAGCGCACTATGTGCCGAGGTGCAGCTTACCAGACCTTGCACCACCGGTCGGTTAAAGCGGTCGTATAAGGTTACCATCCACTTACGACCATCGGTACGGTTGCGCATATTGCCATCCTGCTGCAATACCAAGCGGTCTGCCTTATCATATACGTAGTATATCACCTCAGCACCGGGAAGGTACTTTTCGATTACATGTCCTCTGTTATCGTAGGTGTAGCGGTAGGCAAGCTGATTAAGAGCTGCGGCATCAAGTGTTTGGTTCTGCGCTTTGGGGGGTATTACTACTCGTAATCGGCTCAAGTCATCGTAGACATAGCTTGTTATTAGTTTATTAGTAGCATTGCTGATATCCACCTGCTGCACTTCAACCAGCCTATCCTGCTTGTCCTTAAACTCCAGTATGCGTTGCTTGCGGTCGGCATCCTGCGTTTCAACAACGGATAGAGAACCTGCAGAATAGTAAGCATTTTGATGAGCTGGTGCTCCACTGACCATTTTCCATAGCCTTACTTCATTCGCCACGTTACTACGGTAGCTGATCAGTTCGGAGTGTCCTCCGCTTAACCTCCAGTCCTTACCTGGTGTAGCCTGTTCTACCACACGGTTTAGCGGTGAGGGTTCAAACTGCTTTTGCGAGAAGGCGTAGTCCTTATCGGTTGCTCCGTGTAGGCTGCTATAGAAAGCAGGCTGCGTAGTGGCGTAGTCGGTACGGTAGCTGCCGTTACCAGCTGCGGCTTCGTAGGATAGATAGTCCTTATCTTGGCGCCCCATAGCATCATAGGTAACAGGGGTTATCAAGTCACGCTTGTTGCCAGACGCTCGTACTGCCAGCTGCTGCATGGGGCGTCCCAGTCCGTCATAGTAAGCAACTTCTTGCATGAGGTTATCAGGGTTCAGCGCATTCAGCTGGGCATCGGTGGTTACCTTTACTGTAGGAGTAATGGTAGTGATGTAGTTCTGATTGCTGCTGGGTGTGACAGGTTGAGCGAATGCGCTCAAACCTACCAGCAGCAATATAATTAATGAGTATAGTGTTTTCATGTTGTTTTCAATTTTAGTTTTTCTGTTTTCTTGCTTTCCAGCATCTGAGAATGGGCTACTTATCTACTGCAAATCTTGCTTCAAGATCTATCTCTTTCGAAACAGTAAAAGTGTAGCGATAACTGGTACTTACTCTCGTGCCACGATTATACCATCCTTGAAATACATAACCACGATTCTCAGAGGCAGTCACCGTAACACTAGTTCCACTTCTATAGTAACCACCGCCTGAAACAGTTCCACCAGCTGTTGGTGATGCGGTTAGGTAAACTTCGCATGTTGAGGTTGAGGATTGGGCAAATATTGCCTCTAGTCTACGATTAGTTGTAACCGTAAAAGTATAGGGATTAGTTTTAATGTCATTCTTTCCGTCATCCCAGTAATCGAAAATATAACCAGCATTTGGTGTAGCTAGTACAGTCACATTCGTTCCAATAGCGAAGGTGCCTCCTCCGGTAACGGTACCTCCAGGATTTGCATATAGTGTTATAGTGCGGGTATCTGATACAAATTTTACTACAATCTTAACAGCTGCTACACTAGGTACAACATAGTTATAGATGTAATCCGTAGATACTAACACTCCATCAATATACCAACCTTGGAATTGATATCCCTTATCTTCCTTGGCTGATAAAGTGACCACAGTTCCCGGATAGTAAAAACCTCTTCCTGCAGCAGTTCCTCCCTCATCTGGAGATATCTCAAAGAAAACTTCACATGTACCTTGAGAAAAGCGAGCAGACAGTGAACGGTTGGATGTGACGGTGAACGTGTAGCTAGCACTGCTGGATACCATTGTTGATCCCTCATACCATCCATCAAAAACATAACCCGTACTTGGAGTTGCTTTTATAGTAATGTTTGTTCCAGGAATAAAGTTTCCTCCTCCGGTAGTGCTACCTCCCGTTCCTGATATTAGCGTTACAGTATAATGTGACACAAATCGTGCTTGCAGCATTCGGTTGTTAGCAATAGTGAATGTATAGGCTGCATTAGTGGCCACTTTTTTGTTATCTAAACCGTCTTCATACCAGCCATCAAAGTAGTAACCGGAGTTGGGAGTAGCCGTTACAGTAACGCTGCTACCTATTGTATAACGACCCGCACCTCTTACGCTACCTTTGTCTGGGCTATCTACGGTAAGAGTCAGGTTGGCAAGGTTAGAGGGTTCTGGGAATTCTGTGGCTTCACCTGATGGTTGATTGGCGTAGTGATAGCTATACTGCTTCAAAATATTTTGCTCATTGTCTAACACCTTAAGCAAGCGACCGAAAACATCATATTTGTAATACGTCAATAATCCCTCAGGAGAAATTTCAGAAGTTATACCAACAAGTGGATAATAGCTATATCCGTATATTTGAGCATTTGGTAGCTGGCTATTTAAGCGATCATGGATTTGCCAAATATCGGATGGGGTATATAGCAGTTGCAGCTGATTCTTTTGAGCAGGAAGAAGTGCGCTTTCAACTTCATTTTTTGTAGCCCCTACAATCTTAGCAATTGGATATTGCGTGTTATATCCCCACAGGTAACTTACTGGTACACCATCACGACTGGTATACTGTAATAGATTGCCATAGTCATCATAATAGTTATATGCTATCTCTAATTCTAACCGAGGATCTTTGTTTGAAGAATAGGTTACATATCCCGGACCTAATACCGGATTTGCCGGGTGTACTATCGAATCAAAGCTTGCCATTTGATATTGACTTGTTGGTTCTGATGCTGAAAAACGATATTGAGCGAGTGGTTTCGGGATATCATTAAAAACGCCATATTTTGTATATATTGCAGCGTTATACGTTGTTGCATTATTCCGTATAGTATACTCTACTTGTTCAACAGGAATGCCTATCATGTTTAAAGAAAACATCTTTGCCAGACCCTTACTATCTCCATCCATGTATCTCGTTTCTGAAACATCCGATGTATAACGATGAGAGGTTATTAAATCTCCCACATAACGTGTGTATGTTACTCTCTCGCTACCATCACTTTGAGTTTGGATTTTTTCTCTTTCAAGTTTCTGGTTGTTGTAATTTATAGTAGTAGATCTCGCTATTGATGTATTATTGGCTTTATACCATGTATCACTTTCAGATTTCACTCGCCATAAGTATGTGTATATCTTATATGAAGTTCCTTCATCATAACTTGACCCTACACCAGGACAAACACTTCTGTGTCTAGCACTCATAGAGCGTACATAATTTGTTGCTGAAGTATTATCCTTCTCATAAGTTATTACTTTACTTTTTACCTTTACCCCAGTGGCGTCATAATCTTCTTGTAACTTTAGTAACCCCCTGTCTTGCTCTTTGGAAGCATAAGGTTCATATGGTGTTCGGCTTTGCTGGATTATTGCATCTGCAGGTTCATCCATATAGCCATTATCAAAATTGGTAAACTGGTAGCGAGTAAATGCACCATCTTCTCTTTTTTCTATAACTTCAGAATATCCAATATGGCTACCATTTACATTATTGCAGGATGGTAAAACCGAATTAGAGGTAAATGCACTCATTTTGTGTCTCACATCTTTATCATTAAAAGCATATACAATGTAATCTGTAAAATAATACTTTACCTGTCCCCCTAAAACACCACTTGAATTGGTTGAATTTGCCTTATTTTGTAAATAATCCGAAGTATAGAAATATTCCAATTCTGAAACCTTAGTGCTTGTGGAGGCATAGCTTTTTATTCGTTTTATTCTTAATCCTCCAGCCATTTCATTATTAGGTAATGTATTGCAGCTCTCCCATCTATTTAAGCTTAGCTGTTTTCTGTAGTAATGTGGCTCAAAATCAAACTCCGTATAACCACCTGTAGGATACGTTATTTTTGCAATGATACCATACTTTATATATGTAGCGTTGGGATTTCTATAGGAATAATAGCTATTGTAATTATCTACATAGGCATAAGTATTATTGAAAAATCCCCAATGATCTGTTTTATTTGATAGGTATGGAGGCATGCTCTGAACATTATTGTATTCAAAAGTGTGGGGCATTTTTCCAGACTCGGTTACACTTGTTAATATTAATCGCTGGGTTGAAGTATTATTATATGTAAAAGTTACTGATTTTACCACGTTGTTATTAAAATCTCTTACCTCTATTTTATCTAATTTATGCCATTTTAATTTATTTAAACAATCTGGATAACCATCTTGGTCAGATTTTAGGATGGGTAAAAAAGGAGAAGACCCCCACATATACCATTGCGAATACTGCCAGCTATAAACACTTTGTGCATATCCTAACTCTGCACTTTCACTCCTTTGGAAAGTAATTGTACTGTTCGCTGTTTTAATTTCTTTGAGATATGCTGGGGCTATGAGCTTCCCTTGATAGCTAGCACCAATAGTTGCATAGCTTGAAGAAGAGCATTTTGGTTGAGGATTAAAAATACCCCCACTGGATTCTGTTGAGGTGCCTAAATCGTGGTATACCGAAATGTACATTTGATTGGTAAAATCTCCTGTTTCATAAGTAAAGTCTATTTTTTGTTTATTCGGGAAAATGATTTTTGTTAGATGCCAGGCAGTTGCTATCCATTCGTCTGCAGTTTGTTCAAAAAACCCAATTGAGTATTCAATAGCAGAAGTGCTTCCTCCAAACACATACTGAATACCATCTTCAGCAATTATTGTAAATCCACTAAATGAAGGTGAATACCCATAGGTGTTGGCTCTCGTTCCTTCTTTGCTGAAAGGAACATCTAGAAATTGATTGTCAAACACCACCTTAACCGGTTTATTGCACTGTATCGTCCAGCTACCCTCATGGTTTATATAGAACTTCCCAGAATACCCTTGAAAGTTAAAAGAAAACTCATCAGGTTCAGTATCTTTCAATGAAAGCTCTGAACTCTGGGCAACACTGCGAAGGTAGCTACGCTGGTTCCATTGGTTTGTATTTAGTACAGCATGTGTGTGGTAAAACCCCAAATTGGCACCACTGCTATAGTTTGGATTATTGTATTCATCCGGCACATCTTTTACCTGACGGGTAATCGTCCCTCCTACTAAAAGACTCCATCCTAAACCAACCCATCCTGGACGTTGATCTGGCCGTATTCCTGCTGTATGGTAGCTTAATGTGACTGGGAGCGTATAATCTCCTATACTGAGCTCATATAAAGGGATTGAAATATTTGGAGTTCCTGTATAATGAGAAACAGGGATATCTCCAAATAAGCCTAAACTTGCAGCATTAGGACTTAATGCTGTTTGCGGCGGCTGTGGTAGCTGTGCCCATGTCTGTATAACAAACAAGTGCATTACTATGAGAATAATTATTTTTTTCATATTTTATTTGTTATTGTGATTGATAAAATTTAAATGAAGGCAACATATACAAGGTGTTTTCCTTGAGTATAACTATATGATGTATCTTTCTTCTCATTTTTTTCTGAATAAATACTGAAGTATCAGCTCTACAATAGTTTTAAGGTGTGTACGCAGCCAAGCGAGCAGCCTTGCTTTAAAAGACTTGGTTTCGGTGGTTGCCTCTTCGGTTTTGTTTTGTTCTTGTTCCATGATTTTTAATTTTTATGGGGTTAATATTAACGGGAGCTATAAAGCAAGTGCTTTAAGGTGATTGGGCGATTTTCGTTATAGTTAGCACATAGGTACCCTATCCTCCTATGTTTATAGGAAGCTTACTGACAATTTTTCCAATGGTTAATTTTGTGAACCCTTTACAGGAGAATGGTTATATGCTATACTAGCGATACATTATGCCTAAAGCCTAAAACACTGCTCTATAGCTATGTTCAGCAGAGAGGTTAGCATGGGTGCTAAACCTTATTCACAGCTTTTACATTTTGGTTGTTGCATTTGGCATAGGCTTTACTTTTAGGGGTTAGTAAATATAAGACCGTTAATCAGCTGTAAGCATGCATTACATTGATAGTACAAAAGTAAGCTATAGGATAAAGCCTTGTATGAAGCAACTTGTTCAGTAAGGTTACAATCCGCTTGAATACAGGAAATACAGCAGTTTAAGCAAGATTTGTTCATACTATGTCAGAAAAAAATATAGTAAGCCTAATGGTTCGCCAATAAAAAGGGAAAAGAAAAAAGAAAAGTTGTTGTACCGACTGCTTCTTTGCTTACTTTGTCAAATCAAGTCTTAACTTTTACACATTAACCGCTTTTTTATTAAAATTTTATCCCTTTTGAAATTCCTTTTCTTTCTACTTTTTTAGGGAGATTGCAGTTTGCTTCATACACACAAGAAGGAAAACTTGATAAACTGATGGGGGATATAACAAAAGAATCTTTGAAAGCATATTTACAAGAAATCTATCATTTCAAAGCCAAGATTATAAAGAGGAAAGTGGCATCTTTGAAAGCTATGTTTAACTATCTAGAATATGAGGACGATAACTTCATCAATCCTTTCCGAAAAATAAAAATACGCCTTAAAGAACCTCAAATCCTTCCAACTGTTATGACATTAGATGAAGTAAAAAAAATTCTAAATGTCATGTATAAAGAAATGTACGAAAATGAAAAAAGAGATAGATATACCTATAAAGCACAGATACGCAATATTGCAATCGTCGAAATATTATTTTCCACAGGGCTTCGAGTCTCAGAGGTGTGTAATCTTAAAAATGACAACTTTAACCTAAAAAATGGGGAAATAATTGTGTTTGGTAAGGGTAGTAGAGAGCGTATTATACAAATATGTCAGTCCGACACCTTATCAATAATAAAGACATATTATCAACTCCATAAAAGACAAATTAACTCCAAGCACTTTTTCTTTATAAATCGGCTAGGGTATCCATTGTCAAGTCAATCTGTAAGGCTAATGGTTAAGGCATACTCTAAAAAGGCCGGCTTAGCAAAACATATTACGCCTCATACATTAAGACATAGTATTTTGTCCTTCCGGTTGAAAACAAGCAAGTTGCAAAATGGATTTTCGCAACAGGTAACGATTTAGAAACAAGCCTATGCCTTTGAATTATTCCTTTCTGAATCAACGATTTGAAGTTGGATAAATTCAGAACAGGTAACGGATAAGTAACGAGTTAACTTCACCAATTTGCTCCGCTTTGAGCAGGTTGATTAACTTGAGACAAAGATACGAAAGATTATTTATTCCTAAAAATATTGAAACTTTTTTCTACTGTCATACTGCTTTAGAATGCCATTCCGTATCTTTGTATTTATTTCATGGAAAACATGGATATCTGGAACAAAGAAAAACGGTCGGAATGTATGTCGAAAATTCGGTCAAAGGACACAAAACCCGAATTGGCATTGCGTAAAGCTCTTTTTGCAAGGGGCTTTCGATACCGTGTGAATGATAAGCATTTGCCCGGAAAACCGGATATTGTTCTGCCAAAATACAAAACGGTTATTTTTTTGCATGGTTGTTTCTGGCACAGACACGAGGGTTGTAAATATGCCTATACGCCAAAAACGAATACCAAATTCTGGGTTGACAAAATCACTTCAAACAAGGACAGGGATAAAATCAATGCTGAAAAACTTATTGCGTTAGGATGGAATGTTATAATAGTCTGGGAATGCGAAATACGGCATACCTACAAACATGATATTACGCCATTGATTGACAGAATTTCGGCAATGCTGTATGAGCAAATTTCGCAAAAAATCTCAATGAAAATATACGAGGAGCGGGAAAATGAGGTAACGTTGGTTGCAGAAGATATAGTTGAATATCAGCGAAAACCAAAACAATAATTTATTCCGTAAATCCTTGTTTTTTCAATAATTCAAGATTTTTCTTGCAACCCCAAGCCAAGCTACTGTTCAATTCTCTTTTCCCCGAAACAATATCATTCATCACATTCCATTGCCAATCTTTGAGGATATGGCGGCGTTTGTCCCAATCAACCATTTTTTGAATTAACTCAATAGTTATTCCGTGGTCATCGCTTGTTGTTTTGATTGTTTCTTTCTGTGGCTGTTCCGTTAATTCGTCTGCTTCTGAAAGCAAATCAATGTTATGCTGACAAACAATATCGAAAATTGCCATTGCCTTACTGCGGTCGCTGTCTGATATTGCACGATTGAATTTTATTTTGTTTGCCATATCAAAACCGGCAAATGCCTGTTGTGTTGCGGAAAGAAAACCGGTATCTTTTCCCCACGCTTCTATCTTCTTCCAAAGTGCATGAGGGATTGAGCGGAGTATGTTTTCTTCATGCTGTTGGGCATCTTCGAAATCTTCTGTATCAGCAACAATATTTCGTTTTGAGGAACTATTCTCATCTATCAAATCGGTTTTTATCTCGTTGATATTGAAATTCCATGAATGATTTTTGACCTGTTCCCAACACTCTTCTTTCTTTGCCCACTCAATATAATGTGTAACGGGCGAATTATCCAAAATGAATTTATTTACCTGCTTCATCAAGTCATAGATAAAGTCGGAAAGTTGTGTAGAAACCTGCTGATTCTTCCAGATTCGATAGAGGTCTAATTTGTTTTCGGTTATGATATTGAGCAATGAAAGTGTGTATGGAACAACAACCTGCCGTAATTCGCCAATGTTGTAATCATTCGCTTTTGTACCATAGCGTTTTTCTGCTTCCTTAAACAAAATACACTTTGCAATTGCATCTTCAAAATACACATTGTTGATTTTCTTAATATTGTCAGGTAAATTGTTATTAATAAATCGGGCATAGTTCTTTTCATTGCCTCGAACAACAATATTTGGGCTTATAACTAACTTTCTGCCATCCCAAACTTCCTGATAAGCATTAATGTATTTTGCCAGTTCGACCTTTGTGAACACCTGATATTTAGGGTATTTTCTATCAAATGCACTTTGGCGTGATTTGGTAAAGCCTTCTCTCCCCCGCAAGGTTTTATACTGACCTCTTGCACGCTCGAAAAACCAGCAGGTTTGCATGTTATTTCGAGCCGTAACCGGAGAAAGAATATAACGTGAAAGTTTTTCAATGGCAATTAAAGCAGGATTATTTGCAGAGAAATCAGCATCATTAACTTTGTTCTGCGTATTGGCGTATCTGGAAATTCGAGAAACAATATCGCTGTATTGCTCGGGGTTATCTATAATTGAGAATTTTACCTGCACAAAAATGTTTGAAATATCTGCCTTGTCTTTTTTTGCCGTGTTGTAAATTGAGGCGGTTGTTTGTCCCCCGTTTACAATTTGCAGGTTGCTTATTTTATTCACAAAATGTCCTGTTTCGTCTAATTCAATATGGTCAGCCGTAGCGGCAATACCATTGTTGAATGCGAGAAACATGTGCGGTTCTGTTTTAATTGTATCGCGAATACCTTTATTGATTTTTCCGGTAAACTGTAAAAATGAGCGTACATTCTGTTCCAACAATCGCGCTCCGTAACGCTCGTAAAGTTTTGCCAAACAAACACCAGGAATAATCGCAATATATGCTTTGTAGTCTTGGTTATCCGTATTTGCAGACAGACAGGGAATGCTGAATTTTTCTCCCTCAAAATTTTCGAAATCAAGCTCTATTGACACTCGAGACTGTTCGGAAATCTTATATAAATGATTTATGTCTATTACTCTGTAAAATATATTATGACCGCATATTTGTGCACTTGGTGGAAAATCTCCCTTATATTCGCCGTTAGTTAAAATTATTGCATTAACCCGTACCAGATTTTCTTTGAGTTCGGGAAAATTAGCTAATGTATTTGCAAATCCAAAGATTGGGGAAGATTCCGCAACTTCATTTACGTAGTCATTGTAAATTGCTTTTCGGAAAAAGTTGGTAATGCGTTTTGTGGCGGTTTCAATGTCGGATTTTGTGGCGGTTTTAATTTCTTCAGAATTGTCAAAAATAGAAATAAACAAATCTACTGTTTCGTAATTATCGGAAATTGCATAAGCGTTTATTTTGTGCTGGTTTTTTGTTCCCAATGCCTTTCCATCGTATGCGATGGCTGCATTTTCGGTTTCGCCCGCCTCTGCAAGCATATCAACAGCAATACGGGTAAAAATCTGTTCCTGCGTATCACCATCTTCGTTGCCTGCCTGCAAGGCAATAATATCCTGAATGAGCGACTGATAATATTTGCTTATCTCATTCATAGTCCTTTCAACGTGTTAAAAATTTGATTTTCAAAAATTAAATATTCATCACACATGGCAAGAATGATTGAGTATTTTACATCACTGACCCCCCCTCTCAGTTCATTTTCTTTGATTCTTGGAAAATCGTTTTCGATTTTGTAATAATTCTCGTTTCTGATTTGGTAAAATCTGTCCTGATAAAACGGTTCATGCTTATCTAGATAACCGGATTCAAAAAGTTTCGTATTGAAAAGCGATAAAGCGGATGTATCATTTTCGAGTAGTTCACGAATTGCAGCGATTTTTTGGCAAAGTGTTTGACCGTTACCGTTTGAAACCTCCACAGAAGAATGATACAAAAACAAATTTCCCAACAATGTTTCGTCCAATTGTCTTTCGCCGTTTATCGTAACTTTTTGAGGATTGTTTGTTGAAGTGGTTTTAACTTCCACCGCCCAATTGCTGCCTTGAAAATCGCGCATAGCTTTATCTACTCCCACCCACGTATGCAAAGCATCGCAAGAGTTGAAATCAGATTTGGCAAGAAACTTTTGTAAAAAATGCAGTTCGCCATAAAGTCCTTGCTGTTCGGCAGGTGTTAAGCTTGTGGAATTATTTTTCTCAAAAAGAGTTTTCCATTTCTCTAACTGATTGACAACGGTACGGATTATTTTCTGTTCTGTATTCAAACAAATAACAGACTGTATCAAATTTTCGCAAAGCGATGCAAAAACATCACGGCTGTTTGGGTGCAACAGTTCAATTATCAACAAGCGAGAATTTGTAAATGTAGTGTCGTTCAACAAAATCACTTTTAATTCTCGCAGATTAATAAAAGAAGAAACATCAATGCGTATATCGTTACTGAAAGTGAATGCCACACCATAATACCTTTCGGGGTATTGGAATGTACCATAAATATGAAAAGGGATATCACTTGAGTACAAACGCTTTACAAGTCCAACATTTTTTTCTTCTTCCAGAGCCTCCCAAATCTCTGCAATATGATTACTGTTCATCATAAACATTGTCGTTTTCGTTGTCAAATGTCTTTTCTGTTTCCGCAAACTCTGCAATCTGATTTACTGTATAAGAAATTGCGTACTGTTTTCCACTGCCCGGAAACGATATTACAACTCCAATAAATGGTTCATCTGTTATATTGTAAGAAATCGTTCCGCTTTGAATATTGCCTTGTTGGTCAAGTACATTTGCCCCAACAGGATTAAGT
>JAVBOE010000048.1:0-10314 GCA_031550925.1 Bacteroidales bacterium | reverse complement strand
ATGCGATATCAGTATCTCCGACGGATTTTCAACTTCTCGCAAGCCCGAACCGAGCATTTCGAATATCCCAATTTCGGCTGTAGAGCCAAAACGATTCTTTACCGAACGAAGTATACGATAGAGATAGTTACTGTCGCCTTCAAACTGAAGCACAACGTCAACGATATGCTCTAAAACCTTTGGCCCAGCAATGGTTCCGTCTTTTGTAATATGCCCGATAAGAAATATAGGTGTAGCTGTTTCTTTTGCGTATTTCAATAGCTGAACTGCACACTCACGTATCTGCGACACGCTACCTGGAGATGACTCAACTCGTTCGGAAAACAGTGTTTGAATAGAATCTACAACTATCATGTCGGGCTCTAGCGTCTTAGTCTGTGTAAGTATCGACTCGAGGTTTGTTTCGCTCAACAAGTAACATCCACTACCGCTACCACCTAAGCGTTCTGCCCGAAGCTTAATTTGCTGTACGCTTTCTTCCCCAGATACGTATAGCGTTTTCAGCTCAGGACGATTAAGTGCGAGCTGTAAGCTAAGCGTAGATTTACCTATGCCCGGTTCGCCTGCAATAAGCACTAACGACCCCGGTACAAGTCCACCGCCCAAAATGCGGTTCATCTCTCTACTACCCATGTTGATGCGAGCAATGTGCTCCATCTCAACATCATCTATCAGCATTGGTCGCAATGAACCAGCGCTTATACCCTTAACCGTTTCGGTAGGTTTACTAACCACCTCCTCTACCAATGTATTCCATTCGCCACACGAGGGGCAACGACCCAGCCACTTTGCCGATTCGGCTCCGCAGCTCTGGCAGAAATATGCTTTTTTTACTTTAGCCATTTCTAAATTGTTTACATACAAAAGTAATCATTTGCGTAAATAATGTGTAAATGTGAGAATATGCAAATGTGAGAATGAAAAAGGTAAAGCGTAAGTCGTGAAGTGTGAAGCGAAAAAGAGTTCGTCATATCGAGCGTAGCGAGATATCTCCTGAATAGTAGCAGTGCGCTGAATGAGTCATTTCGCATTAGCCCCTAAATCCCCTAAAGGGGACTTTTGGCAGTGCAAAAAAGTCCCCTTTAGGGGATTTAGGGGTATCATTTTCCTTCTCACATTTGCATATTCTCACATTTGCTCATTATCTTTTTCCTTGAATCTTTGTTCAAAATTTGTTAACTTTGAGATTCATAAGCAACCTTATACACCAAACTAATCTTTCTTATTTATGTTGAGCAAGTTATTTAAAATTTTCTTTTTTGTATCATTAGCTATGGCTATTGCCATTGCGGTATTAGCAACTTTAGATGCTACCTCTTATTGGTTTGCCAATATGTTGGCGGATATGGCTTATTCTCAAGGAGAAATATCAACCGCTGTTGTAGCTTTGTTTCCTATTGCCGCGACTATCTTATGTGGAGTACTAGCTTTGATTATTAGCATACCTGTTTATTTTGCTTGCAAAAAGAAAACAGCAGCTTCGCCTAAAAAAACAAAATTCTTTTTATACTATTTTATTTCGCTTATAGCAGTATCATTATTAGTTCTTCTATTTTGCTCTTTAAGATTCGACATATCCGACCGATATGTTTGGACAAGCGATGTGTTTATTATCCTTCTTCTTTATGGTGCATGTATAGTAGAAGCGTTAGTTTTAGCCGCGTTCTTAGTGAGCTTCTTCACGCTATGGAAAACAAACAGGCTGGTTGCTTGTATTATTGGAATAATCATTTTACTCATCATTCCTGCTAACTATATCAGCGGATATGCGGTTTATGAAGTTTCGAGCTATTCATCTCGTTATGAAAACTATGGTTATCCGGATAACTATCCTGCTCTTACCGAAGACAATGGCGAAGTGGTTATGTTTGAAGATTATCCGGATGGTGTTGACAACGATTACCTCTCGTTTTTATTGAATAATAATGAGCCCAGCGTAAGCAGCGCTTTAAGTGTACTGTTTGGTTACGATATTTCGAACTGGGAAGCTGATTATTCGTCTTCGTTAATATCTGATATTGGTTGGACTTTATATAAGCTAAGAGAGCACGAAACAGACGAGGTAACCAACAATATACCCAACGAATCGGAAAAGCGAATCAGTCTAAACAAAATATTCGACTACTTAGTGGGTCATCCGTCCGAAGCGGTTGAGGCCCTAGCATCATACAGAAACGCGGTAACCTACTACATGCCGGTAGAAAAATTTTATGGAACGGCGGGCTACCAGCTGCTCAACTACCTATCGGCAGCCCACGAAGATTTATATAAAGACGACGACCTGACTCGTGTTCGCAATATTTTTAAGCTGATGAATAATGTTGAGCATGATTGGGCGTACGAATATTATGATGATATTAAGCTGCATATAAACGACAGCTATCAGTCGAGATTTTACGATAAAGACGGGGATTTTGACCAAGGTCCAATGGTCTGGGCATACAGCTTTTGGGCTCGTAGAAATGCTGAAGGAACAGATGATGTTGCATATGCGTTACTTACCATGCTACAAGATTACTACTCTGACGCAGAATACTATCAAAGCTACGATGAAGAGACCGGCGATGATTACAGTGATGAAGAAGGCTATGATGACTAATACTACTAAAACATAAACCAATCATCCAAAACATATTACTATGAAACGAATATTAATATTAATCATGTCCCTTGCAATGCTTACAATGTTGGCATCTTGCGGAGGAGGAACTGGAAAGAAAATGACAAACGCTGATGCACCAAAAGCAGCAAAAGTAGAACATCTGCTCATCAACCACGGAGATACGCTGGTTGATAGCTACTATTGGCTGAAAGAAAGAGAAAACCCTGATGTAGTAAGCCACATTAAGGCCGAAAACGAATACTGCGATGCTGTAATGGCACATACCGCAAAGCTGCAGGAGGAACTCTTTACCGAAATGAAAGCACGCATTAAAGAGGAAGACGAAAGCGTGCCAACCCGAATGAAAGGTAACTACTACTATTCGAAAACCGTTGCGGGCAAACAGTATGTTGAATTCTACCGCAAAATCGGCAGCCTTGATGCCGAACCTCAGCTACTGCTCGATTGCAACCAGCTGGCAGAAGGAAAAGACTACTTCTCTATTGGAGCATATCAGATAAGCCCCAACCAACGTTACATTGCCTATTCTACCGATACTAGCGGTAGCGAGCGATATAACCTTGTTATTAAAGATTTGGAAACAGGAGAATTGCTAAGCGATGAGCTGACGGATGTTAGCTCGGTAACTTGGGCTGCCGACAACAAAACCATATTCTATACAATCAGAGACGAAGCTTGGCGTCCGTATAAAGTTTTTTACCATAACGTTGGAACAAAACAAAGCGATGATAAAGAAGTATATCACGAAAAAGACGGGCGTTTTAACGTATATACCTATCTTTCTAAAGACGAGCGTTATGTTATTATTGGCATTGGTTCGCAGATAACCAGCGAATATCGCCTTATTCCGGCTGATAACCCTACTGCTCAACCAAAAGTATTTGCCGCACGTAAGCAAGGTGTTGAGTATGATATTGCATCTCATGGAGATAAATTCTATATCCGCACAAACCTTGACGGTGCGGTTAACTTCAAAATTATGGAAACTCCAGCTAACGCTACCGATTGGAAGAATTGGAAAGATGTAATTGCTTACAATCCTGACATGAAAATTGAGTATTTCGATGAGTTTAAGGACTACCTCAGCGTAATGGTTCGCGAAGGCGGTTTACGCAAGATTATGATTTACAAATTAGCCGACAAAAGCACCGAATACATTTCTATGCCCGACCCGGCTTACACTCTAGGCATGCGCTCTAATCCTAACTTCGACGATACTAAGATGCAGTACGTTTATAACTCTATGACCCGTCCTTCTACCACTTACGAGTACGATATGGCTACTAAACAGCAAACCATACTTAAGCAAGCAGAGTTGGGTGTTCCTTATAACCCAGACGATTATCAGTCGGAGCGAATATTTGCTACAGCATCAGATGGTACGCAAATACCTATCTCTATCGTTTACAAAAAGGGAATGGAAAAGAATGGACACAACCCCACGCTACTCTACGGATATGGTTCTTACGGCGCATCAATGGATGCCAGCTTTAGCAGCACTCGTCTTAGCCTACTCGACAGAGGTTTTGTGTATGCTTTAGCCCATATTCGCGGTGGATCTGATATGGGCGAGCAATGGTACCTTGATGGTAAGCTGATGAAGAAGAAAAACACCTTTACCGATTTTATTGCTTGTGCCGAAAAGCTGATTGCAGATAAATATACCGTTTCCGAGCATTTAGGTATTATGGGAGCAAGCGCAGGCGGTCTGCTAATAGGTGCGGTAATCAATATGCGTCCCGATCTGTTTAAAGCAGCTATTGCCGATGTACCTTTTGTTGACGTTATGAATACCATAAGCGACCCTAGCCTTCCGTTAACCATTGGAGAGTATGAAGAGTGGGGAAATCCAACCGAGGATAAAGAAGCGTATGAATATATGAAGTCGTACTCTCCTTACGATAACGTTACGCAGCGCGAATATCCTAACATCCTGGCAATAGCGGGCTTTAACGATCCGCGTGTTAGCTATTGGGAACCAGCTAAATGGGTTCAAAAAATTAGAGAGAACAATTTGGGCGATAACGTTGTTATACTATATACAAATATGGGAGCTGGTCATGGGGGAGCATCTGGTCGTTACGACTATCTTAAGGAAGTTGCCCTAGATTATGCATTTCTCATAGATTTACTAGCAACACATAACCATTAGCCCTAGGGCTTATTCCGAAGTCCTAATAGTAATGGTTGATTTGCTACGAGAACATTTTAAATACTTAAGAATTATTTAATTAACTGTTTACGGTATATAAATATTCGATATGTAATTTTAAACATTATTGTTCAACTTAAAAAAATAAGAAGCCATGACATCAACAGAAAAAATGATTTTAGGACTAGGTGTAGGATTAGCCATTGGCACTGCTTTAGGCATTTTATACGCACCGGATAAGGGTAAAGAAACCAGAAGAAAAATTAGCGATGGTTTCGATAAATACCGCGACAAAGTAATGGATGCTTTTGATAATCTGAAGTATAAAGTAGGAAGCAAGGCTGAAGATATCGCCGAAGAAATTGCCGAAGAAGTAGAAGCAAGAGTTGCCAAGGCTAAAGCTAACAACAAATAAACTTTATAAGTAAAGAACTAGGGTATCTAGATGTTATTGTACATGTATAATAACATCAGATGCCCTTTTAAGCATATTTACTATGAATGAGCAAAAAGAAAGGTTAATGCAGCTGGTGGACGATCTTAAGGAGTATCTCAACGTCCGCCTTAAAATCCTTACTTTAACGGTATGCGAAGTTTCGTCTAAAGTATTAGCGTCAATCATAGCAAATGGGGCTATGGTATTTTTTATCTTCCTGTTTCTATTTTTTGGCAGCATGGCGGCAGGTTTCGGACTCGGCGAGTGGTTGGGCAGTATGGCACTGGGCTTTGCAATTATAGCAGGTTTCTACTTATTGTTAGGTCTGGTTATATGGCTCACTAAAGCCAAGCGGATAGAAAAACCATTGGTAAATATGTTTATTAAGCAGTTCCTTAAGAATTTATCCGAAAACGAAGAAAATAAAGAGATTGAAAATGAAAAAGATTGAAACGTTAGAGGAGCTGGTAGCCGAAAGAAAGCGGCTAAATGTTGTTGCCAAACGGATGGAAGACGATTTACAGGAAGACTTTCAGTATTTCAGTAATCATATTCAACCCTTTCTTTCTATTTTCGATGGTTCAAAATCGTCGGGTAAAATGTCGTCTTTACTACTGAAGGGAGCAACTACTATTGTACCACTCTTGTTGTCAAGCCGAAAAGCAAAAGCCGCTGCACCAATGGTATCGCCATGGATGGCTTTAGGCACAACGGCTTTAGGGCTTTTAGCCGGCGGACAAGCAAGTGGATTAATAGAAAAAGTTAGCGGATTTTTCCACTCTTTCGGAAAGAAAAAGAAAGCTCACAAACATAGAAAACACAACCTATGTAGATGTAAGTAAAAACATGAATACCAAGAATACTCCCAAGAAAAAAGACCTTATACGTTGCGGCTGGTGTGGTAGCGACCCGCTTTACATTAAATATCACGACGAAGAATGGGGTAGAGAGGTTACCGATGATGATAAAATGTTTGAGTTTCTTATACTCGAAAGCGCTCAGGCTGGTCTCAGCTGGATAACCATACTCCGTAAGCGCGAGGGTTACCGTAAAGCGTTTGCCAACTTCAATGCAAGAAAAGTAGCCAAGCTTACCGATGCTGACGTAGAGCGTTTGATGCTGGACGAAAATATTATTCGGAATAGGCTTAAAATAAAAGCGGCAATAAGTAACGCTAAGCTATTCCTTGATATTCAGAAAGAGTTCGGCAGCTTTTGCAGCTACCTGAAAGGTTTTTTACCCAACGGAAAACCTGTAATTAATAAATGGAAAACGTTAGCAGAAGTCCCTGCTTCTACCCCCCTATCCGACGCTATCAGTAAAGATATGAAAAAGCGTGGGTTTAAATTTTTCGGTACAACTATTTGCTACGCACATTTACAGGCTGTTGGCTATGTAAACGATCATTTAGTTGCTTGCCATTGCAGAAAATAACAGCCATTTATATACTAATTGAGCCATAATCCTTTATCGGCTAAACAAAAAATTATTTAAGTTTAATTTGTTTAATAGTTAATGACGTTCCATAGATTTTAACTATCAAACATAAAACAAAAAGTCATGAGTAAAAAATCATTTAATAATTGGTGGTTGGTGCTTATCGCAGGCATCTTATTCGTTATTCTTGGTGTATCTTTCATCGTCGCTCCCGGTGCTGCACTTGTAACTACCGGAATGCTTATCGGGCTAGTAATCCTTATCTCTGGTCTTGCTATTATGTCATATGCCATATCCCTTTCAAATACCGAAGGCTGGGGTTGGAAATTGGCAGAAGGTATTATTGACATTATACTAGGTATAATAATCATGTGGAACCCGTTTGCCTCGGCTATGCTTATTCCTATAGCCATTGGTATTTGGGCTATTGTACGTGGTGTAATTTTATTTGTCGATTCATTCTCTTACAAGAAAATGGGAGTACAAGACTGGTGGGGATTCTTGCTACTAGGTATTCTTGCCGTTATTATCGGCTTTATTGTTTTAGGTCATATTGGTGCTTCAGCAATAGTAACAGGATGGATGATAGGTATTATGCTTTTGGCAATTGGTATTGCGGGTATTTACTATTCTCTTAGAATAAAGAAAATAGAAAAACATCTAAACCAATAGCTGAAAAGCAAGTAAAATAAAAAAGCGCGGAATGAAATATTTCGCGCTTTTTTATTTTTTAAATCGGACTGAAAACGTGTTATCAATCCGATTTTTTATACCTTCACTTACAATAACCTCTTATCTTTCTCAACATGAAAAACTATCTGCTTCTTTTTATAGCTGTAGCTATATTCCACCCTCTACACGGACAACCTTCGCGTAAAGAAGTAGCTATTCCGGACATTTTAGGCTACAAAAGTCTTAAATGCGAGCTACACATCCATACTGTTTATTCTGATGGTTATATTTGGCCAACCTATCGCATACAAGAGGCTTGGGAAGACGGATTGGATGCCATTGCCCTAACCGATCATATTGAGTACAGACCATACTTAAAAGACGATCTAAACAAGCCCTACGAGGTTGCTCTTCCGAAAGCAGAAGAGCTGGGTATTTTACTTATTAGAGGGGTTGAGATAACAAAGGGTATGCCTCCGGGACACCTAAACGCTTTATTTATTGAAGACGCAAATACGATTGAAGACAAAGATCCTTTAACATCTATACAAAAGGCAGCAAAGCAAGGTGCTTTTATAACATGGAACCATCCGGGTTGGAAAGCCCAACAGTTTGATACCGTTCGCTGGTGGGATATTCACACCGAGATATATAACGCAAAACAGCTGCATGGTATAGAAGTAGTTGGCTATCACGGAGAGTATTTTCCCGAAGCGTTAGGATGGGCAAACGAAAAGCAGCTGACAATGATAGGTGCTACAGATATACACGAGCCTATTCGTAATGAGTTTAGCTATCCTAGCCAGCATCGTACAATGACAATTGCTTTTGCAAAAGATCGTACGGTAGAATCGTTGAAAGAGGCGTTATTCGCAGGTCGTACGGTAATATTCACTCACGACAACATGTTAATTGGTCGTGCCGAATATCTTGACCCTATATTTCAGCAATCAATCAGCATTAAGCCCGCGAAAATACGGAACAAGAAGTATGTATATCTAATGGTGTATAATAGCTCTGATGTGCCTTATGAGTTCACGGTAGAAAAACACTCTGATATCAGATGTATCGATAACATTATCTTGAAACCTCACCAAACAACGCTTGTGCAGGTTAGAGGAATGACTGAGAGTGTTGACAGCAGAAAAAATGTAGAAATCCCCATAGTAATAAAAAACCTATGGACAGCAGATAAGACACCGCTTAAAACGATGCTGAAAGTACAAAACAATTTGAATGATTAAAACAATAGACCTCTTCGGGAAATCAGGTAATGATGCCAACAATGGTGCGTTTATAATATTGTAACAGGCTAATTATTTTTCTGTTACGAAAATATTTGAGAGGTTAGCTGAAGCTAGCTTCAGCTAACCTCTCAAATATCTGACAAAATCTCGCCGTATCCGCTGCCCTCAATGCCAAGGGTTTCATGTTCAAAAACGCGGTACGGGGCTGCGCTCCTGAGGCAACCATACAACGCTGTACAGTTCATGTACAGCGAGAATTCCTAAGCTGGATAACCCGTAATCCGAAAAGTCTTGCAGGACAAGAGCTACGCCAAATTGTCTGTCGTCTAAACTCGATAACCAACTATGAGCAATGGGGGTATTGGATGGTATCGCTTGTCCGCTGAGAGGAAAGACATAGAGCGTATCTTAACCAGAATACCTACCTGGAAGACCCTCATAAGTGCTGGTTTACGCACAGAATGGTGCGAAAGTCGTTCACGCATATCAAACGAGCCCTGCCCAACCTTTTCCACTACCTAGATAATCCTGCCATTCCAAAATCTACCAATGCCCTAGAGTCCTTCTTTGGACACCTGAAAAACCTGAGTTCGATGTAAGAAGGTAGCAGAAAGATTAGGAAAAGAGCAACTTATTGTTTATCTTTATATTGTTGATTTATAAATAGTTAAACAAATTGCTCTCATGGATAGTACAAATTTAGTTGAAATTTTCTTTTATGTTGACGAGTTTAGCAAAGAATTTGACAGGGCTCAGCAAGGCCATCTGGTTCACTCAGGCAACGGAAAGAAGCACCGCAACAGGGCCTTTCGGATGGCTGACAGCGAAGTCATTACCATTATGGAGCTTTTCCACCTGCGGCAATACCGTAACCTAAAGCACTTCTACGTTAACCACATACAAACCCACTGCCGCTCTGAATTCCCCCAAACCGTTAGCTACAACCGCTTTGTGGAGCTGCAGCAGCGCTGCATGCTGAAGATGACCTGCTTCCTGCAGCTGTGCTGCCTAGGGGAGTGTACGGGGGTATCGTTTATCGACTCTACCCCCATCAGGGTCTGCCACATCAAGCGGCAGTGGAACCACAGGATATTTGAAGGCTTGGCAGAAAAGGGAAAATCTACCATTGGCTGGTTCTACGGCTTTAAGCTACACCTGATCGTCAACGATCGGGGGCAGGTGCTGGAGCTTATGCTGACTCCTGCCAACGTTGATGACCGCGAACCGCTAAAGAATAAAGCTTTTCATGATAAAATCTTCGGTAAGCTGTTTGCTGACAAAGGCTACATCAGCCAATCGCTTTTTGAACAGCTGTTTGTTGATGGCATACACCTGTTTGCCAAGCTGAAAAAGAACATGAAGAACTCGCTGATGCTCGAAAAGGATAGGATATACCTACGCAAAAGAGCCATCATCGAAACCATCAACGACCAGCTTAAAAACATTTGCCAGGTCGAGCACACCAGGCATCGATCGTCCGCAAACCTTATCAATAACCTCGTGAGTGGGCTTGTTGCCTACTCCTTCCTTCCAAAAAAACCTTTCATTAAAAGCGATATCATTGAAAACTACGGATGTAAGGTTGCCGCTTAGGTCGAACTCACGTTGAAAACGAACCTAAGGCAGCATAGAGGCTTATCTACTGAACACTTCAAATGCTACGTTAAGTGGTACTTGTTCTTCAAAAACAATAGGGATAAATACAAAAGTAGAGCGAACTAATCCGCTCTACTTTTTGTCCAAAACG
>JAVBOE010000063.1:0-41381 GCA_031550925.1 Bacteroidales bacterium | reverse complement strand
CTGACTTAAGATTTATTTTAAATGTCATTTCGAGCGAAGCGAGAAATCTCCTCATTCAAGGCACTGCTGCTTTTCAGGAGATTTCTCGCTTCGCTCGAAATGACATAGAAGTAGATTTTAAAAATCAAAGTTATCAGGATCCGAACCTACTCTTTTATTTACATTCATTTGGTTTATCTTGCTCATATCCGAATCTGTAAGCTCAAAGTCGAAGATATTAATATTATCTTCTAACCTTTGCTTGTGCGAGGACTTTGGTATTGTAATTACTCCGCGCTGATAGTTCCAACGAAGAATAATTTGAGCTGTCGATTTAGAATACAGCTCTGCTATTTCTACCAATACTTTATCTTTGAGCAAATCTGTTTTACCTGCTGTAAAAGGACTCCAAGCCTCAAGTATTATACCTGCTTTAGCACAATACTCTAACTCCAATTCTTGCGAAAGATACGGATGCAACTCTATCTGATTTACTACAGGAATAATATCGCTTACTTTCTTTAATTCATCTAAGTGATGGCGCTTAAAGTTACTTACGCCTATTGTCTTTGCCTTTCCGCTTTTGTATATTTTTTCTAATACCTTCCACGACTCCACAAACTTACCGGGTACAGGCCAGTGTATTAAATATAAATCCACATAATCGGTTTCCAGCTTGCATAAGCTTTCCTCGAAAGCCTCCATAATATCGCCCTTACGTTGATTCTCATTCCAGAGCTTTGTGGTAACAAAAATATCTTCGCGAGGAATACCGGATGCTTTTATCGCTTTTCCAACAGCCTCCTCGTTGTTGTATATCATCGCTGTGTCGATATGCCTATAGCCTACCGATAACGCCAGCTCTACTACTTTTTGAGCTTCCTTATTATCTTCTAACATAAAAACACCTAAACCTATGCTTGGTATTTCCAGTCCATTATTCAGCTTAAAATTCTTCATAACTCAGCGTTTATGATAAATAATTCGTAAAATATAAAGTTACTATTTTACCTTAAACAACCAGCGCATACCAACAAGAAAAGTATGATTATAGGTATTGCTTAAATCACTGTATGGTCCTTTAAGATCTGTATTATTATACATATAAACGGCATGGAAACGTAAATCTTTCGTTAAGCCGGCAAAGGGGTATAATTCCAACGCTGCTTCGATACCATAATTTGCATAAGCACTTTCATCCAGCTGTTTATCCTTACGTTCGTTCCATACACCTTTTACAGAAGGTTTCCATATTCCAAGATCAAGTTTCAGGTTTAATGCTGCAGACTGATCAAACACATAACGAGATCCCAAATCTTCATCATCTACCACGCTGCTATAGTCCATATCTCTGCTTCCACAATAGTAGTCTAACTCTGCAGTAAACTTACCGGTATTAAGCTGAGTACCCAGCGTAAACCAACTGTAGAATTTACTTCCTTCGTGCTGAAATGCGCTATAAGCCCAACGTGTTTTCAGAACATTTTTTAAGAGGCTTCCCTCCCAAAGAATACTACCGCCCAACGCCTTGTTCTCGTACTCCTCACTTGCAAACTGAGGATTATCAGAGTTTACAACTTGTAGATTTATTGTCTGTCCTAAAAAACGATAGGCAACATTCACTCCTGTTTTATATGCATCAAGATCGTTAAAGCACATGGTTGGCAAATAAATATCTGCCGGGTTATAATCATATTCGAATGTACCAAACTGAACGGATTGCTTACCTGCTGTGATTGTCCAAGATTTAGCCTTGCCAAGATCAAATGCAATCCATGCCTGATCTGTTGCTCCCGAATAGCCTTCGCGCAAAGGTGCTTGAGGTTTATTTAAACGCTGGCGCACTCTATACCGTATGCCCGGTACAATTTCTCCAACCAACCAGATCTTAACTGTTTGGCCATAAAAGCTCATATCTTCAAGACCATTGTTATCATAGCTCATCTGAAAATCGACACGTGTATCAAGCATGATGTTTAGCATCTTGTCATCCCAAATCAGTTTATCCAAAATATTCTCGCTTTCTTTGTGTTGAGCAGTTAACGCTGTACACATAAGTAGCATTACAATAAATATGTATATTCTTTTCATCTGTCTATTTTTTATTTTTATATTTTGGTCAGATGGAATATTCATGATAACCATGAAGAGTGCGCAATTTCCTTCTCATGAATATTTCATAGTGTTTTTATTTCAAAAGCATAGCTAAGATTATCAATATTAATATTGACAATCAATATCTTGTAGGTTATAGGCGATTTTCTAGTATTCGGTAAACATTCGTTGAATTTCCTTATAGTCGCTCGTCTTAGTTAACGCAAGCATCAACAATACACGAGAACGATAAGGGTTAATGTACCACGATGCGGCAAAGCCAAGCTTATCATCATCTACTTCATCCCACTGTGTTGTAGGACCAGTCATTATACGAGATGAACGAACAACTGCAACACCTTTACCAACCGCGCGCTCCAGAGCATTTTGCAAATCGGTTGTCATGTTGCCGTTGCCAACTCCTGCAAGCACAATTCCTTTTACTCCTGCATTTACAGCAGCATCAACAAATAAAGAGGTTGCATTTGAGTAGCTAAGAATAATCTCTACTCTTGGATATTCTGTTAAACCTGTAACATCAAACTCTGACTTAGTAGTATGACGCTTTACAGATTCGCGAGTATAAACAGGCTTACCATTATACATAATCCCAAGTGGCCCGTAGTTAGGATCTTGATAAGTACCTACGCTCAACGTATTAGTTTTTGCTAAATCATCGGCACCTAATATCTTATCATCCATAACAACCATAACGCCTTTACCAACCGACTGCTTATCGATAGCACAAGCAACTGCATTATATATGTTACGTGGACCATCGGCGCTAATTGCTGTCGAAGGGCGCATAGAGCCAACCAATATAACAGGCTTATCGCTTTTAACGGTTAAGTTTAAGAAGTAAGCTGTTTCCTCTTGCGTATCGGTTCCGTGAGTGATAACAATAGCATTAACATCGCTCATCTTAAGTAGCTCGTTAACACGTTTTGCTAGTGTTATCCATACCTTATCATTCATATCCTGACTACCAATCTGGGCAACTTGCTCGCCCTTGATTGTAGCAATCTGACCAATCTCAGGAACTGCCGCTAACATTTGGTCAACAGAAATTGCACCAGCCTTATAGCCTGATGCAACCTGTGTTGCTCCCTGCCCTGCAATGGTACCACCGGTTGCAAGAATATATACCATTGGTTTTGTCTGAGCGTTTACGGTAATTGCAAAAAATACCACCAACGTAAGCAGGCTTATAATTCTTTTAAATCTATTAGTTTCCATAGCATTGTTTATTTTTAATTATTATATCTCCGTTTATTTTGTTTCACCTTTCCATGCGTCAACGTATTCTTGCATTGTTTCAGAAAGTTCTTTACCAATAACGCTGTAATTCTCGTCGTTTAAGTTGGCTAACGAAACTCTAACAGACCATTCTGGGCCCGCAAATCCACCGCCATTAAGAAGCACAACAGATGATTTTTCCGCTAATCTAAAAACTATATCAACAGGTTCAAAATTCTTTTCTAAGAACGTTACAAATTCTTTCCCATAACTTTTCATTGCCCATTCACGGATGTCAATTTCACAATAGTATGCAGCCCTTTCCAAATCAGGAACAACGGGAATATTGAGCCCTTCCCAAAGAAGATTGTATCGGTTATGAAGAAGCTTAATGCAGCTTTCTTTATATTTATTCTCAGTATCTAAAAGAGCAAATCCAGCAAAAAGCATCATCTGTATTTGTTGAGGTGTTGACAAACCTGCTGTGTGGTTTAATGCAACAGCACGACTATCTGCAACTAAACGATCAATAAATTTCAGCTTCTCGGGGTGAAGAGTTAAACTCTCATATAGCTTAGCAGCGTGCTCTTTATTCTTCTCCGGTAGCGCAGAAAGCATATCATCATAAACATTATCTTCATATAAAGCAATAACACCTAAACGCCATCCTGTAGCTCCGAAATATTTAGAGAACGAATACACACATAGTGTATTTTGAGGAAGTTCGTTCATTAGCGATTGAAAACCTTCTACAAATGTTCCATACACATCATCCGTCAAAATCATCAGATTTGGATTGAGATTTTTCACAACCTTTACCAAGTATTTTCTACACTTATCGCATATTTCAACAGATGTTGGGTTACTTGGATTGACAATAAAGAATGCCTTAATTGATTTATCACCTAACTTATCCAACTCCTCCCCAGGGTACTGAAAGTTAGAATTTCCATCTTTATCTTTAGCAGAGCCATATATATAAGTTACTTTAAACTGATATTTATCCAACTCGGGGATTTCGAGATATGGAGTAAATACAGGAACTCCTAGCGCTATTTTATCTCCTTTATTTAGCAAACCATTTGTTACCAACGAATCGAAGATATAACACATTGCAGCTGTACCGCCTTCAACAGCAAATAAATCATACTTACCGCTAAGCTTTGGTTTTCCAGCACACATTTCTTGAATTAAATAATCGTGTACTATCTGCTCACAATGTGTCAACATCCGCACAGGATCAGGGTATTGATCTCCTATAATTCCTTCTGCCAACTCCATTGCCCATTCGTCAGAATTGAAGCTGTGTTTTTTCAATCCGTATTCGTATACATTACGAAGTAGCTGCGCACCTGGCTGCTGCTTATTATCTTCCAAAAACTTCTCAAAACGTTTACCTACACCTTCTTTCTGAGGAATTCCGGCCATACCTTCCGGCTTATCCATAGGTAGGCGACATTCTTCAATTCCAAATTGACCTAACGTAAAAAATGCCTCACGCGGTATCGCTGCAATCCAGTTTGGATTACCTCTACCTGCATTCAGCATTGTTCTTATTACTCCCTTTTGTTGATCAGATGCTAATTTTATAAGGTTATCCTTTAGCTCAAAAGGGCTCAGCTGTTCTAATTCTTGTTCGCGATGACGTGAGGTTTTTAATTTTTCTATGTTACTCATAACTTATTTACATTTTTTGTTATTTCAAAATAAGTACATCAGCTCATCAGCAATACAATCACTACCCCCCATATAATGAGCAGCGTATTACCAATAGCGTATGTTGTTGTATATGATAATGCCGGAACTTTACTATTAATAGAATCTTCGATTGCTCCTAAAGCAGCTGTTGTTGTTCTTGCTCCGGCACATGCACCAAGCGTAATAGCAGGGTGGAATTTAAAAATATACCGCCCACATAGAACACCTATAAGCATAGGGATTAAGCTCACCGCAATGCCCGCAACAAACAAACTTATACCCGATGCTTTTAAACCTACAATAAAGCTAGGTCCTGCTGTAATACCAACAACAGCAATAAAAACATTTAGTCCTAAGTTATTCATTAACCAGATTGCGGGCTCGGGAACTGCACCAAAAGTTGGACGTAAAGAACGCAGCCACCCGAAAACAATACCCATAATCAGCACACCTCCACTGGCACTTAAGCTCAATGGGACATTACCCGCTTTAAAGGTTAACGAACCGACAATACCACCAAGAAATATACCCAAACCGACATATAGCAAATCTGTAATATTAGTAGGACGTTCAACAAATCCTAAGTATTTTGCAAAACGATCTACATCAGATTTACGACCCTCAATTTCTATAACATCACCACGTTCTATTTTTAGCTCCATTAGCAACGGCATTACTGCTAGTCCTCTTTGTATTTTTGTAATGATAACACCATGGCGATTCTTATCTTGCTTCAGCTCTTTAAACTTTTTACCTGCCAACGATTTATTATTTACAATCACCCTTAACGCTTCAACTCTAAAATCTAACAGTTCTAAATCAGGGACTTCTTCTCCCACAAGCTTTCCATTAGAAATCAGCGTATCCAACGGTCCATTAAGCACCACAGTATCTCCTTTGGCTATCTTTTGATTAGGCGTTGGTTCTTGTATAATTTCTTTTTTTTGATTTCGAATTCTTTCTACATATATCGGCCATCCTTTTGTAACCAAAAAATCTTCCAAATCTTTAACTGTCTTTTGATCTCCGTCAAAAAAATCGCTGGTAGTTTTAACAGCCCAAAATGATGTACCTTCGTATGCATACTCTAATGTAGGGTCATCATTCTGAAATGAGCCACCTAATGTTTTCTCATATTCTTTTGCTTTTTCGGCAACATTTCCACCCAATAATCTAGGACCAATAGATGATAAAAACCAAGCTGTACCTGCTGTACCAAAAATATATGTTACAGCATAAGCAACAGGCATTTCGTTTATCATTTGGTGTTTAGCCGCATCGGCAATAGGCAGCTGGTTAATTGTATCTGTTGCGACACCTAGCACTGCCGAAATTGTATTTGCGCCAGAAAGTAAACCTGCTGCATTTCCAATATCAAAACCAGCAATTAACGCAGCTCCCCAAGCCGTTATCAAACATGCAACACAAACTATGACGGCAAAGGCTATTTGAGGTAGCCCTTCTTTTTTTAAGCTATGTACAAATTGAGGCCCCACACTATATCCAACAGCAAATAAAAAAATCAAAAAAAACGCCGATTTTACTGTAGGTGATATTGTAATGTTTAGCTGCCCTATAAGGACACCCATCAAAAGAACTCCTGTAACAGACCCTAAGCTGAAATTTTTGATTTTTACTTTTCCAATAGCGAAGCCAAGTGCTAATGTGAGGAAAATTGCCAACTCTGGCGAGTTCTGTATCGTTTTTACGATCCATTCCATAAATTACCCCTCTATACTTATAGTTAGTATTTCAAATCATAATGGATAAGAAACAAATTTGTTCAAATTTTGTTTTTGGGTAATCCTTAAAAATAGTATTATAACATTGTGTTATGTAAAACAGCTAATGGAAACAAGTATATCCAAACGTAAGCCTAGGCTATTTCTTATCACCAGCATAAATACTGATGAACAACTTACTACTCCTATGCTAAATAGACAATCAATTAATTATCAAAGTATGTTTTATAAAAATATGACATACAGCTAATACTAAAGAACAATATTCTTTCTACTATTGTTCTTAAATTAATAAAACGTATTTAATCAAAAGCACAGCCATCCATCTAACATATACAAGTCCTCTTAATGAAGAAAATAATACTAATACTCTTCTTAGTAGGAATAGGCTTTACATGCTATTCGCAGCATACTTTTCTGTACCATTCATCACGAGTTGTACCACCCGATTCATTAGATATAGCATACTATTCAAAAAAGAACGGACTATGTGCTGCAGGACAAATATTCACCATAAACATGGGGGTTTGGGCATTTGACAGGTATGCACTTAAAAGTGATTTTGCATACATTGATATTCATACCATAAAAGCAAATCTAAAAAGTGGGTTTGTATGGGACAACGATCAAATGGGTACAAATATGTTTTTGCATCCCTACCACGGAAACTTATACTATAACTCTGCCCGTTCAAATGGCTATAACTATTGGGCTTCTGGCTTGTTTGCTTTTGGTGGGAGCTTAATGTGGGAGCTCTTTATGGAAAATGAATACCCTTCTGCTAATGATATTATTGCTACACCAATTGGTGGTATGGCTGTTGGAGAGGTTTTATATCGCGCATCCGACTTGATTCTTGACGATAGAAGCAGAGGTGGCGAACGCTTTGGTCGTGAATTCGCCGCCTTTATTATAACTCCAACCCGTGGGCTCACGCGTCTTATGAGTGGCGATATGTGGAAAAGAAGAGCAACATCCGGAAGACAATTTGGAATACCAGATTTGAGCATAGAAATATCATCGGGAGTACGTGTGCTGGAGCTAGAAGATCCTATTATTGATAAAGGAGTTGGATTTATTACGCATCTAAATGTTGAATACGGTGATAAGTTTAACGATGGTGGTGAAAAACCGTTCGACTACTTTACATTAGAATCCAGCCTTGGCATACAAGCCTCGCAACCAATACTCAGTCAGCTGAATATTTTAGGACGCTTATGGGTAACCGACATTGCCGAAACCAGAAAGAATTTTCTAAGCCTGGGCTTCTATCAACACCTAGACTACTACGATTCAGATACAATATCCAGTACTTCAGCAAGAGTACCATATCGATTTTCAACCCCTGCTTCGCTAGGCATAGGGTTTATATATGAAAACAGAAGATGGAGAAATTGGGATATTGACGCATTTCTACACATCAATACTGTATTTATAGGAGCAAGTCTTAGCGACCACTATATGGTAAAAGATAGAAACTACAACCTTGGCAGCGGGTTTGGAACAAAGCTGGGATTAAACCTTTCTTACAAAGATAAAGTGAGTATTTCTTTATCTCATAAGTGGTACCAGCTATATACATGGATAGAATATCCTGAAGATATTGTATGGGGCAATGCTGGCCCTGAAGAGCCGGATTATCAAGAGGGTAAATCACTGGCAAGAATACATATAGCCAGCCTAAGGGTTGATGTTAAGCTTAAAAAACAGCTATACCTAACAGGTATATATAATACCTATAGCCGCAACACCGACTACGACTATTATGACGATGTTTACTCGCTTACATCCGATGCAAAGCTTATGCTTACCTATAAGTTTAAATCACGATAGCAATTTATAAGAAAGGGATATGATAACACATATCCCTTTCTTGTTACTCCAAACTTAATACTCCCATTGCTGTAGTTCAGATATAGCGTACTGATAGTTACGCTCTGCTTCTAGTAGCGTATCTACCGCATCATAGTATATCGAAAGCTCCATTAAGTATGAAAGCAATGAAATCTTCCCTTGATCTAAAGCTTTCTTCAATAGCGTATCGCTGTTTATTGTACTAAGTACTTTCTTATAATCATGTACTAGTTCTTGTAGGCTAAGAGCCTTTTCATATTGTATTTTCAGCGTATTGAAAAACTGTACTTGTGTATCAAACTCCACATTTTTCAATGCTTTTGTTTGAATCTTAGCAGATTTTACGGTATTCTTATTTTGCCATAAAGGAATAGACATACCCACTATAAACCCATGCTGCGTAGTGCTTGCTACCCGCTCGTTTACGTATCCAGCCGATAGCTTAGGTAAGCTCATTGCTCTGTTTAACTTTTCCTGTTTTTTGCTAACCTCTATATTATAAGCAGCAACTAATAACGTTGGATTGTTTGTTTTTATTTGCTGAAACCATTCATCAAAATCTTGTGGAAGTTGATACATAGAGTAGTCTAACTGTTCAAAAGAAATAGGATTTCCACCGTTCAAACGAGTAAGATCCGATAGCAAAGCCTTACGCTCAACCTCGCATGCTTCCAATGCTTTCCGTGCAGATAGTAAGCTAAGCTGCACTTTATTACGTTCGAGCACATCTGTCTCTCCAACATTAAACCTAGCTTGTGTAGCATCGGCAATGCCCTGTGCATGTTGAAAACGCTTTGTCAGCTCTTTCTTAAGAATGCTTTGGTAGGTAAGATTTATGCATACAGCTGTCGCCTCTAATAGAATATCTTTACGCAATTGAAGATACTTCATTTCTACCACCTGATTTTGTCCATCTGCAATATTTGATTTATAATGATATGCGGATGGAAAATCGAATGTTTGCTTAACTGTAATCTCTGTCAGATCTCCTTCTCCAGAAGAACCGTCGAATAGCTGCTTAACCTCAACATCAGGATTATCAAGGTATATACCTGTTTTATTCTCCAGCTTCATTGCTTCTGCTTGTTGCCGTAAAGCCTGTAGAGTAGTGTTATTTTTTTCAACAGTGCTTAAAATTTGCTCATAGCTACTCTGAGCATAGCTAGTAATAGCAAGCAATATAAGAATTAGTATTAGCGTATATCGTTTCATTGTTGTGTCTTTTTTGTATTAATGATGCTGTATACCATCGGTACTACAAACATATTCAGCAAGGTGGATGTAAGTAACCCTCCAAGAATAACTTTCGCCATCGGACTTTGAATTTCATTACCCGGCAACGACCCTCCTAATGCCATTGGTAAAAGTGCCAACGCCGACGAAAGTGCTGTCATTAAAATAGGATTCAACCTATCCTTAGACCCCTGCAGTATTGCTTCTTTTAGAGATACACCATGATGGGTAAGATCGTTATAGCGAGATATTAACAACATCCCGTTACGTGTTGCAATACCAAATAACGAGATGAATCCGATTATTGCAGGAATACTAATTTCGCCTGATGAAAACCATATAGCAAATACCCCGCCAATCAATGCCAACGGCAAGTTTAAAAGAATTACTATAGATTGAACACTGCTCTTAAATTCATTAAACAGCAAAAGGAAGATAACGAGTATTGCAAATATAGAAGCTATCAAAAGTGTTCGAGAGGCTGCTGCTTCGCTCTCAAACTGTCCTCCGTACTGAACATAGTAACCTTCCGGTAGCTGAATGTTTTTATCAATTTGACTACGAATAGCATCCACAACTCCTATTAAGTCTCCCCCCACAACATTTGCAGAAACAACTATTTTACGTTGTACATTTTCTCTGCTAATACTATTAGGTCCCGATGATGAAACAATATCCGCAACATACTCTAAAGGTATTTTTCTGCCACCTGCATCAATTATCAGGTTCTTTATTTTCTCTGCGCTATTGGTATAAGACGTATCTGCTTTAACCGTAAGATCAAAAGATTTACCATCTTCGTAAACCATTGATACGACTTCGCCGGCAAGCATCACGCTGATAAATTCAGAAAACTCCGGCATAGTAACGCCAAACTTAGCAAGCATTTCCCGCTTTGGAACTATCTTCAACTGCGAACTCTCAATCTGTTGCTCTACGTTTAGGTCAGCAATTCCTTCAACATCTTGTATGACAGATTTTATTTCGTTTGCAAGGCTATATAAGCGTATTAAATCTGTTCCAAACAGCTTAATTGCAATATTTGCTCTAGTTCCCGAAAGCATTGCATCTATACGATGTGATATAGGTTGACCAATTTCTATATTCACACCGGGAATAATCTTAAACCTTTCTCTTATCTCTGCCAACATCTCATCTTTTGAACGCTTATCCAGTATGAACGGGGCCTCAATTTCGGATGTATTTACACCCAATGCATGTTCGTCTAGTTCAGCCCTACCCATCTTACGTGCAGCTGTTTGTATTTCGGGAATTGAAAGCAATACATTTTCTGCCATGCGACCAATTTTATCCGACTCTTCCAACGAAATACCGGGTAATGTGCTCACATTTATTGTTAACGAGCCTTCATTAAAATCGGGTAAAAAGCTACGTCCAAGAGAGAAGAACACCACTAGAGCAACAACAAGCATAGCAAGAGTTGAACCCAATATAACTTTTTTATGCCCAAACGACCATGTCAATAATCTACCATAAAAGGCTTTCAGCTTACGAGAAATAAACGGTTCTTTGTCTTCTTTATCCTCATTCTTTTTCCGTCCGAGCATATAGCTACAAAGTACAGGAGTAAGAGTGAGGGCTACAATAGTTGAAGCAAATAGCGCTATAATAAAAGTAATACCAAGCGGAGCAAGCATTCTACCTTCCATTCCGGTTAAGAAAAATAACGGAATGAAGCTGGTAATAATAATCAACGTTGAATTCATGATAGGCATACGTACCTCTTTAGATGCCTCAAAAACAACAGTAACAACACTTTTTTGCTCTTCTTTTAGTAATAGCCTATTCTCTCGTAATCGTTTAAAAACATTCTCAACATCGACAATAGCATCATCTACCAACGAGCCTATGGCAATAGCAATACCGCCTAAGCTCATTGTGTTAATAGTTAGCCCCATCAGCTTAAGAGCAAGTATAGAAACCAATACCGATAAGGGTATTGCTATAATAGAAATAATTGTTGTTCTGACATTTGTAAGAAAAACAAAAAGGACTATTATCACAAAGATTATACCTTCAAATAATGCTGTTTGTACGTTGTCAATGGAGATTTCTATAAAATTCGATTGACGGAAAATATCTGTCGAAATATTGACATCCGCAGGTATAGATTTTTTTAATTCAACTAATACGTTATCCAACTTCTCTGTCAAATCCAACGTACTCGTATTCGGCTGCTTTGTCACAGTAACTAGTACCGCAGACTTTGCTCGCTCTGATGCCACTCCCAGCTTAGGCGATTTATCTCCTATTTTAACCGTAGCAACATTTTCGAGCGTGATAGGAATATCGTTAACCGTTTTTACAACAGTCTTTTCCATCGCCGGAATATTGGTTGTAGAAAGCATTCCTCTAACAATATACTCGTTGCCATGCTCATAAAGAATTCCACCGGAAGCATTGAGACTCATGTTTTGAGTGGCATCCAACACTTCGCTCAAAGTAACACCGTAATGCTGCATCCTAAGTGGATCGAGCAGTATTTGAAACTCTTTTATTTCGCCTCCCAAAACTGCAACCTGAGCAACACCGCCTGTAGCAAGCAGCTGTGGACGAATTGTCCAATCGGCAATGGTACGAAGATCTTGCAAAGAAGTGCTATCGGCAGTAAGCCCAACAATAAGTACTTCGCCTAGTATAGATGATTGTGGTCCAAGTGTTGGTGTACCAACGTTATCAGGTAACGATTCGCCAACAATGGCCAACTTTTCCGAGACAATTTGGCGAGCACGATAAATATCTGTACCCCAGTCAAACTCAACCCACACAACAGAAAAGCCTGTTGTAGAAGAAGATCTTACTCTACGAACATCCGTAGCACCATTTACAGCCGTTTCGACAGGAAATGTAACTAAACGTTCAATCTCTTCAGGAGCCATTCCGCTTGCTTCCGTCATAACGACTACCGTAGGCGCGTTCAAATCGGGAAATACATCCACCTCCATATCACTTGCCGTGTACATTCCTGCTAAGAAGAGGAGTACGGAACAAATAAGAACAACCAATCGGTTATTCAGCGAGAATTGTATAATTTTATTCAACATAACACAATCCTCCTAATGGCTATGGCTATGCCCTTCGGGGATAACAGAAGATGTTGCGGCCATTTTTACTTGATAAGCACCCTTCGTTACAACCCTATCATCTACATGTAAACCGGAAAGTATATGTACGTCTTGTCCATTACTTTCGCCTAACGTTACTTCCTGCTTCTTATATTCATCAGCAGCAATCTGCAGGTAAACAAAATACAATCCTTGCTCTTCTATTATAGCTGAAAGCGGCACTGCTATTACGTTACTTATAGGCGAAGAGATTAGATAAACCTCTACAAATGAACCGGGGATAATTTGTCCAACGTTATCAAACTCAAACATCACAGGAACATAAAAAGAAGCGCCATCAGACGATTTACCGTATGATAACATACGACCTTTAAGATCTGACAGCTTATACAATGTTGTATCGTAAGGCGTTTTAAAATTTGCTGAACCTATTGTGGGCAGGTACTTGTAGTAGCGTTCGGTAACTTCCGCCTTCAGCTGTAAACGCTTATTCTGCGATATCACAACCAAAGGTTGACCAACCGAAACATACTCACCTTCATTAACCAACATACTCTTAACATAGCCATTGATGGTAGATGTAACACTTATACCTTTTGATGTTTGATTCTTTGATAAAGCCTCGTATGCAACCTTTGCCGTTTCGTAGTTAAGTGATGATTGCTCATACTCTCTACGGGATATAAGCGTATCCTTAATTAAAGATTGCGCACGCTCAAAATCGTTCTTTGCCGCTTCGTAGGCGTAGCGTGTTTTAAGAACGGGATCACCCTCGGCCATATTTCTGGCAGAGATGGCAACAATGGGCTCTCCCGTCCGTACTGCGTAACCCTCTACGACATTAGGTTTAGAATATGATACTACCCCGTTTGACGACGCAACTAAAGTTACCTCATCGCCTTGAGCAGCCTCTATTCTACCACCTGTTTTTATAATATGGTTGAAATTTCCGAATTCGATAGCCTTTACTTCCAACCCAACAGCATCGGCCTGCTCTTTGGTAAAAAGAATTTCATCACCACTATGCTCATAATTATTTGCATCGTGATTATGACCTTCGTGGCTAGTTGTCCAGCTATTTTGACCATTGCCGCCATCATGCTCATGGTCATGCCCATCACATCCTTCATGGTCGTGGCCTTCATGGCTATCGTGATCATGACCTTCGTGAGAGCCTTGTTCTGTGTGAATATGTCCTTCAGCTTCGCTCTTAGGGCTACTCTTACAGCCCCAAATAAGTAACGTAAAGCACACTATATAGCTAATATACTGTTTCATTTTTGTATTATTGATGGATAAATAATGAGATACATTTCTCTCAGATTAAATGAGAGAAATAGAAAAATGAAGTGCAGCTAATGCACAGTGATTAGCAGATAGGAGGAGCGCGTAAGCCTTGACCGCTTACAATGATAGATTCATAAAAGGACTGCCAGGAGGTATCCCTTAAAAGAAAATTTATATCAACCTCTTCATTTTCGAGGTTAGAAAAGTCTGGAATTAGTACTAAAATTAATGATTGGAAATCGTTGACTTCAACCTTAAACTTATGGTTATTTGTTTCGGAAGGAACAATATCCTGAAGAATTTTACAAAGAGAACCATTCGAATGATCGTGATTATGCTCTGTTCCACAATGTCCATCATCATTGCTATGCTCATGATCTTCGCCCTCGCAACAGTGAGATACAGCAAAACAGGTTACACTACCATGATGGTGATGCGGAATTGCTGCATGCGCTAAAAACAACAAATTAGCAAGAAGTAAAAACGATATGATAAGTGTTTTCTTCATTAAATCATTTCAATACCAATCGTAAAGATAAAAAAATAATTTTAGATACAATTGCTTTATCTAATTATGTAACTTTGAATTATCTTTAACCGGATTAATAAACAATGCAAAACATAGCAGAACGCATACTATACGAAGATAACCACATACTTGCCATAAATAAGCTGGTAGGCGAAATTGTGCAAGGAGACAAAACAGGTGACGAACCGCTAAGCGAAACGCTGAAACAATTTATTAAAGAGCGTGATGCTAAGCCCGGCAACGTGTTTATGGGTGTAACACATCGCCTTGATCGTCCGGTTAGCGGAGTAACGTTGTTTGCCAAGACCAGCAAAGCGTTGAGCAGGTTGAATGAAATGTTCCGCTTGGGTGATGTAAAAAAAACATACTGGGCTATCGTAAAAAACCGACCGCCAAAAGATAAAGATACGCTTACACATTACCTTACTCGTAATGAAAAGCAAAACAAATCTACGGCGTACGGTAAACCTGTTCCTAACGCAAAAGAGGCCAAACTTATTTATAGGCTGATTGCCTCTAGTGATACTTATCACTTGCTGGAAATACAGCTGCTAACGGGGCGACACCATCAAATACGTAGCCAGCTATCCGCTATTGGTTGCCCTATTAAAGGCGATTTAAAGTATGGTTTTCCACGCTCCAATCCCGACGGAGGTATATCATTACATGCTCGTTCGGCAGAACTGATTCATCCTGTAAAAAAAGAGCGGCTAATGATTGTTGCTCCTGTACCTGAAGAAAAACTGTGGGAATGGTTTGAAGAAAAAATAAACTCAATCACTATATAATAATATGCGAAGAAAAGACCGTCAAGTAACCGATAAACAAGAGGTAAAAGCCATTATAGATAAAGCCGATGCATGCCGCATTGCTTTTGCCGTTGAAAATACTCCATATATTGTTGCACTAAACTTTGGCTACGAATGGGAAGGAGAACTACCCTTATTTTACTTCCACTGCGCGCATGAGGGCAAAAAGCTAGATATGATGAAACAAAACAGCCTTGTATGCCTTCAGCTGGATGTAGATCATGAGCTAGAGTATATCGAAGAAAAAGTATATTGTACTATGAACTACGGTAGCATTGTTGCTATGGGCAAGCTAGAACTAGTTATAGACGAAAAGGAACGCATAAAAGGTTTGGACTCAATCATGCAACAAGCGGGCAGACCAATACCCAAAGAATATCCGGAGTCATCTCTTAGCCGTACAACTGTATTACGATTTACGGCAACAGAGTTAACAGCAAAACAAAAAATAAAAAAGCCTACTCACTAATAGCAGAGGCAATAATATTTGCCAGCTTAGCCCTTAAAGATACCGTACTGCCTACGTTGTATGGATGTACCCTGTGTGCTAAAAATATAACAGCCGTTTGAGATATAGGATCTATAAACATGTTTGGACCCGTGTATCCTGTATGTCCATATGTTTTTGTTCTATCGAAAAGATCGCCATGGTCGGATGAATAGACAGAGTAGTTATCCCAGCCTAGTGATCTGCCAAACTCTTCAAAGCCAACGGGAACGGTTCTCATAGCCTTACATGCAAGTTCTCCTAATATCCTTACACCATTATATTCTCCATCATTCAGCAAAACTTTTGCCATCTTTATTAGATCTTCTGCATTAGAGAAAAGACCGGCATTACCCGATATGCCGTTGTTGCATAGGCGCGATAATGAATCGTGCACCTCTCCTTTAAGAACAGAACCATCTCTCATTATTTCTGTAGGAGCACACAGTTCTCGTAATTCTCCCTGGAGATTGAAATCTGTATATTTCATGCCTAATGGAGTGAATATGTGCTCGTTTTCAAATTCTTGTAAACTCTTATCAGAAATTTTTTCTACAATATATTGCAGTAATACATAGTTTAGACAGCTGTATTCAAACTTTGTTCCCACCTTACTCTTATCGGATTGTTTCACTATATATTCTTCAAGAACTTTACGATTTTGCTCGCCACCAAGTTTAAGCAGCTTATATAAATCAGAATAATCTGCTATACCCGAGGTATGAGTCAACAAATGAATAATCTTTATACCCTTTGGCATATAAGACAGATACGTATTTACATCATCATTCAATCTTATTTGCCCTTGTTCTAACAGCTGCATAACTGCAATAGCAGTAAACGGTTTTGTTACCGAAGCTAAATCAAAAACGGTTTCTGTTGTCATCGGCTCTACATCCGGATATACCGATTTATTACCGTATGCTTTAAGATAGATCATTTCATTTTTATGCACAACCGCAAGAACCGCACCCGGTATGGTTTTATTCTCAATTGCACCGTTAATCAGCTCGTCAACCCTGTTTAACCGAGAGTAATCAACCTGTGCAACAGCTGTATTTGCAGCTATTGCAGCAAATAATAGTATGCTAACGATTCTTCTCATTACTGAAAATATATAAGCCGATGAAAGTAAACAGTCCGTTAAAGATAAGTATGGTAAATCCTAATCCAAAATTCAGGAACGTAGATGCGCTGTAATCTAAAGCCCAGCATAGTATTGGCGATAGCACAGCAATGTATGGTACAAAACGATCTTTTACGTTACGCTTGGTTAATATGCCAAAAAAGAACATCCCTAATAATGGTCCATAGGTATATGCCGCCATCATATACACAAGGTTGATAACCGCATCACTCTTCGAAACAAAGAAAACCATTATCAGTATAATGAAAAGTACACAGTATGCAAAATGTACTATTCGCCTTACCGATACTTTTCTTTTTTCCGACATATCGTTACGCTTATCCATTCGAAGGAAATCGATACAGAACGAGGTCGTCAATGCGGTTAGAGCACCCGCCGCACTAGGAAAAGAAGAAGATATTAAACCGACAACAAAAAATATGGCCACAGCGGTACCAAGATAACCAACAGCAACTGTACCAAATATATTATCGCTATCGGCAACAGCAATACCTTTGTTTTGCATATATAGCACCAAAACAACACCCAGCAATACGAACAAGAAGTTTGCAATAACCAGTATTATACTGGTAGAGAACATGTTTTTTTGTGCATTCTTAATATTATTGACGCTAATATTTTTTTGCATCATTCCTTGGTCAAGCCCAACGCTTGAAACAGTAATGAATATACCACTTAGAAACTGTTTTAGAAAATGCGTTTTGCTTCCCCAATCCATATCAAACATTTTTGATATGCTGCTTTCTCTTACTGCCTGCGACATATCTGAAAACGACCATCCCATTTGCGAACAAACAGCCAATATTGTCAATAGTACCGCTACAAGCGTGAAAGTGGTTTGAAGGCAATCTGTCCATACAATTGTTTTAACGCCACCTTTAAATGTGTATAAATATATAAGTAGCATGAATACTATTGTAACTATCAAGAATGGCACGTTTATGTCGGCAGGAATAAGGTTAAACAATACCAATACAACCAAAAATACGCGAACAGTAGCTCCCAGTATTCTCGATATCATAAAAAATACTGCACCAGTTTTATATGATTTCAACCCAAGCCGATTCTCAAGGTATCCGTATATTGACACCAAATTCATCTTATAGTACAACGGAAGCAGAACAGTTGAAATGATTAAGTATCCACCCAGAAAGCCGAATACCAGCGGCATGTAGTAGAAGTTAGTATTGATAACATTTCCAGGAACGGAAATAAACGTAACGCCCGAAATGGATGCACCAAGCATACCATATGCAACAATAGGCCACGGTGATTTTTTATCTCCCAAAAAAAATGATTTATTATCGGCTTTTCTGGAGCTGTACCACGAAATACCAAACAGCATTAATAAATATGCTGCTAAAACAATAAGTAGGATATATGATTGCATGGCCACTATTTCTTAGGTTTGAAAGAAGAGAATGATCCGATGCTTTTACGTAACAGCAACTCTGATTGACCTTCTATTACAAAGTCTTCTATCTCGCCAATCAACTTAAAGCCCCTGCTGTAGTATAGTTTTTGCGCCCTTTGGTTAAACTTAGATACACAAAGAAAAAAGTTAGGTGATTCTGAGAAAATACGTTCTTCGAAAAAGTCGAGCACTTTATTTCCAAGCCCTTTGCTTCTTGCTTTTTCTGCTATACAAATTGATTGCAAATAGATTCGAAAAGAGCCTAATGTCTGTAGAACAACAACCCCCACAACTTCATTATCTAAAAATATGGTGTACACTTCTTTGCCAACGCCACGCAAGGATTGCAAGCAATCGTTATGTGTACGTTTAAGCGTAATCCACGGATCGGTTGAGCACATTATCGATGCCATACTATCGAAATGCTGCTCGTCTTTTTGCAGTAGTATTTCTAAGTTCATGGTAAAACAGTTAGGTTAATACCCAAATGTAGTAAAATAACACGAACTAGAACATATTTAAAGAGGTAATGACCTAAAATTCGCTAGTAAAATAGAACTTTATATCAGGGAATTTCTCCTGCGCCATCTGTAGTGAATAGGGCGAATCGGAGAGAAATACATCTCGACCATGCTTATCAACAGCCATTTGAGCATGCTTACGTTTTTTAAAATCGTCCATCTGCGCCTTATTGGTACTTTCTATCCAGCAGGCTTTGTGTAGGTTAATAGGTTCGTACTTGCACTTGGCACCATACTCATGCTCTAGACGATACTGTATAACATCAAACTGAAGTACTCCAACAGTTCCAATAATCTTACGTCCATTTAGACTGCTAGTAAATAGCTGGGCAACTCCTTCGTCCATCAACTGGTCTAAACCTTTTGCCAGTTGCTTTGATTTCATTGGGTCTGCATTCTCTACATAACGGAATAACTCTGGAGAGAAATTGGGAATGCCTCTGAAATGTAGAACCTCGCCCTCTGTAAGCGTATCTCCAATTTTAAAGTTACCGGTATCGTGCAAGCCAACAATATCACCCGGGAAAGCTTCATCAACAATAGAACGTTTATCTGCTAAAAACGCATTAGGCGATGAAAATTTCAATGATTTATCTAAACGCACATGATAATATGGAGTGTTACGCTCGAATGTACCCGAACATATCTTAAGAAACGCCAAACGGTTACGATGGTTAGGATCCATATTAGCATGAATCTTGAAGATAAAGCCCGTCATCTTTTCTTCGAAGGGATTAACCTCTCTAACATCGGTAGGGCAAGGACGTGGATAAGGTGCTATCTGGCAGAAACAATTCAACAGCTCTTGCACTCCGAAATTATTAAGTGCACTACCAAAAAATACAGGGGCTAGATTTCCTTCTAAATAAGTCTGAACATCAAATGCAGGATATACACCATCTACCAAGTCCACATCTTCGCGCAGTTTATCTGCATAATCTCCGATATAACTTTCCAACTCAGGAGAAGATATATCATCAAAAGCAATCATATCTTCGGCAACATAACTTTTAGCATCACCCGAAAAAAGGTTGAGCTTTTTCTCGTATAAGTTATAAACGCCTTTCAGCGAAAAACCTCCGCCAATAGGCCAGCTAAGAGGGCGAACGCCTATCTTTAGCTCTGTCTCTATCTCATCCAACAAATCAAACGGATCTTTACCCGGTCTATCCAGCTTATTAACAAAAACAATAACAGGAGTTTTACGCATACGACAAACCTCCATTAATCGGCGTGTCTGCATTTCAACCCCTTTTGCACCATCAATTACAATGATAACGCTATCTACAGCCGATAATGTGCGGTAGGTATCTTCGGCAAAATCTTCGTGTCCGGGTGTATCCAGAATATTTATTCGTAAATCGTTATACTCAAAACCCATTACCGATGTGGCAACAGAGATACCACGCTGTCGTTCGATTTCCATAAAATCGGATGTCGCAGTCTTTTTTATCTTATTTGATTTTACGGCGCCTGCAACATGAATAGCTCCTCCAAAAAGCAACAATTTTTCGGTAAGAGTGGTTTTACCCGCATCGGGATGCGCAATAACAGCAAAGGTTCTACAACGTTTTACTTCTTTTTTAAAATCCATTTAGAGTATAATATTGTTTAAAAAGTTTAAGATTTGCCCCTAAATCCCCTAAAGGGGACTTTAGGCTTGTGCTAGCATTATTCTATTATCATATCAGCATATTAGCACATTATTTTTATTCAGACTCTAGCTGTATAATCCTTATCAGAATCGGGGTTTTGAACGCTTTCTTGCGGCACATGCCTCTCTCTTACAACCGCTTTTTTCTTCCACTTTCCGGATCTATAGTAAATGTAGCTACCCGCCAATCCCACCAACCAAGCAATGGGTATCGCCCACCAAATACCAACAACGCCCATCTTATCTGAAAGAAACATAGCTACCGGAATACGTACCAACCAAAGCGACAGAAGCGTTGTAAGCATTGGTATTATTACAGCACCGGCTCCTCGCAAAAATCCGTTCATTACGAACATTGTAGAAAAGAGGATATAGAATGAGCAGATTATAACTAAGTATTGATGCCCTATTTCAACAATTTCGTTAATTGTGGCAGTATTTGTGCCATCATCACTCACAAAAATCCGCATAATATCTTCGCCCCATAGCACTGCTACCGCCGTTAATGCAAGGCATACTGCACCTGACATAAGGAGTGTAGATTTCAGCCCCCGTTTTAAACGACCATATAATCCTGCTCCAACATTTTGACCAACAAAACCGGAAAGTGCTCCTGCAAAGTTCATGGCCGGAGCAGAAATAAGCGTATCAATTCTACCGGCAGCACCAAAGGCGGAAACAACTGCTGTTCCGAACGGATTGATAATTCGCAGTAATGCCATTGCTCCAATAGCTACAAAGGTTTGCTGTATTCCGGAAGGCAAACCAATTTCCAGCGATTGTTTAAATAGCTTCTTATCAAAAATCATATTTCGCAGTGAGAAGCTGATAAGACTATTCTTTTTATTCAAATAGAATAAAGTTAAGAGCCAAGCAACAGTGTTAGATATAACCGTTGCATATGCTATACTTGTTAAACCCCAACCGAAATACAGTACAAAAAGTAAATCTAACCCCAGGTTCAAAAGGGTCGAGAAAATCAAAAAGTATAGCGGTGTTTTGGAGTCTCCAACTCCCCTCAATATAGCAGCAACCCCATTATATCCGAAGATTGCAACACATCCAAGCATCATTACCTGAAGGTATTCCGTAGCCATCTCCATCAACTCTTCCGGGGTATTAAGCAGTCGTAAAACATCTGTACTAAAGAAATATCCAATGGCTCCCATAATGAAACCCAGAACGAAAAGATAAATAATAATCGTACTGGATGCCCGCTTAACTTGATTAAAATTTTTCGCACCAAAATTCTGAGCAACCACAACCGAGCCCCCGATGGTAAGACCTATCGCCATTGCAATTATGGCAAAAAGAACGGGAAAAGAATCGGTAACGGCGGCCATCTTCTCGTGACCAAGATAGCGCCCTACAACAGCCGTATTAATAAAATTATACAGCTGCTGAAATATGTTACCAATAATCATTGGTAATGCATATTGTAGAATTACTTTCCCTTCTTTTCCTTTGGTTAAATCTTTCATTTGGTAGGGATTGTGCGCACCACAACCAATCAGAATTTACTAGCCTGTTTTAATTTAAGTCTGCAAAGGTACAAAAAAGCCACCAACTTATGCTATATAACAAACAAAAGCCCCCTCCCTAACCCTCCCCCAAAGGGAGAGGGAACCTTTTTCTTCGAAAAATTGGAAAGTAGAATATCATTTTACCAACCATTAAATAACTGCTGATAACAAATAAATAGCGTCGCTGACTATTTAACCAACGACGCTACCTTGTTTATAGTATTAGCTTAAAGCCTTTCCAGCTCTACCGTAAAGTGGCGCATAATAGGCGCTTCTTTTACAATCTTCATTCCGTGCTTAATGCTATCGCGACGATCGTAAACATTCTTCAACGCTGCAGCAATAACATCCATGTGGTTGTTTGTGTATGTACGACGAGAGATTGCCAAACGGCAAAGATCTAATCCGCCAAAACGATTTTCGCGGGTTACGGGGTCACGATCTGCCAGCAAGTAACCAATCTCACAGCTACGAATACCTGCTTCCAAATATAGCTCTATAACTAACGTTTGCGCCGGAAATTCTTCTTTTGGAACGTTAGTTAAAACCTTTAGTGCATCAACAAAAATAGCATGTCCACCGGCAGGACGTTGGTAAGGAATTCCATACTCATCTAACTTTTTGCCTAAGTACGCAACCTGACTAATACGAGCATTGAGAACATCAAACTGTGTACCTTCGTCAAGCCCCACAGCCAAAGCGTTCATATCACGTCCGCTCATACCGCCGTATGTAACGAATCCTTCATACATAATATTGAATGTAGCGGCTTGCTTAATCCAATCTTCGTGACGAGTTGCAATAAATCCACCAATGTTCACAATAGCGTCTTTCTTCGAACTCATTGTCATAGCATCAGCATACGAGAACATCTCTTTACAGATTTCTTTGATAGTTTTTTTCTCGTAGCCTTTTTCGCGCATTTTAATAAAGTACGCATTCTCTGCAAAACGAGCAGAATCAAACACTACAGGCTTTTTATACTTCTTAGCAATCTTGTGAACTTCCTTAATATTTTCCATAGAAACGGGTTGTCCACCTGCCGTATTATTTGTAAGCGTAACGATTATAAAAGGAATCTTATCATGATTTTCTGCCAGCTCTTTTTCCAACTTTTCAGGAGAAACATTCCCCTTGAAAGGGATTTCCAGCTGTGTATCCTTTGCCTCGTCAATCGTACAATCAACAGCTGTTGCTTTACGATATTCGATATGTCCTTTAGTAGTATCGAAATGAGAGTTTCCGGGGATACGATCTCCGGCTTTGATTAACACAGAGAATAGTACATTTTCTGCAGCACGACCTTGGTGAGTAGGTAAGAAATACTCAAAGCCGGTAACATCCGCAATTGATTTTTTAAGGTTAAAGTACGATGAAGAGCCCGCATAGCTCTCGTCTCCTAACATCATTGCAGCCCACTGTCTATCGCTCATTGCTCCCGTTCCGGAGTCGGTAAGCAAATCAATAAATACTTGATCTGAGCGTAAGCTGAATGTGTTATACTTTGCTTCTTTAATCCATTTTTCGCGTTCTTCGCGAGTGCTTAGCCTGATAGGCTCAACCATTTTAATTCTATACGGTTCTGCGTATGGTAGTTCCATTGTTTTATATTTTATAAGTAATGAATTTATATTGACTAAAGACTTAAAGTCAAAAGACTTTAAACCTACTATATTTATGGTTTAGAGAGATTGTGAAAAGAGCACAAAAGCCCTTAGTATAGATAAAAGAATTCGTCTCTTCTTTTAATGTTTAAGAAGATGTATATGGGTGGTAGTGCAAATAGCAAGTGACTCATCGAATGATATTTGTCAAATTCTTACAGATACAAAGTTATATGATTTGATTTAAATTCAAAACAGAAGTATTCTAAAACAAAAAGTGTCGATTTAAAAATCGACACTTTGTAATGATATATTCAATTTCTGCTTATCCTAAAAACCATCCTCCTTCTATCCAGATGTAGAAACCTCCGCGAACCGGCTCCCAGTATCCGGGGTAGTAAACATATCCTACTCTATCTCTTACCCAGTAGCCGCTTGTCCAGTAGTAGCTTCCCATTCTAAAATCCCATTCCCAAAAGCCCGGAACCCAAACATAACCTCTATTGTAGTAGCGAGAATCGTACCTCAAGTGACGCTCATCTCTTAATTGAGGTGGCATTCTGTTTACGTATCTGTTGCTGTAGTGACGAATGTAGCTCGTCTTATAGCTGTCGTGCCTGTTGCCGTACCTGTTATCATAAACATTGCTGTTATGATGTTGTCTTTGTGGCTGATGATGAGCCTGATGGTTATTTTGCGGATGCCTGTCGTTGTTTCTATTTACCTGATTTCTATTATTAGAATGACGCTGAGCGTTTTGCTGAACATCTCTGTTAGGTTGATTTTTATTATCAGAATGATGTTGAACATTCTGTTGAGTGCCTCTCTCAGGTTGCTTTCTATCGTTGCTAGATGCTTTCTCCTGATTGCGATTGCTACTTCTGTTTTCTTGACGAACGCTTGTGCTAGATTGGCGAGCCTCGCTCCTACTGCTACCGCTGCTTCGTCTGCTGGTCTGTGCGTACAATGATTGTACCGAAAGGAAGGAACCTATTGTAAGTACCAGCATCGACCGTATGATAAGATTTGTTTTCATGATGTATGGTTTTTAAGGTTCTGATTTTACTCTTTATTCGAGTAATGTTCAATAACCGTGCCAAACACCAAACTAGACTATAGGACTTATAGATGAAAGACTTATGGACTTGAAGACTTAAGAATTCAAAAATTACATGATTGAGACAGTAAATTTTTCTTTCTTCTCAATATGAGATTACCAATTCCCTCCCTTTGGGAGGGGTTAGGGAGGGCTTATATTCTTTCGATATTCGTTGCTTCTATCCAGCCTTGATTACCATTGCTAATTTTAATTTTCTTCCAGCCGCTCAGCTCATCCAGTACACGTACTTTTGTGCCTTCGTGCAGAATAAAAATCTCTTTACCACTAGCATCAGGAGAACTCTTGATGGTAGAAACAGGGGCCATTATAATAGCTTCATTCGCTTTATCAACGTTACTAGCAATATAGATACCGACAACACATAGCGTAATGGCAATAAGACCGGTCCAAAAACACATCCTACGGAAAAGTAAACGATGCGTAAGAAAGTATGCCGAAATAATAAGTAACAGCCCAACAGCAAAAAATACTATTGCAAATACTCCCCACCCATCTGCTGTAAACAAATTTTTAACTGATTGAACAGCCTCAGCAGCAAAGAATGTAGGTAGCTGATCTATTTTATCAAGTACCTGTGTGCGGGCAAGACCTAAGTTATAAGCGATATCTTCGTCTGACGAGTTTAGCTTATATGCTCTTTCGTAGTATAAAATGGCCTTACCAAGCATACTTTGTTTGTAGTATGCGTTAGCAAGATTATAGTATAAATCGGCCGATTCTTTTCCATCATTAATGATATTCTGATAGATATCCGATGCTTCTTTAAACATCCCCGAAGCATACAACCCATTTGCTTTATTCCAAAGGCTGTCAACATTTTGAGCAGATAGGTTGCCTGCGGCTAATAACCCTATAAGTAGTATATATAATCGCTTCATGCCTCTATCGTATTTTTTGTTCGAGCTTACTAATAACATTTATAGCATCATCATATACCTTTTCCATCTCGGTATGACCTGTTCCGGGTGCGTAACGCGCAAACTCACACTCGTCAACAACTGTAATGAACGCATCTATATCTTCAGCTTCAACATTCTTATTGCTTAAAATTTCGCGCACATTATCACGTGATAGATTTGCTACAGGAATATTAAACTTATCGCCTAAATATCCCCAAGATGCTTTTAGCAATTCTTCGTAAAAACAAGCAATATTACCCGATTTAAGCAGCTTACCTGCAACCGAAAGTCGCTTTTTAGCCACAGCATTTGCTCTACGGTTACGCATCTGTACCACATTACCCCTACGCTTTGCCCTTTCTCTAAAAATAAATATGGCAATAACAAAGAGTATTATAGCAACTATGAATATGCTGTAGTATGTTAAGCTACCAAAGAATGCACTTCCAACCATACGCCAGCTTTGCGGAACAAGCTTATTTGATCTGATATCTTCTCCAATATACCGAATATCTTGCTGCTTATTTGTTGAAATTGTCACAGACTGAGATGAAGTAGAATCTCTTGCAACCGTTAACGTATGCTCTTTCGAGCGAAGTGTAACATACTCTCCTTTGCTCGGGTTAAAGTAAACAAATTCTGTAGGAGGAATAGTGTACGAACCTGCACTACGAGGAAGTATAGTGGTTTCGGTGCTGCGTGAACCGGTAAGACCCGATGCAGAATTCTTAAGATTATCGTTTGTTTTAGGCTCATATACCTCAAAGTCTGCGGGGAAAGTCGGCTTAGGTGCTGTAAACAGCTTAAAGTTTCCTGTACCTGTAATTTTTGTGGTGTATGTTAGCGCACTATTAGCCGTAACATCCGGTTTTGATAGTGACGTTTCCATGCTAAAATCGCCAACGGCCCCAGAAAATAAGGCTGGTGCTCCGGCAGGCAAGTCTTTAACATTAATAGAAACCTGAGGTGATACTAATCTTTTACGTGCCACCTCTCCTTGCGGAGCAAACATATCATCAAACATGCTACGAGAGCGAACTGCTGGAACAAGTGTAACCACAACAGTTTCAAACGGTTCTATCTTTAGCGAGCCAGTATGTTGAGGATACAAAATATACTTACGGATAACCGCTGTTTCGTAAACTCGTCCGTTTACATTTTCGCGCTGAAATACCAGCTGTGATGGTGCTTCCAACTCTTGACTGTAAAATCCGTTGAAAGTAGGGAACTTGAAATCCTCAAAACCTCTAAGGTTCGTATTTCTTACGTATATTTTTACAGTAGCAATAAGGTAGTCGCCTTTATATAGGTTAGATTTACTCACGTTAACCCGAACGAACATATCATCATCGGAAGCAGCTGTTACTTGCGGCGAACTGCCTGATGACGTAGGCTGAACATTGCTGCCGGAAGATGCGCTTCTTCCGCCATCATCTTTAACAACCTCTACTTCTTTAGATGAAAAAGTATAGGTTTTGCCACCTACCTCTATGCTTACACCATCAATAGTGAACTTGCCTTCTTTTTGAGCAACAGCAATAAACGTAAAAATGGTTGCCGTTGATGTTGTTGCTTTTCCATTTACAGACGAAAAAGACGATGTTGTATATACACTTGGTCCGGCAAGAATATTAATACCATCCCATTGTTGAGCGGTAGAAAAATTTGTATAGCCAGAGACGTCTGCTTCAAAAACAATTTGAAACCGCTCGCCTACTGTAACAACATTAGGAACATTTACTTTTAATGTGGGGGCTTGCGCATTTACACACAATGGAAAAAGAATACACGCTAAAAGTAATGTAGAATATCGTCTAGCTAGCTTCATATAATAATATACTGTTTTCATAGCTAAGGAGCTTTACCAATTCTTTTCTATGTTTTGTTTTCCTACAGCCTTTGCCTTCTCTTTATTTACTTTCTCCTGCGTATTTTTTTCATCTGCCTGTATTGCTTCTAACAGCTGCTGTGCTTCTTGCGGAGATATCTTAGGCTGCTGTCCTTGCTGATTATCCTGAGGATTCTGGTTTTGGTTCCGATCCTGATTCTGTTGATCTTGGTTCTGATCTTGATTTTGGTCTTGATTCTGGTTTTGATCTTGATTATCCTTATTTTGGTCCTGTTGATCCTGATTTTGATTATTATCTCCACCGCCACCACCGCCACCTTCTTGATCTTCCAACTTCTTCTGCGCATAAGCCAAATTCGACTTCGTATCCATATCATTAGGACGTAGTTTCAGCGCACTTTTATAGGCATCAATACTTTCTTTGTACTTTTTTTCACTTAGCAAAGCATTTCCTAAGTTATGGTATGCATCTGCCTTCTTTTGTTTATCTTCTGTACTGCTGATAACAGAAGAATAACGCTTACCGGCATCTTCAAATTTTTCTTGCTTATATTCGGTATTTGCCAAGTTATAAATAGCATCAAACGATGCAGGATTTGCCTCCATAGCCTTACGATACGAGACATCTGCTTCTTCATAGTTCGCTTTCTCGTATGCTTTATTTCCCTCTCTGATATTCTTCACAAACTCTTTTCTATCCGGTTTTTGCGAGAAAACAGGAAGAGCTATCATTAGCGCAAGAATAACCAACAGCTGCTTTTTCATACGTTTTAATTCTTATTTTTCACCTGAAAAATATCTATACTATTCAGCAATTTATTTTTTCGCTCTAAAAGCAATGGTTCCAACAGTAGCAATAAAACAGCTACTGCAAAAAGATACATATATAGCTCATTATACTCCTGAAAAACTACAGCCGAAAACTCTTCTTTATCCATACTTTCAATTTCATCCAACAGCTTGGTTAATCCTATATCCGTGTTGGTAGCTCTTGTATAGAAACCTCCGCCTGCGTTGGCAATCTCTGTCAACATTGCTTCGTCCAGCTTCGTGATAACAACATCATTATTCTTATCTTTCAGCATCCCTCCCTGCATAGGAATTGGAACACCTTGTGGCGAACCGATACCAATAGTAAAGACTTTGATACCTAACTCAGCCGCCTGCTTTGCTGCTGTCACAGCATCATCTTCATGGTTTTCTCCGTCAGAAATAACTATTAATGCACGACTGCGAGTATCTCCTTGCGAAAAAGACTGGATAGCCGCTGTAATAGCCGAACCTATTGCCGTACCCTGCTTTGGTACAATGCCTGTATTTATTGATGACAAAAATACTTTAGCCGAAACAAAATCGGAGGTAACAGGAAGCTGAACGTAAGCATCGCCTGCAAAAACGATTAGTCCAATACGATTATCACGCATCTTATCAACAAGCCTTGATATGGCCATTTTAGCACGTTCCAAACGGTTAGGCGAAAAATCTTCGGCTAGCATACTATTAGATACATCAAGCGCGATTATAATCTCTATGCCTCTTCTGTTAACCTCTTTAACCTTCGCACCTGTTTGAGGGCGAGCCATACCTACGGCAAAAAACGCAATAGCCAAACATATAAGGCCCATCTTAACCCATCCACGATATTTTGAGTAATCGGGCATAAGCTGTCTTAGCAGCTGCATGTTACCAAAACGTTTCAGCAACACTCTATTCCTACTACTGCTGAGTGCAAATAATAGCAGCAGTAACGGAATAAGCAATAATAGCCACAAATATTGGGGTTGTGCTAATCTAAACATTATGGTATTCGTCTAAAAATAAATAAACGTAACAACAATTCTAATATTAGTAAACCTAATGCTGCCAGAGCATAGGGCAAAAATTCTTCTTTATAAACAGGAAATGAATCAATCTCTGTTTTAGTTTTTTCCATCTGATTAATCTCCTTGTATATCTCCGCAAGCTTAGTATTATCAGTAGCTCTGAAATACTTACCGTCTGTCATATCGGCAATTTTCGTCATCAGCTCCTCATCAATATTAACCTGCGCCTGTGCTATCTGTCTTGAGCCAAACACATCGGTATAAGGATAAGGTGCTGTGCCCTTTGCCCCTACACCAATAGTATAAACACGTATGCTGTATGTCTGCGCGATCTCTGCCGCAGTAAGCGGATATATTCTTCCTCGGTTATTCTCGCCATCTGTAAGCAGTATCACAACACGACTTTTCGCATCGCTATCTTTAAGCCGTGCAACAGCCGTTGCCAAACCATCACCAATAGCCGTACCGTCTTCAATCATGCCGGGTCTAACTTCTTTCAACAAGTTAATAAGCGTTATTCTATCAGTAGTCAAAGGACATTGAGTAAAGCTTTCTCCGGCAAAAACTACAAGTCCCATCCTATCGGCAGGACGTTCGGAAATAAACTGTGTCGCAATACTCTTAGCCGCTTCAATACGGTTAGGCTTAAAATCCATCGCCTCCATACTGGTAGAAATATCAAGCGTAAGCATAATATCAATACCCTCTGTTGTAACATTCTCTAACTCTGTAGAAGAGCGTGGGCGGGCAATTGCAAGTATTACGCACGCTATAGCTAAACAACGAAACGCAAACGGTAAATGTCTGAGATAGTAACGAACTCCGTTCTTAACTTTTGCAAAACCCATGGTAGAAGATATCTGCATAGAAACACCCGACCGGCTTATACGGTATATATACCAAGCAATAAGCGGCACAAGCAGCAATAAAGAGTAAAGTATTTTCGGATATTCAAATGTCGGCATACTCTATTCTATTGATTTTGTTTTTCTTCGGTTGATGTTTTTTCTTCAACCGTTTCGTTATCGTCTTCCGGTTCTTCAATCGGTTTAGTTGCTTCTACAAATTCCGCAACAGTAATATACGAACGCTCGTTCTCATCGGGAGTTGGAGTATATTTGGCAAACTTTGCCAAATCTGCCGCAGTAAACATCTCGCGAAGCTTTATCAACGGATATTTTTGATTCAAATCCGCGCTTTCAATATCATGCAAAATTTCCTGTGACGTTTTTTCCATCGCCTGAATGCCAAAGCTATCCTCGATATATACTCGAAGTATATCGGTTAAGCGAGTATAGTACTGCTTAATTTTATCTTGCTGCCAAACTTTTTCTTCCTTTAGCTTCTGCAGCTCTCGCATCGCAATAACATAAGGCGGTTCAACCTTTTTAGGCTTAAAGAATATGGGCTGATTTTTCTTCCATCGCATGTATATATATATCGCAAGAAGAATCAACAACAAAATTGCAAGACCTAATAAAATCCAAGGCAGAGCCTCTTTAAACGTATATGGATATTGTACTACATCCTTTATATCATACATCACATAGGTGGTAGTATCAATAGGGATTGTATTTACGTATAAAGAAAGCGGCTCAGTTAAGAATGTATCTATCAAGCTGCCGCGTTGTAGTAAATATGGAACTGCAAAATAATACTGAGCACTATCAAACGATGTAATAACGTACCTTTTCTGAAGCATGATACCTGCCTCTCCGTTCTTCAACGTATCCATCGGTAAATCTTCTACCAACTCTATACCTGGAAATATGGTATCCTTAAACGTAGGGAAACCGAACTGGTGCGATTTATCTAACGCTATCTCGAGCGATAACATGACGTGATCTCCGATAAGAATAGAATCCTTATCAATGGTAGCTTTTACGACAGACTCCTGCGCTATGACTCCTAACGATGACAGGATAATCAGAAATGCCGTTGATAATATTTTTATATGTTTACCTACCATACTACCTACGTTTGAATAGCTGAATTAACGGTCGAACATAATCTTCTGTTGTATTTACCGAAACGCTATCAATTCTGCACCTAGAGAGCGCTTGCTGTATTTTTCCTTCAGTCGAACGCATAAAATCGGCATAAGCACGGCGCACTGAACGACGGGCTGTATCTACCCATCTCATCTCGCCTGTTTCTGCATCTTTAAGCTGAATTACCCCAACATTCGGCATCTCTTCCTCCCGTTGGTCATATATTCTGATAGAAGCTAGGTCGTGCTTACGTCCTGCTATTTTTAGCGCATCGTTAAAGCGAATATCGCCGTTTTCGTCCACGTCCATTAAATCCGAAAGCAAGAAAACCGTACAGCGTTTTTTTATAGCATTAGTAAGAAAACGCAACGCCTCCGCTAGATTTGTTTGCTTACTTTGAGGTTCGAAATCCAGTAACTCACGAATAATACGAAGTGTATGCGTACGCCCTTTCTTAGGTGGAATAAACTTCTCTATCTTATCGCTAAAGAAGATTACGCCAACCTTGTCGTTATTCATGCCTGCTGAGAACGATAAAACCGCCGCCAGCTCTGCAATAAGAGTCTGCTTCATCTTATCGCCGGTACCAAACATACGAGATGCGCTGACATCCACTAACAGCATTACAGTTAGCTCGCGTTCTTCTTCAAATATCTTTATATAGGGAGTATTGAGCCGCGCGGTAACGTTCCAGTCAATACTGCGAACATCGTCGCCATACTGGTACTCTCTTACCTCGCTGAAAGCCATACCACGCCCTTTAAACGCGCTATGGTACTCTCCTGCAAAAATCTGGTGAGATAACCCCCTCGTTTTTATTTCAATCTTTCTAACCGTTTTCAGTAATTCGGTTGCATCCATCTTTGTCGATATACTTTAAAACATTAAACGCCTAAAACCCTTATCTACTAGGGAACTTCTACAGCATTTAAAATTAAAGTGATGATATCTTCGCTTACAATATTTTCGGCTTCGGCTTCGTATGTTAACCCAATACGGTGGCGCATAACATCGTAGCAAACAGCGCGTACATCTTCGGGGATAACATATCCTCTACGTTTTAAGAATGCGTATGCCTTAGCTGCCAACGACAGGTTGATACTTGCACGTGGCGAAGCACCGTAAGCAATCATGCCTGAAAGCTTTGATAAACCATATTCATCGGGGGTACGAGTTGCATATACGATATCTACAATGTATTGCTCAATCTTTTCGTCCATATAAACCTCACGAACAACGTTACGAGCACGTGTAATATCTTCGGGCTTCAACACACGGCTGGGTTTAGGAAACTCACCGGTTGCATTAAGACGAATAATCAGCTTCTCTTCCTCTTTCTTGGGATAAGAAATTACCACCTTCATCATAAAACGGTCAACCTGTGCTTCGGGTAGCGGATAGGTTCCTTCTTGCTCTATAGGGTTTTGTGTTGCCAGTACCAAGAACGGCTCGGGAAGTTTATATGTATTTTCTCCGATAGTTACCTGGCGTTCCTGCATAGCCTCGAGCAAAGCGCTCTGAACCTTTGCCGGCGAGCGGTTGATTTCATCAGCAAGTAGAAAGTTAGAGAAAATAGGCCCTTTCTTTACATGAAATTCTTCGTTTTTTTGACTATAAATCTGCGTACCGATAAGATCGGCAGGTAGTAAGTCGGGCGTAAACTGAATGCGATGAAACTTTGCATCGACAATGTTTGCCAGCGTATTAATGGCCAATGTTTTTGCCAACCCGGGAACCCCTTCAAGCAAAATATGACCGTTAGCAAGAAGCCCTATAAGCAGGCTCTCTACCAAATGCTTCTGACCAATAATAACCTTGTTCATTTCAAGGTTTACAATATCTACAAAGGAACTTTCTTGTTGAATTTTCTCGTTTAATTCACGAATGTTTACTGTTTCACTCATAGTAAGCTTATTTTCGATTTACTATTGTTTTATAATATGCAAAAGCCCGTCTAGCACTAACTCAAAGTGATTGACAGGAAAGTATTAATCCAAGCAAAATATAAATTAACCACAACTCCTTACCAACAATGTCATGCGGCAGTGCAAAGATTGTGGAAAGCGGGCAAATCTAGCACTAAAAACCGTTAATTAAGTGCAAATAGCTTAAACTATACGCACAATTTATCAACAATTTAGGCTGTTTTGCCAATCGGGATACAAAGATAAAAGAAAAGAGACAAAGACAAAAGAGCAAGGATGAAAGAACAAGGACTATGTTTGATTCATTTTATTGTCTTTAGTCTTTGTTCTTTCATCCTTGTTCCGGATAATATTTATCTTCGTATCAAATTTTTGACGATATATGAATTACAAAGAAACTCTCGATTGGCTTTTCAGCCAGCTGCCAATGTTTCATCGTATTGGTAAGGCTGCGTATAAAGCAGATTTGGTTAATACAGAAAAACTGGACGAATACTTTAACCATCCCCACCGTAAGTTTAAAAGCATACACATAGCCGGAACCAATGGAAAAGGATCCGTATCGCATATGCTGGCTGCCGTATTACAGCAAGCGGGCTACAAAGTCGGGCTATATACCTCGCCACACCTCAGAGATTTTAGAGAACGGATAAGGATTAACGGAGAAATGATTCCGGAGAATGAAGTGGTCAACTTTGTTGAGAGCCATCGTAAGCTGTTTGAAGAAATACAACCTTCGTTCTTCGAAATGACGGTTGCTCTTGCCTTCGATTACTTTGCCCGTCAGAAAATAGATATTGCAGTTGTTGAAGTCGGCATGGGCGGTAGGTTAGACTCTACAAACATCATAACTCCGTTGGTTAGCGTTATTACCAATATCGGATTAGATCATACTGATTTTTTAGGTAAAACAATAAGTGAAATTGCCGGAGAAAAAGCCGGAATCATTAAGCCGAACATACCTGTTGTTATTGGTGAATGGAATGAAGAATCGGCAAAAGTATTCCAAGAACAGGCGCGCAGCAAAGATGCACCAATAGTATTTGCCGATAAGCAATTAAGCGTTGTAAACACTTTTGATAAAGGTGATAAACAATGCTTCGAAATAAATGTACCTCCTTCGTTCTTATTTCGCGAAACTCATTACTGTCTTGATTTAAACGGACACTATCAGAAGAAAAACTTGCTTACTGTGCTTGCAGCTGTAAATGCTCTTGTAGAAAATAAGCTGGTAGAGATTAGTCAAGAAGAACTTTCAAGTGGTCTTTTAAACACTGCAAGAACAACAGGCTTAATGGGAAGATGGCAAATAGTTTCTCATAAACCAACCATAATTTTAGATACAGGGCACAATGCTCATGGTTTTGAGCAAAGTATGCAACAGCTTAAGAAACAGCAATATGATAAGCTGTGCTTTATCATAGGTGTAATGAGCGATAAAGACCTGCAAAGCATACTCCCTCTAATGCCTAAAGATGCATACTACCTATTTACAAAAGCAGACCTCCCAAGAGCCATGCCCGCTGAACAACTTGCCGAAAAATGTATGGCATTTGGCTTAAACGGAGAAGTTATAGAACCCGTCAGCACTGCTTATAAAAAGGCTAAAAATATGGCTACAGAAAACGATGTAATTTTTGTGGGCGGAAGTACATTTGTTGTTGCAGAGGTTGTCTAAACATAGTTCCCTTATTTTACAAGGGTCTGAAGATTTTTATTAGATCTAAACCGCCCTATTTTCAGCATATTATCCCCTATATAAATTTTTATTACTGATTATCAGCTATATAAAAAATATTTCGCAAAAACATTTGGTTTATTTTATAAACTAATTTATATTTGCAATATATTTATAAATCGTCAGGACGAAAACCATGAAAAAATCACTCTTTATTATAATAGTAATAATGTGCCAAGCATTATGCTCTATAGCCCAAACCAAGATTGACGGAACGGTAAAAACCGTAAAAGGAACAGCCATTCAAGGCGTTAGCATTAGCATTGCAGATAGCTACGATGGTACTACCACCAATGCTGAAGGGCACTTCTCTTTTCGCACCTCTAATAAGGGAGAAGCAACCATTGTTTTTAGCAGCATTGGCTATCTACCTTACAGTCAATCACTAAACCTGCAAGGAAATAACATTACCTTAGATATTACCTTAAAAGAAGATATACAAGAGCTGGATGCCGCTATTGTAATGGCAGGCTCGTTCGAGGCCGGCGATAAAAAGCGTGCCTCAACCGTACTTAACTCTATCGATATGCTTACAACAGGCGCATCGAATGCAGATATTACCTCCGCTATCCGTACATTGCCCGGCGCGCAGCAGGTTGGCGAGCAGGAAGGGCTAGCTGTACGCGGAGGCTCGGTGTACGAAACCAAGCAGTATATAGATGGTACTTTAGTACCTAAGCCCTACTTTTCTGGTCCTGAGAATATTGCGCAGCGTAGCCGTTTTTCTCCTGTACTATTTAAAGGTACAATTTTCAGTACAGGAGGTTACTCCGCCCTTTATGGACAGGCTCTATCATCAGCTTTGATACTTGAATCCATTGATCTACCAACTCAATCACAGGCAAGTGCAAGCGTATCTACCGTTTATTTAGGTGCGGGCTTTCAGCAGCTGAGCAAAGATAAAAAGTCATCATGGGGCGTTGATTTTACCTATACTAATCCGGGACCGTACTTCGAAGTCGTAAAGCAAACCTATGAAGTAAATAAAACGCCACAGTTCTACGCGGGTAACGCCAACTTTCGTTTTAAAACCAAATGGGGTGGAATGGTTAAGTATTACACCAGCGCCGATTTCGACAAAATGGATATAAGTCGCGAAAACATTGACTTTGAAAACTACAAGAATAACTATGATATGAAAACCCTCAACTGGTACAACAACCTTAGCTGGAAAGAATATTTAGGTAACAACTGGAAGTTCGACTTGGGTATAGGTTACAGCTATAATAACGATAAGGTTAATCATGCTGTAAAAGATGAGGACAATAATATCATCACTCTCCCTTCCCCTTATCTCGATTCCATTTATAACTTCAACACAGAGGCCGTTCAAAATTTTGCCCAAGCAAAGCTTGTACTGGAAAAAAAGCTAGGTGGGTTCAACGCTTTACGATTTGGTGCAGAGTATTGGCATGAAAATGTTGAAAATACCTACATGCAGTACAGCAAAACGCTTACCGATAACTATGGTGCCATATTCGGCGAAATGGATTACCACCTAACATACCGAATTGCAGTAAAAATAGGTGTACGTGGCGAATATTCAAGCATCATCAATAAGTGGAATATTGCCCCTCGTATATCTGCTGCATATAAGGTTGGCCCTAAATCTCAATTCTCCGCAGCCTATGGTATATTTTATCAAAAACCGGAGAATCTACAAATGATATATACCACAGACCTCGGCTACCAACAAGCAGCCCACTACATTCTAAACTATCAGTATAACGAAAAGTATAAAACGTTGCGAATTGAGGGCTTTTACAAAACGTACGATGATTTGGTAAAAACAACACCGGTGTACAATAACGATGGATCGGGCTATGCGCGTGGTGTTGAGGTGTACTGGAGAGATAAAAGAGCATTCAATAGCTGGCTCGACTATTGGATAAGCTACTCTTATCTTGATACAAAACGCGACTACCTGAAGTATCCCGAAAAAATGCGCCCCAGCTTTGCAGCAGAACACACCATATCGGTTGTAGCAAAGAAATGGGTACAGGCTATAAGCAGCAGCATAAATTTCAGCTATACGTTTGCAACAGGGCGACCTTACTTCAACCTAGCGCATAACACTACAAACAACAGCTATCATATTGCCGACTGGGGACGGACAAAATGCTACAACGATCTTGGCTTCAGCATCAACTATATTACAAAAATATTCGGTGCCAACTCTGTTGTTGTTGCTTCGGTAACCAACCTTTTAGGACAAAAGAATATATACGGTTACAGCTATTCCAGCAACGGAAGCATTAAAAATCCAATAACTCCAACTGCCGATAGATTCTACTTTGTAGGCGTGTTCTTAAGCTGGGGTGTAGATCGCTCGAAAGATATTATTGATGGAATATATTAATCAAAGCCCCTCCCAACCTCCCCAAAGGGGGAGGAGCTAGGTAAGACTAAAAGCCTCCCCCTTTGGGGAGGTTGGTGGGGCTTCTAACACACTAAAAAACTAACATTATGAAAACTTTACTAATCACAATCGCTCTATTTTGCTCTGCTGCATGTTTTGCACAAACCGACAAGTACATTGCTGTAATGAAAGAAACCATTGCATTACAAGATTCAGTAAAAACAAAAGAAGATATGCTTACCTTAAGCAACACGTTTGAACGGATTGCAAAGGCCGAAAAAGACAAGTGGCAACCCTACTACTACGCAGCATTACAGCAGATTTTACGCTGCTATAGAATGCAAGGTCCCGAAGCAAAAAATATTGATGTGGAGCTTAACCGCGCCGACGAGCTGCTTGCTAATGCAGAAGTGCTAAGCCCAAATAACTCTGAATTGACATGCCTGAAAAGCATGATAGCAACAGGGCGTATGATGGTTGACCCGATGACGCTTTCTCAGACATACGGACCTAAAGCAAGCCAGCTGCTTACCGAAGCAATTAAGCAGAATTCTAATAATCCGCGTGCATACTTACTTTTAGGGCAGAATTTATTCTATACCCCGGCAATGTTTGGCGGCGGAAAAGAAAAGGCAAAACCGGTTATAGAAAAAAGTGTACAGCTATTCGAAACTTTCGAACCCGCTACAGAGCTCGATCCTATATGGGGTAAAGGCATGGCAGCATCGTTACTAAAACAGTGTGAGTAAAGAAAACCCACCCCACCCTCCCAAAGGGAGGGTTTTTTCCTCCCCTTTGGGGAGGTTGGGAGGGGCCTTTAAACAAAAATGTTAACTTTGAAGCAGATTATCTATAAGCATATAAAAGCTATGGAAAAGAAGTTTACCGAAAAAGAAAGCCTCGACCTTATTATAGGAATGATAGAAAACGCGAAAAGCAACGTAAAAAAAGGTCTTGGTCTGTATTCTCTCTTATGGGGTTACTTAGTCGTACTGGCAGGATTAACAAACTTTATCTTCTACGGTCAAAAATGGGCTACGCTAGGCTGGCTGATAATGATCCCGGTTGGATTGGTGTGTAGCATCTTCATTGCCAGAAGAACTAAACGCATCAGAAAAGTATATACACATGCCGATAGGTTTGTAGGCAGCGTATGGATAGCTTTTGGTATTAGCATGGCCTTGATGCTGTTTTCTGCCTTCGATTTGGTGCCTCTGTCTCCCGGCGGGTATCGTTTATTTTATGTTGTACTATTGATTTTAGCTGCAGTAGCTACTTTTGTTAGTGGTACTATATACAACTTTAAGCCACTTAAAATTGGAGCAATAGTATGCTGGGCATGTGCAATTGCATGCTTTTACGTTAGCTGGAGATACAATATACTGCTATATGTTGTGGGCTTTTTCTTTGGCGCTCTTATCCCCGGACACATGATAGTTGCATCAAAGAAAATAGCATCCTGATACTTTATAACTTGTTTTAATAAACAGTCATTTTTAAACGATGGAAAAGAAATTTACCGAAAAAGAAAGCCTCAATGTAATTATGGGGATGATAGAAAATGCCAAAACTAACGTGCAATCAGGACTTGGTTATCATTTTCTTTTATGGGGTTATCTAGTAATTCTTGCCGGTTTAAATAATTTTATATTTTTTGGTAAACTCTGGCAATATTATGGATGGACGTTAATGCTACCTATAGGCTTTATTGGCAGCTTCATTATTGGCTGGCGAAATGCTCGTAAAACAAGATTCTACACATACACCGATAGAATTGTAGGGGGTACTTGGATAGCTTTTGCTGTTGGTATGGCAATTATGTTCTCGGCATATCCCATATTAAGATCATTAGGCGATGTGTCCGGTGAATACATTGCCGGAGCATACTACATGTTCTACCCTATTCTACTATTAATAGCTGCCGCAGGCTTATTCGTAAGCGGAATGGCATACCGATTCAAGCCACTCAAATTCGGCGCAATGATTTGTTGGGCTTGCGCTATAGGATGCTTCTTTACACCAATGAGGTATGATATATTATTATACATTATTGCTTTTGTATTCGGCTATATTATTCCCGGTCATATATTAATTTGCAAGGATAGTAAAGCAAACAAAAATGTTTAAGGAGCTCGATCCCATACTACACTCCCAGCTGCGCTTAGCTATTATGTCTTTACTCATTAGTGTAGAGCAGGCAGACTTCGTATATATTAAAGAGAAGACTGGAGCTACCGCGGGCAACCTCAGCGTACAGGTGGACAAGTTGAGTGCTGCAGGCTATATTGAGGTAGTTAAACAGTTTAAGGGCAAGTATCCACAAACCATTTGTAAGATTACAAAAGAAGGATTAACGGCTTTTGAAACATACGTAAAAGCCATCCAAAGCTACTTGAAACCATAGAAGCCCTCCCTAGCCCTCCCAAAGGGAGGGAATCTTTCTTCTACAAAGAAAATATTCGCCTAAATTCTCCCCCTTTGGGGAGGTAGAGGGGGCTTTTTGTTATCTTTGTAACAAAACCACACCTATGCGACTAATTCTAACCTTAACGTTAGTGTTCTTCCTTGCTAGTATAGCAAAAGCACAAGACACCATACGCTTTGCTTTTATTGGCGACGTAATGCAGCACATGCCTCAAATTACCGGGGCAAAATACAACGGAACATACAGCTACGACAGCTGTTTTATGTATATAGCAAAGAATCTGAGCGAAGCGGATATTACCCTTGCCAACCTCGAAACAACATTACCCGGTCCTCCTTACAGCGGCTATCCACAGTTTGCTGCACCCGATGAGCTTGCATATACACTCAAAAACGTTGGTGTAGATATTCTTGCGACAGCCAATAACCACTCGTGTGATAAAGGATTGAAGGGAATTACCCGTACCCTCGATGTACTCGATACATTAGGAATAGCACACCTAGGCACGTACCGAACATTCGACGAAAAAAATCGTCACTATCCCCTACTCATCGAAAAAAACGGATTCCGGCTGGCATTTCTCTGCTATACATACGGAACAAACGGATTGGCAATACCCTCTCCCACACAGGTAAACCTCATTCAGCAAGATAGCATTGCAAAAGATCTGGCATCGCTCAAGCTATGGCAACCTGATGCAACCATTGTCATCATCCATTGGGGCGAAGAATACCAACGCTTACCCAACGCTGAACAAAAACGTCTTGCCAACTTTATGATCGAAAATGGGGCTACGCTAGTTATTGGCTCTCACCCACACGTTATTCAGCCTATGGAGCTAAGATATTCCTGCGAAGAAACCGACCACCCAAACGGTTCTAAAGCAAATAGCGCTATTGTATATTCTTTGGGTAATTTTGTATCAAACCAAGAACGAACGCATACCGATGGCGGTGCCATTACCTACTTTACGCTGGTAAAAGAAAACGATAAAACCGAAATTACAGATGCCTCATACTCTCTCGTTTGGACGTATAAACCCATCGAAGAAAGTGTTAAACGATACTATATTTTGCCTGTTGAAAACTTTGAGGAGAAAAACGACTTCTTTCAGGAAGGCTACTACTCACGCTTCATGCAGTTCGTTAAAGATGCCCGAAGTTTGCTCGACTCAAATAATTCTGGCATATATGAGCGTAAATTTTAATACATTTGTACCTAAGCAAATTGTATTAAAACTGAATGGCAGAAAAGTTAATCATTATTGAGGGGATAGACCCTGTAAAACTCCACGGAGTACACAACAGTAACATAAGCTACATAACCAGTAAATTTCCTAAGCTAAAGGTAGTTGT